>NZ_JBEXXO010000094.1:0-1027 GCF_040630435.1 Streptomyces sp. NPDC005803 | reverse complement strand
CTTGATCTTTAACCTCAGGGCCCGAACGATCTCTCGTACTTGATCACTCGGACTGGTAACTGCGGTGCACGCAGGCGGCCTTCGGCTGAGCATGTGATCCGACCAAGGAACACACAACGCTCAGCACGAAGGCCGTGGGGATGAGTCTGTCGCATGACGCTGTCCGGGTGGATCCGTTTGCGGAACTGTCACGCTTCCGGGGTGCGTTCTACTCCTGTCTGACCAGGCGTGCGGATGCGTTGTTCGAGCTTGCGGACGCGGTGTTGTGTGCGGATGGTCCGGTCCGGTCGCTGGTGGAACTGTCGCTGGTGGGCGAACACCGACGCGGGCACGGCGGGCTCTATGACGCCCTTGCCGCGGGCCGGGTCGATGTCGCCCGGCTGCGAAGGGCCCTGGCGACGGTGCCGCTGCCGAGGGCGGCGGACGGCCGGCTGGTCCTGGCCGCCGATCTCACTTGCTGGCTACGGCCCAGCGCCCACACCTCACCGCAGCGAATCCTGTGCCACACCTACGGACGGGGCAAGGACCAGCACATCCCAGTTCCCGGCTGGCCCTACTCGGTGATCTGCGCGCTGGAGACCGGCCGCAGTTCTTGGACCGCACCGCTGGACGCACTACGTCTGGCACCGGGCGACGACGCTGCCACCGTCACCGCCAGGCAGATGCGCGAGCTCGTCGAACGGCTCATCACAGCCGGCCAGTGGAAAGACGGTGACCCGGAGATCCTGATCGTGGTGGATGCCGGATACGACGTGCCACGTCTGGCCTTCCTTCTGAAGGATCTGCCGGTGCAGGTGCTGGGCCGGATGCGCTCGGACCGCGTACTGCGACGCGCGGTCCCGCCCCGTGAGCCCGGTCTCCGCGGGCGCCCGCCCCGCCACGGCGGCGAGTTCGTCTTCGGTGACCCGGCCACCTGGGACACACCCAACGCGCAGACGGTGACCGCGACACGCCTTTACGGCACCGCCACCGCACGGGCCTGGGACCGGCTCCACCCGAGACTGACCCACCGCTCGGCCTGGACCGC
>NZ_JBEXXO010000093.1:0-1034 GCF_040630435.1 Streptomyces sp. NPDC005803 | reverse complement strand
CGCGGCGGCGTTGGTCGTCTTGTTCAGGGCGTTGATCTGGGAGATCTGGCCCTTGGTGGCGGTAGAGAGTGCGGCAGCCGTTGCCCCGCCCGAGTCGACGCCGGCGGCCGCGATCTGCGCGATCAGATCCGCGGACAAGCCCTTGGTTTTGAGGGCCTGGAGCTGCGCCGCGAAGGCCGTGGCCTTCTGCATCTGGTCCTGCATCTTGTTGATGACGTCCTGCGAGGTGAGCGCAATGCCCTCCTGCGGCGCCTCCGTGACGATGGAGAACCCCTGCTTGATGCCGTCGGCTACAGACGCGACCTCGTCGGACCACTTCTTCTGGAGGTCGGTCAGGTTCTTCTGCGCCGTCTTGATCTTCGCGGCGACGCTGTCCCGTTTCGCCGCCAGCCCGCGCAGGATCTTGTCTTCCTTCTGGGCGTACGCCTGAAGCCTCTTGATCGTCTTCTCTTGGGCCTTGACCCAGCTGTTACTGACGCCCTTGGTGCCCTTGAGGTCGGCGACCTTGTTGTAGGTCTGCATCAGCAGCGTCTCGATGCGCTTCGTCGCCGTCTTGACCTTGGCCGTGGAGCCGGTGAGACCCTCGACCAGGCCCTGGTTGAGGTAGATACCGATCTGCCGGAACACCCGCGACGGCGAGTGAATACCGAGGACGCCCTTGATGCCGGACACGGCCCTCGAGCCGATGTTCCGCACCGTGTCGATCGCGGCCTGCGCCTTGGCCTCGACGCCGTGGATGAGACCCATGATCAGGTCGCGGCCGGCGGACAGCAGCAGACTGCCGAGGCGACCGAGTGCGGTCTTGATCCTGCCGGGCAGGCCCGTCAACCACGTGACCAACTCGGTCACCTTTGAGACCGTGGACGCCTTGAAGCGAAACCACGCGTCGAGGGCAGTCGCGACGATCTTGACTGCAAGGGATTTCAGTGCGGCCTTCGCCCGGCCAGGCAGACCGCCTACCCAGTTAATCAGGGACTTCCCGACTCCGACCGTGGCGTGGTACGCGGTGACGAAACCGGATTTGATCTTGTCCC
>NZ_JBEXXO010000092.1:0-1034 GCF_040630435.1 Streptomyces sp. NPDC005803 | reverse complement strand
GCTGTCCGTGTTGCCCGTGCGTGTCGGGACGCGGGGATCGGGAGCGTGGCCGTCTACGCCGACCCGGACCGCGACGCGTTGCATGTGCGTGCGGCCGACGAGGCATTCGCTCTGGGCGGTGACACCCCGGCCGCCAGCTACCTGGACATCGCCAAGGTGCTCCAGGCCGCGAAGGACTCCGGAGCGGACGCGATCCACCCCGGCTACGGCTTCCTGTCGGAGAACGCCGAGTTCGCCCAGGCCGTCCTCGACGCCGGCCTCACCTGGATCGGCCCCCCGCCCCACGCCATCCGCGACCTCGGCGACAAGGTCGCCGCCCGCCACATCGCCCAACGCGCCGGCGCCCCCCTCGTCGCCGGCACCCCCGACCCCGTCTCCGGCTCCGACGAAGTCGTCGCCTTCGCCCAGGAACACGGCCTGCCGATCGCCATCAAAGCCGCCTTCGGCGGCGGCGGCCGCGGCCTCAAAGTCGCCCGCACCCTCGAAGAGATCCCCGAACTCTACGACTCCGCCGTCCGCGAAGCCGTCGCAGCCTTCGGACGCGGCGAATGCTTCGTCGAGCGCTACCTCGACCGGCCACGCCACGTCGAAACCCAGTGCCTGGCCGACACCCACGGCAACGTCGTCGTCGTCTCCACCCGCGACTGCTCACTCCAGCGCCGCCACCAAAAACTCGTCGAGGAAGCCCCCGCCCCCTTCCTCACCGACGCCCAGAACGCCGAGCTCTACGCAGCCTCCAAAGCCATCCTCAAGGAAGCCGGCTACGTCGGCGCCGGCACCGTCGAATTCCTCGTCGGCACCGACGGCACCATCTCCTTCCTCGAAGTCAACACCCGCCTCCAGGTCGAACACCCGGTCACCGAAGAAGTCACCGGCATCGACCTCGTCCGCGAAATGTTCCGCATCGCCGACGGCGAGAAACTCGGCTACGACGACCCCGCCATGCGCGGCCACTCCTTCGAGTTCCGCATCAACGGCGAAGACCCCGGCCGCGGCTTCCTGCCCGCCCCCGGCACCGTCACCCTCTTCTCCCC
>NZ_JBEXXO010000091.1:0-1056 GCF_040630435.1 Streptomyces sp. NPDC005803 | reverse complement strand
CGGAGTCCGCATGTCTTCTGCCAGGTCCGCCAAGGACACCGAGCCGACACCGAAGCCTCCGGCACCCGACAGCCCCGCGCCGGCCGATACGTACGAGTACACCCACTTCGCCGACGCCGTGTACCCGCACGTCCCGCTCACCGCACGGGCCGCCACACCCGACACCGCGGCGACCGTCTTCGTCTGGCCCTTCGGCCCGCCGGCCGACGGCCGCTGGACCCCGACCACCAAGAAGCCGAACCAGGCCGCGGACAACGCCGGCCCTCTCACGAGCGAGGAGTAACCGGTGCCGACACCCACCACCTACGCGCCCGCCAAGCAGTTCGTAGGCATCGCCAACGAGACCACGCAGGGCACCCCGGTAGCGATGACGTCGACGGTCCTCGTCGACGAGGTCAAGCCGAAGGACAACCCCACCTTCCTCGACGACAAGTCGTGGCGCGGGTCCATGGGCAACGACGCGTTCGCGAAGATCGCCGGGACGAAGATCGCCGAGGTGGAGCTCGGCGGGCCCGCCTACGGCGACGGCATCGGCTACTTCCTCCGGAACATCCTCGGCGACCTCTCGTACTCCGGGACGTCCACCGGGGCGGGCAGCACCACCCTGTCCGGGCCCGTCGTGGCCGGCGCGACCTCCATCACCACCGTGGCGACCGTCGCGGCCGGCGCAACCGTGCAGATCGGTACCGGTTCGAAGGCGGAGGTCTTCACCGCAGGCACCCCGACCGGATCGGGGCCGTTCGTCGTCCCGCTCACCACGCCGGCCGGCGGCCTCGCCTACGCGCACGCCGCGGCGGAGGCGGTGCAGCCCGTCACGGCCCCGTTCACACAGGCCCACTCCCTGCTCAACAGTGGCGGCGGCCAGCCGGTCAGCCACACCCTGACGCACTTCCTCGGACCCACCGCGACGTCCGGGGCGCGCCAGTATCCGGGCCTGTGCCTGTCCGAACTCGGTCTCAAGTGGAACGCGGAGAGCGAACTGCTGACCTGGTCGGCGAAGGGCACCAGCTTCCCGTCCGTCCCGCTCGGCTCCCTTCCCGTCGCCGCGGCGTCAAC
>NZ_JBEXXO010000090.1:0-1083 GCF_040630435.1 Streptomyces sp. NPDC005803 | reverse complement strand
CCCAGATGGCAGGCCCCAAGGCCGCCGGCACCGCCGACGGTTCTACTCAGCACACCCCGAACCAGGCCGAGATGGCCACCGAGCAGGCCGTCGCGAACGCGGTCGCCTCCCTCACTCCCGAGCAGTTCATGCAGGCGCTCAACCTGATGCAGGCGCGGCACGACGAGGAACAGCGCGCATCCCATGCGGCCGCCCGGGTCACGGCGCTCGACGAGGGGCACACCACCCCCCTCCCCGACACTCAGTTGAAGGCGCTGGAGAGGCTGCGGGCGCCGTTCGACGCCGACTTGATCTCGAAGCGGCCTCAGCCGTGGTGCAAGGCGTGCAACGCGTCGGAGACCCGGAACTGCAAGAGCCACGCAAAGATCAATTGCGGGAAGTGCGGCACGTGGATTACCGAGGCGCACTCCGACCTCGACTATGTCGGACACGCCGGGATCACCGATCGCCTCCTGTCCGTCGACCCGACTTGGGACTGGGAGCCGCTGAGCGTCGACGCGAACGGCCTGCCGTTCTTCGACCAGTTCGGCGGGCTGTGGATCAAGCTCACGGTGTGCGGGATGACCCGCAAGGGCTACGGCGATGCCGTCGGGAAGAAGGCCAGCCCGACCGCCGTGAAGGAGGCCATCGGCGACGCCATCCGTAACGCCGCCATGCGGTTCGGGATGGCCCTGGACCTGTGGTCAAAGGCCGACCTGCACAAGGAGTCCGAGCCGGAACCGCACCCGGCGGAGCCGTTCCTCGAGCGCATCAACAACGGCCGTATCTGGTCGTCCACGGAGTGGCTGACCGGCGTCCGCCGCGAGGCCGACGAGGCCGGGCAGCTCGACTACCAGGTGCCCGGCGCCGCCGGCGCGACCCTCGGCAAGATCATCGACGGGCGCCTCGAACATCTCGCCGAGTCCGCCCGCATCGAGGCGGAGGAACGCCTGAACCGGGAGGAGAAGCGGAAGGCCGCGGCCGCCCAGGTCGCCGCCGAGCACGGGGCGGCCCAGCGGAACGCCGGCGCACCGCCGGCCACGCCCGCCGCTCCGCCGATCACCGAGGCGGAGATCCGCAGCGTGGCCAATTCGATCTGGCTCG
>NZ_JBEXXO010000089.1:0-1086 GCF_040630435.1 Streptomyces sp. NPDC005803 | reverse complement strand
GGCGGCCTGGCGCCACACGGAGCAGGTGAGGAACAGGCCGTCGCCGTCCTTCCACTCGTTGGTCTGCCGGTCGAAGATGCGGGGGGTGGAGGCGACGCGGAACTTCGCGACGGCGGCGCCGGACGGGGTGAAGCGGAGTTCGGGGTCGTCGACGAGGTTCCCGATGACGGTGATGACGGTTTCGCCAGACATGGGCGGGTGTGCTCCCTATGGGTGTCAGGCCGCGGTGTCGCGGCCGGTGGTGTACGGGTGTCCGGAGCGCATGTAGGTCTGGTGTCCGGGCGGGTTGCCGATGTGGAAGTAGGGGCAGTGCCGGCAGTCGTAGATCTGGAGGTGTCGCCGGCCGGGCTGTTTGCGTAGCCACTTCCAGGCGCGTTTCGCCTCGGCGTGGGTCTCGTAGCGGCCCACCTTGGTCCGGCAGGAGATGTCGACGTCGCGGGCGGCGGCCGGCGTCATGCTGCGGCCCGCCGCCGGTTCGCGTTGTTTTCGACGGCGAGGTAACTGGAATCGGTGAAGCGGGGGTCGTCGACCCACGTTCGTGCGCCGTCCGCACGGGCACGCACCCGCTTCTTGATGCGCTCCCAGGACCGGCGGACGGTGTCCTCCTCCATGCCGAGGCGCTGCGCCATGACGTCCCACGGCATGTCGAGGTACCGGGCGCCGTAGGAGATGGCGAGGGTGCGGGTGCGGCTGGACAGTTCGACGCGGTCGCCGTCGAGGGCGCGGAGCGCGGCGGCGGGGTCCGCGGCCCCGAATGCGGTGTCCTGGGAGGTGCGGGGCCGGCCCTTCGGGTCGTCGAGGGCTTCGTCGTCCCAGGCGAGCGGTGAGTGGCACTGCCCGATCTTTGCGGCGAGGCGGGCGTGGGCGGCCTCGTCGGCGGGGATGTTGTGCTCCTCGGGGATCCATGCCCAGCGCTGGTCGTAGAGGGCGCACACGGCGAGGTGCTCGCTGACGAAGACGGGGTACCGGTCGAGGATGTTGCCGACCTTGTGGACGGGCCAGCCGAGGGCGGCGGCCAGGTCCTGCAGGGGCCAGCCGAGGGCGTGGAGGGCGCGGAGGCGGCGGCGGGCGCCGAGGCTGCTTGTC
>NZ_JBEXXO010000088.1:0-1112 GCF_040630435.1 Streptomyces sp. NPDC005803 | reverse complement strand
GTGTCGAGGTCGTAGCCGTGAAGGCCGGTGTCGGCGGAGATGCCGGCGGCCGCGGCCAGTGCGGTCTCCTTCGCGATGGTTGCCTGCACCGTCGCCTGGTAGGCGTCCTCGGCGGCGGCCGCCGAGGCGGAGGCTGTGGTGCCCTGTGCGGGAAGAACGCCGGGCGCCGGCACGAACGGCTGCGCCGGCAGTGCCTGGTCTTCCGCCGGCGCGTACGTCTCCGGGTCGATCCGGCCGCCGACGGCGTCGATATTGAGGAGCGGGACGGGGCCGAGTCGGTTGGTGTTGAAGAAGCGGGGTGTGGGCCGGCGCGGGTCGGCGGGCAGGCCCAGGAGTTCCTCGCGACCCTCGTCGGGGCTGGCCATGCCGGCCTCGATGTAGATCTGCCACGCCTGGGCGAGGGCCAGGCGGTCCTCCTTTTCCTGCCCGGTGTCGAACGCGAACTCGATCGGCAGGCCCATGTCGTGCTGGAGGAACGACGTAAGAACGTCCTGAATGTGAGTCACGAGGGGCCGGTCACCGACGCGGTGCTGCACGTCCGCCTGGCTATCGCCGCTGCTCTTGTTCACGGACTCGGTGAAGCCGAGGTCGGACGGGACGATGTGGTACGCCGCGCACGTCTTCCGCATGAGGAACAGGGAGAACGAGTCGGAGAAGTCTTTCTCGTTCGACCACTCGATCTTGCCGCCACCGGGCATCCACTTGATCATGTGCTTGACCGACTGGTCACCGAGCATGAACGCGTCCCAGTACCCCTGGAACTCCTCGATCTGCTGCGGTGTCCACGTCTCCGGGGCCGACGCGAACGCCTCGGGGATGTTGCCCTCCGTGAACCGCTGGAGGAAGTACGCCTGGAAGCGCAGGTCGGTGTTCGCGTTGAGAAGGATGCTCTCGAGCGGTGCGTACCCGTAGACCGTGTTCGACCGGGGCCGGAACGGCACGTAGACGAGGTCTTTGCGGGTGAGCCAGTTCCACGGCAGGCCGTTCGCGTACTGCACGTACGCCTCGGCCGGCGGTTCCGGGGAGTTACCCCAGTAGTCCAGGAGGGGCGCGATCGTCGTGCCGTCGACGACGCGTAGCCCGATCGCCTGGCCGCCCCGGTTCCGCATGCG
>NZ_JBEXXO010000087.1:0-1117 GCF_040630435.1 Streptomyces sp. NPDC005803 | reverse complement strand
GCGAGACCACTACCGGCGCACTCACCGAGGCGCAGGCCGTCACGCTCCTCCGCCGGGCCACGACGCGCCGGCGCTGCACGATCGAGGCCTCACGCACGGGCCGCGTGATCGTCCAGCGCAAGGTCTGGGACGGCGGAACCGTTCCGAAGGTGTGCACGATCGTTCTTGATCCGGTCGTACGGGTCGCGGCCATCACGCCGACGGCGCGCGGTGACCTGGACGCCATCGCCGCCCATGGGGCCTACCTGGTCACCGGTGCCGACAAGGTGTTCCGGGAGCTCAACGGGCGCATAGCGGCGGGTCTCGTGAGCATTGCGCCGGCGGCGTCGCAGCGGCTCATCGATCGCGGGCTCGTCGTCCTCGGCGCCCCGTACCGGTCGACGTCGAACGGGTACCTTCCCGAGATGCGTACGCCGGTCCGCGTCTCCCTTGCCGCCCGGCTGGTGATGCTCGCCGACGACCACCGGACGCACACGACGACGCCGGGCGGGTACGGGCGGCCGGCGGATTCCCGCGTGACGGCCGGGCTGAACAAGCCGGGCGGGCGTGCCGGCGTGACCTATGACGGCACGAGCGGGGGCAGTTGCTCGTGCGGGGGCTGGTCCGGCTGGTACGACGGTCAGGACGGGGCGCGGCGTGCGGCTCGGGCGCACCGGCAGGAGGCGGCGGCCGCATTCGTCCTGGCTCTTCCGTAACTCCCCTTGCGTGTAGCTACGCAGACCCGCTACTGTGTAGCTACACGGGGCGGACGGAACGCCCCCGACGGAAGGCCACCCAATGATCAGCATCGACATCCTCCCCGTGATCGTCACCGACCTCCCCGACGACGAGGACCACGCCCCCCTGCTCGTCGACCCGGCCGCCGCCCGCATCGTCCGCGCCGACCAGGTCGCCGCCGGCGACACCGTCCTCGCCTCCTTCCCCGACTACGGCCCCCGCCAGGGGATGCTCCGCACCGACTACTTCAACGACCAGTACACGGCGCAGCCGGTCCCCTATCGGCGCGACCGCGGTTGCTGCGAGTCCTGCGCATCGGCCCCCGGGTGTAACGCCTTCATCGTCAACCTCGGCGACGTCCACTGGGACGAGTGCGACCTGTGGCAGGCCGACGCCCTCG
>NZ_JBEXXO010000086.1:0-1134 GCF_040630435.1 Streptomyces sp. NPDC005803 | reverse complement strand
CGTTGGGTGACGCGCTAGACCTCGCGGAAACCGCGGCCCGCCAGGCCCACGACGTCGCCGACCTCGACCCCGGCGACGTCGACGCCATCGTTACGAGCCACACCACAAGTTGGAGCGTGCCCGGCCTCGACGTGCACCTCGTCGAACGCCTCGGTCTGCGTCCCACCGTGTCCCGCGTGTCGCTCGCCACCCTGGCCTGCGCCGGCGGCGCCCAGGCCCTGGTCCGCGCCCTTCACCTCACGCAGGTCAAGCCCGGCGCCCGCGTTCTTGTCGTCGTCGCGGAAACCCTCTCCACCATCTACCACCAGTCGGAGACCACCCCGCAGTCGATGATCTACCGAGCCCTGTTCGGCGATAGCGCCGGCGCCTGCATCGTCACCGGAGTCACCGACGAGACTCCCGCCGACCTCGGACCCGGGTTCGTCGCCCAGGACCCGTTCGAGCTGGTCCTCCCGAACAGCCGCGACCGGTACTGGGGCACCATCGACGCCGACGGCCTGCACTTCGAGTCCACCCGGGCCGCAGCCCGTGCGGCGGCCGACGCCCTCCCATACCTGACCGACTGGACCAACGGCCGCGCCGTCGAGTGGGCCGTCGTCCACCCCGGGGGTCCGCGCATTATTGACGACGTCGTTACTGGCTTCGGCCTCGACCCGGCCAAGCACGGCCGGCACTCCCATGCCTCCCTCGCCGATAACGGCAACCTGGGCGGCGTCGCTGTCCTGGATGTACTACGCCGCACGTACGATGACCCGCCCGTATCCGGAGACCCCGGGGTACTGGCCGCCTTCGGCCCCGGCTTCACCGTCGCCGCCGTTTACGGCGCCTGGGCATAACCCCCCGCGCGCCCCCCAACGCGCCCGGCATTGAGGACACCACCCACCGATGGACACGCCTCCGAACGCAGCCCGTCGCCCCGCACGTGACGGCAGAGCTCACCTGACCCTGGTCACCAGCCAGGGCGAGCCGGCGCAGGCAGGGCCGGCGGACAACGACCGCCAGCCAGCCGGTAGGCACGCCGCGCCGGCCGCCCGGATCGTCCCGCCCGCCGGCAGCGCCACCATGCGCGCCCTCATAGCCCTGGGCGCCGTGCTCACGGCCATCGGGTGCTCGGTCGGCCGGGCAGAGGCCGAG
>NZ_JBEXXO010000085.1:0-1208 GCF_040630435.1 Streptomyces sp. NPDC005803 | reverse complement strand
CTCGGGGTTGATCGCGTACAGCTGGCCGTCCTCACCGAACCGCATCCAGGCGATGTCGTCGCCGATGGTCTCGACGGTCCAGCCGGAGATGGTGGTGGCAGGCGTCCCACGATGGCGGGGGGTCAGCTGCCCGCTCGGTCGCGTGCCTCCCGGGCGGCGTCCTGGCCGGCCTCGCGCAGCCCCGTCGCGGCCTCCTGACCGGAGTCCCGGGCCTGTTGCTTCGTGGCGTCAGCGGCGTCCCGCGCGGTGCTCTTCACGGATTCCACGGCATCCGTGGCCGGGCCCCGCATGCCTTCCTGAAGGTCCTGCGCGGCCTCCTGCGCCGTCTGCTTCGAGGGTCGCAGCAGCTCGTCGGAGTGGGCGCGGAGCTGGGACCCGACCCTTTCGACCTGATTCGGGCACTCATTTCCCTGATGAGCGCCGCAGCCGCGTTCGCCATACGGCCCCAGGGCGAGGGTGGCCGTCCCCACCTCTGCGATTGCGTTCGCAATCAATTTGAGGAGGGTGCCATGCGCGCATCGGCAGGGTACAGAGGGCCGCACCGTCGCATCGCTTTGCAGATGCCGCGATCGAGAGGAGGCGAGGGGCTTACCGCGGCCGCAGGCCGCGGCCAGGCGCGACGCCGCCCGCGACGGTCCGTCCCTACGGACGGCCGGCGGCCGGTACCGCGAGCCGCAGCACCAGATGGGTGCCCGCCCGGGGGCGCTCCGGGTCGGGGGCCCATCCGCGCGCCGCGTAGAAGGACTGGGCGCGGAGGTTGTGGGCGAAGACCTCCAGGAGGGCGTCCGTCACCCCGTCCCGCTGCCAGGCGGCCACGCACGCCGTGTGCAGGGCGGTCCCGACTCCCTTGCGCCAGTGGGCCGGTGAGACGTGCAGCTGGGAGAGGTGCATGACGCCCTCGCGCGGGGAGTAGGCCGCTATGCCGGTGAGCATCCCGTCCGTTTCGGCGCAGAGCACGGTGGCGTCGTCCCGGTCGACGGCCCGGGCCCAGCCTTCCCGGCTGCGGCCCACCTCGGCCTCGCCGGCGTACTCCTCCTCGGGAAGGTACCCGCTGTAGTAGGTGGCCCGGGCCTCGGTGTGCAGGCGGACGATGGCGTCGAGATCGGCGGGGGTCGCGGTTCGGATCATGGAGGAGGAGACGCGCCCGCCCGGCGGGCGGTTGCGGGCCCGCAACCGCCCGGACGCCCACGTCGCCGGGCCGCGCGGCG
>NZ_JBEXXO010000084.1:0-1366 GCF_040630435.1 Streptomyces sp. NPDC005803 | reverse complement strand
GGGCCTTCGCCGCCCTCACCATCAAGGTCAACCTGTACGGCCGGGGCTGGTCCCTCGACGACCGCAGCGACGCGATCCTCCGCAACATCAGCGGCGGCACCCTGATCTGCTCGCCGTTCCACCCGGTCCCCCAGGGCATGCCCGACAGCCTCAAGGACGCCTCCGAGCGCCGCTACGCGGCCGCCCAGGAACTGCGCGCCCTGCTCTCGGAACTCCCCTTCACCGGTGAGGCCCTGACTATCCCGCTGCACGCCACCGCGTAGCCGCTGGTGCGACCGGCACCCCGCCACTCGACCGGGCGGGGTGCTGGCCCCTACCTCCTTGCATGTAGCTACACACCCCCTTAGAGTGTAGCTACACGGAGCGGACGGGCCGCCCCACCACGAAGAAAGCAGACACACCATGCAGCACACCGCGCAGCCCATGCTCACCCGCGAGATCTACGAGCAGGACATGGAGACCTGGTACCTGATGCACGAGGGAGAGCTCCTCACCGGGTACGTCAAGGTCCTCGACGGCGACGACGAGATAGACGTCTCCGAGATCGGTGTCCACCCGGAGCACCGCCGCCAGGGCCTGGCGAGCACCCTCCTCAAGACCGTCCTCGCCGACTACCCGGACGCCCCCATCGTCGCGTCGCTGCAGCCCTTCGTCGCCCAGATGGAGCACTGGCCCTTCGCCTCCCCCGGCCTCTCCCTCGAGGAGCTCAAGGCCTGGTTCACCCGGCTCGGCTTCCAGCACGCACCGAATGACATCGAGTACGACCGCATGCGCCGCCTTCCGTAACCGAGCACGGCCGGCCCCGCCCCTCGACCGGGCGGGGCCGGCCCCGGGCACCCCACACCACCCCGCAGAAAGGCACGACCCCATGACCGACACCACGACCCCGACGACCACCACCCCCAACTGCCGGCAGCACGGCCCCATGACGGCCACAGAACCGGCCGACGGCACCCGCTACACCTGCCCCAACCCCGTGTGCCACAACGCCGTTCTGCGCCCGGCAGACGGCATCACGGTGCGCGGCACCATCGAGATCCTGCACACCCGCGCCGACGGCACGACGCTCGAGGGCTCCCGCAAGGGAGACGGGGTGTTCGAGATCGTCCGCAACCACCGCTTCTGGTTCTCCCGGAGCCTGGGCGGGCTGTATATCCGGCAGTCCCGCGACAAGGCCGCGGACTGGTGGAGCATCTACCGCGCCGCCCAGGCCCTCGCCGCCACCGGCTGGGAGACCGTCATCGACATAGACGAGGACACCCGCCGCTCCTTCGCGCAGCCCGCCCTTGTACGGGCCGAGCGAGCTGGAGAACTCGACCCGGAATCCGCGGTTGACGTGGATGTCGCCCGCGTCGTCCGCCCACGG
>NZ_JBEXXO010000083.1:0-1373 GCF_040630435.1 Streptomyces sp. NPDC005803 | reverse complement strand
GGCTGGGCATCGAACTGCCCCCGCTGCCGCCCCGCTCCGTGAACCACCACCCCCACCACGACGACGACGCGTAGGCCGCGTCGTACGCCCCCAGGCGCACCCGTCAACGCCCCGCCGGCCCCGCCGCCGCGGCACCCTCGACCGACCCATGGAGGTCAGTGATGCTGAACGGCATCGACGTCAGCGGCTACCAGCCGGCTACCCCCGACGTGTCCGGCAAGGCCTTCGTCTTCATCAAGGCGACCGAAGGCGTCTCGTACGTCAACCCCAGGCAGGCCACCCAGGCCGCGGCCGCCCGGAAGGCGGGCGCCGTCGTCGGGTTCTATCACTTCGCCCGCCCGGGCAACGTGCAGGCGCAGGCGAAGTACTTCGCCGACAAGGCCGGCTCGGTCGAGGGCGACGTCCTCGCGATCGACTGGGAGGACTCCGGGGTCTCCTGCGCGGACAAGGACGCGCTGATCAAGGCCGTCAAACAGCTGCGGCCGACACACAAGGTCGTCCTCTACTGCGGCCGCGACTTCTGGCTGCACCGGGACACCACCTCGTACTGCGGGGACGGGCTCTGGATCGCCGACTACAGCCACGCCGCGGGCTCGCCGGCCATCGAGCATCCGTGGCTGTTCCACCAGCACTCGGACCACCCGGTTGACCAGGACGTCGCGAACTTCCCGACCGTGGCGGCCCTCAAGGCGTGGGCGAAGGGCACCCCCGCACCGGGCGGGCCGCAGTGGCGGACGCTCCTCGAGCACGTGCTCAGCATCCCCGAGCAGGTCTACGAGAAGTGGACCAGCGCCGGGTGGGACAACCACACCAAGTTCGGCGTCGAGTACGGCGAGGACGGTGTGGCGTGGTGCGTCATATTCGACTGGGACATGTTCCACGACTGCGGCCTCGACGCCGTCGTTCCCAAGACGGACAACGTCAAGGCGTTCACGGCCTGGGCGAAGGCCCGCGGTCAGTGGAGCGAGTACCCGTCCGTCGGGTCGTGGGTCAACTTCAACAACGGCGCCCACACCGAGATCGTCGTCGGGTTCGACGCGAAGAACGTCTACACCAAGGGCGGGAACAGCATCAAGGCCGGCGCCGTCGACAACGGGCAGGGCAACGGGGTGTGGTCCCACTCGCACGCCCGGACCAGTGCCGCCGTCGTCGGCTACTTCGCCCCGCACTTCCCCGACGGCGTGTGCCCGCCCACGGCGGACCCGCACGACCCGCGGGGCGGTACGCCGGTGACGTCCTACCGACACACCACGGCGCCCGCACCCGCGCCGGCGAAGCCGGGTACGAAGCCGGCCGCGAAGGCGACCGCACACCTGTCCAAGATCGTCGCGGCCCGGAAGAAGGATCTGCCGGCGGCCACCGGTCACAAGACG
>NZ_JBEXXO010000082.1:0-1395 GCF_040630435.1 Streptomyces sp. NPDC005803 | reverse complement strand
ACGGTGTTGCCCTCGTAGATCCGGCCCTTGTCGGCGGCGTACGCCTCCATGGAGCCGTGCCAGTCGAGGTGGTCGGGGGCGAGGTTGAGGCCCTCACGCAGGCGCACCCGGTGTGCCAGTGCTGCCCGCGCCGTCTCATCGCCATAGAGGTACGCCACGGCCGTCTCGTGTGCCGGCCGTGCGAGACCCGTATCTACGCCGAACTCGGCGAGGTCGCCGACCTCTGGCACCAGCTGCCTGCCCTCCTCGCCCCCGGCACAGCCAGCAGCGGCGGCGGCGATGCACCCCGCGCCCCGGGCCCGACCGGCTCCAAGCCGCCCGGGAGCCTTGCTGTGTTGTCGCTGCTCGGAGGCGGCGTCACCGACCTGCTCCTGTGCGAGGAGGACGCGTGGCGGCGGGAACTGGGCACCGCCACGCCACGCCGCGGCGGCCAGGACAGCACCCTGCGCGGAACGGTCGAGTGGCTGCGCCTGCATGTGTCCTGGGCGTGCCACACGTATACGGACGTCGACGACCTCGACCGGACCCTACGCAAGCTCCTCGGCGAGATGCGCGGCCTGGTCTCGGGCGACCGGCGCCGGCGCGAAGACCTCAAGCCGGGCTGCCCGATGACGGCCCGCGGCTACGCCGAGACGGACTCCGACGCCCCGACGTGCGGCGGGAAGCTCACGTACGACCCGCGTAAGACCGTCATCCGCTGCAACACCTGCCGGCGCGCCTACGGGCCGGCCGACTGGTTCCGGCTCGGTGCCGCGGCCGGCCTCATCACGCTCCCGTTCACCGTCCCCGCCGCATAGGAGGACCGATGTTCTTCCGCACACCGACCGACCCGCCCGAGCCGTCGCCGCCCGACCTGACCGAGGCGGAGGCGGGAGTCCTCTCCATCACGAACAGCATGCTCGGGCTGCGCGAGTGCCTGACGCCCGCGTTCGACGCGGCCGACGGGATGCGCGCCGACCTCATCGCCCGAGGCTGGTCCAGCCAGGCCGCGGAAGTCCTTTCCGTGACGTGGCTCCAGCGCATGATCACGAACCTCAACCCGCCCATCGGAGGCTCCAAGTGATTCGCACATCCCCGCAGCCCGGCGACATCGGGCTGACCATCATCACCGGCCGCGTCGGCCGGCTCGTCCAGCTCGGGCAGTGGCTCAACGGCGAGGGCCGCCGGCGGCCGGGGTGGGACCTCGACGACGAGGTGCCGTACCAGCACGCGTTCGTCGTCCTGCCCAGTGGCCTCCTCATCGAGGCAATGCCCGGCGGCGCCCAGGTGCGCCCGCTGTCCGCGTACGACGACCGCGACGTCCTGTACGTCTCGCCGGCCGGGCCCCCGTGGCCGACCGGGTGCGGGTGCGGACCTTGTTGGTGAGCCGGTCGAGCTCGGCCAGCGCGGCGCTCT
>NZ_JBEXXO010000081.1:0-1521 GCF_040630435.1 Streptomyces sp. NPDC005803 | reverse complement strand
GATCGGTGAGGCAGTGGAGCGTGCCGTCCTTGCGGCGGCGTGCCCCGAACGACCAGGCCTGGGAGTCGGCGGAGACGAGTTCGTTGCCGTAGAGGTTGAGGCCGCTGGACTTCACACCGAAGCCGTGGAGGTTGAGGCCGCGGTCGCTGAAGTGGGCGACTAGTTGGGCGATCTCGTCGGTGGCCTCGCGTCGGCAGACGCTGCCGAGTCCGACGACGGGTTCGGCGGCGAGGTCGACGCCGGCTGCCTCGTAGAGGCTGGCGCAGTACTTGTAGTCGTCCAGGGTCTGTCCCTGAAGGACGGGGATGATCTTGAGGTCGGGGGCGATGCGTCGTAGCTCGAGGAAGTTGTCGACGGTGTAGCGGCAGTGGATTCGGACGGCTGTGGTGAGGTCCTGCTCGGGGTCGTCGGGCTTGAGGCCGCGAGCCTCGCGCGTGCCGGCGAAGTGCTGGCCGTCGTGCCACCCGCCGAAGATGGTCCATGGCTCGGTCATCCAGTCCTGCGGTGCGATCCAGAGCACCATGTCCTCGCCGAGTTCGCTGATGTAGCGACGTACCTCGACGACGTACTCCTGCGGGGTGGAACGCCACCGGCCGTGTTGCTGGAGTTCGGTGTACCCGCCGGAGTCCATCGCGCACGGATGAAGGGCCCGCGGCATCCTCCGCTTGCGTCGCGCGAACCGGTTGCGTGAGACGAAGAAGGTGATGCCGTCGAAGCGTGGATCGGGGGACCAGAGCCAGTGGTCCTCGCAGGTGCCGAGCATGAGGGTGGCTTTCACGTCGTGAGTAGCCGGTTCGATCGGCGGTACGCGGCTATGGCGGCGACGGCTGCGAGCGTCATGTACGTCTTAGCGAGGATCTGGCCGGCAAGGAACTCCTGGCTGTGGAAGGCGATGCCGAGGAACAGCACGCTGTCGAGGACGAGGCCGGCGGCGCTGGCGGCGAGGACGGCTCCGACGAGGAGGCGTCGGCCGCGGAGCCAGGTGTATACGAGGGTGTCGGCGAGTTCGGAGACAACGAACCCGGCGACGGAGGCGAGGGCGAGGGCCTGGTCGGCGAGGAGGTAGGAGACGGCGGCGCCGGTGGCGACGGCGTAAAGGGCGCTGCGCCGGCCCAGGAGTTGCTGCACTGCGTCGCGGAGGATGAGGGCGAGACCGACCATGTAGACGCCGGCCGGGGCCTGGTAGCCGAAGCCGACGTCTACGGGGCCGATGTTGGCTACGAGCCAGTTGGCTACGGGAATGGTCGAGATGTAGGCGGTGAGGGCCGCGAGGGCGTAGGCGTTCCGCTTCGGAGTGAGAACCGGGGCGTGGGTCTGGATGTGCATGGGGCGGTGGTCTCTCACATTTCAGGTTGTGGGGCCGACGCGGGCCGCCCAGACGGTCGAGTGTCGGGACGGCCCGGGGGTTACCGGCTGGCGGTGAGTTCGGTGTCGCACGGGCAGTAGATGCGGCCCTGGCGGCGTCGGCTCCGCGATCGGGATCGCCGCGGTCGGCTCGGTGTTCTTCGCGCAGGTGGGCTC
>NZ_JBEXXO010000080.1:0-1544 GCF_040630435.1 Streptomyces sp. NPDC005803 | reverse complement strand
AGGGTAGCACGTCAACTTCGCCGCGGTCGTCGCGAGCCGGATGGGCGACAAGGAGCGGGCCGCTGACTTCCTGTCTCAGTCGCATGCCGCCGGCGCACGGATGGGCCGGGAGGTGCGGGCGCACGGCACGCTGTTCGGTCCGGTCAGCGCGACGACGCAGGCCGTAGGTATCAACGTGGCGCTCGGGCAGACCGGGAAGGCCCTGGACCTCATCAACTCCATCCATGACGTGTCGGCGCTGACCGAGGCGGCGCGGAACCGGTACGCGATGGACAAGGCGCTCGCGCAGGCCGACGCGAAATTGTGGGACGCGTCCCTGGACACGCTGGAGGCGACGCTGCGCGACGCCCCCGGCTGGGCGCGGCACCAGGCCCTCCCGAGCGTCATCGTGCAGAAGATCGGCCGCGCGTCGACGGCGCGGCTACGGCGAGTCTCGGAGCTGATCGGGGTGTCGCCGGGTACCCAGGGGTTCCTGCCGGCGACGTCGAAAACGGCCCTGTGACCCGATGACTGGTATGTAGCGGACGACTTTGATTGTCGGCCCGTCAGAAGTGGTGCGGGGCGGACGACTTGGGCCCTGATGGGTTCCCGAAGTCGTCCGCCTAGTGTCTGTACGTGCACGTTCCGTAGCGGGACTGTTACGGCATGACGAGGACGAGGACACCCGGTGATATCGCCCGGCGCCGATCCATCGCAGACGCGGCCGGCGCCTTCCCCTCCCGCGCAACGGTCGTGCTCTATGCGTGCGTAGCTCCCGGCCAGGACCAGGACGGCGTCACCGCGCGGCTCCGCCGGCACGCCGAGGCCCGTGACTGGGTCGTCGTCGGCGAGGTCGTCGACCGCATCACGAGGGCGACCCCGCTGGAGTGCCGGCCGAACTGGCCCGAGGCCCGCCGGTTCATCACCAGCGGTCAGGCCAAGGGCCTCGTGATGACCTCGCGCACCGTCTGTATCCACGCCGCCGAGGCCACGGCCCTGGATGAGTGGCTCTGCGGTCACCAGGCGTTCCTCTCCGAGGAGACCCCGGCCGCCCAGGGCGCTGTCCGATGATCCCCAACGCCGCGGAGCGAGACCGCCGGGCAACGGCGTACACCTGGCTGCTCGCGGCCGCCCAGGACGGCAAGGTCGCCATGATGGAGTGGGACAGGCACGGCACGGCGCTGCTCACCGCGGGCGTCACGTGGGATGCCGTGCGCGTGCCGTACGCCCTCCTGGACCCGACCTACGACCGCGACACGGAGCCGGCCGTGCTGCGTCGGCGGTTGGCGGAGCTCGAGGTGGACGGCCCCGTGTTCTGCGACCCGTACCGGCCGCACCTGTATTTCATGGTGCCGGCGGGCACGGATCAGTCGTGGCCGCGAACCCTCGTCCCGGCCCAGGTCGAAATCCTCGGCGGCACCCGGCCCTACATCCATCACGTGGGCGTCCCGCGCCCGAACCGGGTCGAGCCGCCCGGCCCGTACTGGTTGACGCCCCCGCACGACGAGGTCCGCCGGCACGTTGCCGCGTCCCACCTCTACGAGGTGCTGCAGGCGTGCGCGGTC
>NZ_JBEXXO010000079.1:0-1690 GCF_040630435.1 Streptomyces sp. NPDC005803 | reverse complement strand
TGGTTCTGCTCCTGTGGGGGCGAACGATCAGCTCGGACGCCGCCTTCAGCTGGACCGGCGATCAGGAGGCCGGGCTGCGCATCCTGGCCGGCCCGCTGACGCCCTGACGCTGCTCAGGAGCGCAGCCATAGGCGAATCGCAACGACGGCCACCGTGTCGTGGACCACGTAGGCCCGCTTGTCGAAGCGAGTGGACGCGGCACGCAATCCCTTGAAGGCGTGTACTGCGCACCTTGGACGCGTGACGGCACCGGACTCACGCGTACCAGCGGGCTCCCCCGGGCGGATCGCACAGTTCGAGGACCACTTCGCCCGCCTCGGAGGTCATGCCTCCGACGGGCCGCACCCGGTCGCCGACGCTCACCAGGTGCGGAGCCGCGCCCACGATGCGGCACCGGTACACAAAGCCTTCGGGGAACCGGACCAGGGACTCGTTGCGCATGATCCGCGAGTAACGGTTGACGACACTGGACCGCACGACGACCCCGTGGCCGTCGCTGTGCTCCGCCTCCAGATCGCTCGACGCGCAGACGGGACACAGGAGTTTGCGGAAGGAGGCGGTGCCGCACCACCGGCACACCTGGTACACCAGACCTTCCCTGCCGTGCGACCCCGCTCCGTCGCGAGCAGTGGGTTCCACGTCGATTCCGGTGATGGACACGTCTCGGCCTCCCGCGCTCGGCTCGGTGCGCCGCACCTCCGGCGGCGGCACACCGGCACCGTATGGCACTTAGTTCCATGAAGTAAAGGAACTCAGTACCGGTGTGAGGTGAACTACCTCTCAGTGGTGTCCCGTTCCTCGCCGAGAGCCGCTTCGACGCGCTGCACGACGCGCCACATCGGGGCGCCCTTCGGCGCGATCATCACGATCACCTCGTCCTCGGCGGCGGGCGCGGGCAGACGCTCGGCCGCCGGCCCCCACACGGCGCGGACGAGTTCGAGCGCCCGGTCGACCTCGGCGCCGGCGTCGCCCCGGCCGCCCGAACGCAGCCAGGACCGCAGACCGTTGTTGTGCGCCGCGACCACCGACGCCGCGATCACCTCGGCGCGCAGGGACGCGTCCGGAGCACCGGACCACCGCCCCTCCAGGTACCCGGCCATGGTCCTCTCGTACCGGCGCACGACGGAGAGTTCATAGGTACGCAGGCCGGGCACCTCTCGGGTGAGCCGGTAGCGCTGTACGGAGAACTCCGGGTTGCGGGCGTACATGCGCAGCACCAGGCGGGCCGCCTCGCACACCGCCTCCACCGGGTCGCCGTCCGCGGCGGCCTCCAGGAACGCGGTCATGTCCGCGAGGCAGCGCTCGTGATCAGGGAAGACCGCGTCCTCCTTCGAGGGGAAGTAGCGGAAGAACGACCGGCGCCCCACCCCCGCGCTGGCGACGATGTCGTCCACCGTGGTCCGCTCGAACCCTCGCTCCATGAAGAGCGCGAAGGCCGCCTCGGCGAGCACGTCACGCATGGGGGGCTTCTTGGCCGGCCCGCGGTCATCGGTCATGCCGGAAACGTAGCACCGGAAACACTCATCCGGCACTGGGTTCCTTTACGCAGGGTACTGGGTACCATAGGATTGCCTCGGAGACACCACGAAGTACAGGGAGAGCCGGCGTGAGCTTGAGGATCGTTGTCTGTGTGAAGTACGTGCCCGACGCGACCGGTGACCGGCATTTCGCCGATGACCTGACGTTGGAT
>NZ_JBEXXO010000078.1:0-1710 GCF_040630435.1 Streptomyces sp. NPDC005803 | reverse complement strand
GAGGGTCGTCGACCGGCCCATCTTGGCCAGGCCGGCGGCCGCGGTTGCGCCGGCCGCCTTGAAACTGGACGCGGTGCCGTTGACCTGGGCCCGAGCGGTCGCAAGGGTGCCGCGGAGCTGGGTCATGTCGCCCATGAGACGGACGACGACGGGCGGCAGCAGAGCACCGGACACGGCGCCACCCCCTTTCCCGGGGTTGGGCGCCAGCGGCGCGGATTTACGTCAGTGACGGGCCATGGCTGCACGCCAGGCGGAGTGATAGAGGTGCGTCAGCGCGCCAGAGGCGGCCAATTTCGCGTAGGCGGGGTGCACGTAGGGGCGGGCCGGCAGGACGGTGGCACCGCCGCGGCCGGTGACGCCGCCGAGTTCCTGGATCCGCCCGTAGACGGCCGTCGGCCCGATCTGGGCCTCCCACCGGCCGATACCGAGCGGCAGGGGGCCCTTCACGGTGATGGAGCGGCGCAGGGTGCCCGTCACGAGGGACGGCGGCTCCCCCGGGCTCGACGGCGTCGGCGTACCGCGCGGGTGCGACGACGTCGCCAGCGTCTTTTTGATCTCCCGCTCGAGGAGGTGGGACGCCTGCGCCGTCGCCAGCCGGGTGGCAGTGTCCAGTGATGCGACCATGCCCTGGAGGGCGTGGGTCAGTTGCGTGACGCCGAGGACGTCGATCGCCATGCCGGACATGCGGCCTCACTTCTGCTCGGCGTCGCGCATGGCCTTCTCGTGGGCGGCTTCCTTCGCCGAGTCGACCTCCAGGGCCATCCTCGGGAGCCAGGCGTCCAGCCATGCCGGGATCTCGTCGACCTGGGCAGGTGTCCACCGGTACCGCTCGGCGTACCAGAGGTACTCGTACGCCTCATCTACCGGTGTGATCGGATGCCCGGCCGGGACGTCGTGTCCCTCCAGCCGGGCCCTTAGCCGGCGGAGGGCTCGGTAGGGGACGCCGGGTCCTTCGCGTCCTTCGGGTCGGCCTTCTCCGGGAAGAACAGCTGCCGGGCCGGCTCGACGGACTCGGACAGGGCTTCGTCGTCCTCGAGCGGGACCAGGTCCAGCGACGTCGGGGACTCGCCCGGGATGGGGAAGGGGTAGGACCAGTCGATGATGAGGACCTGGAGCAGGCCGTTGATGAGGTCGAGGGCCTGGGCCAGGTCGCCGCCCTCGGTGTCCTTCACGGCGCGCATCGCGCGCTGCTTGTCGCCGCGGCGCAGGGTGTGGGGGTCGCGGAGCTGGACCCAGGCACCGGAGGGAAGGGGGACGCGTTCGGTGGTGGACATGGCTCTCCATTCGAGGGGGCGAGGGGTTAGTACGTGCCGTTCGGGACGTTGTTCGTGACGCTGACCTTGATCGGCGAGTAGCCGCCCGATCCGCCGGCGTTCGTGGTGTTGAACAGGGCCTGGAAGCTGTTGCCGTACTCGACGGCGAACTTCGATCCGTCGGCCTCGGAGTCGGTGAACGCCGCGATCTGGCAGTCGACCTGGAAGGCGATCTTGTTCGCGCCGGTGAGGCCGTTGTCGATGAGGAGTTGCAGCTGCGGCTGGGTGTTGTTGAGCATCCAGAGCAGCGGGGACTCGTCGGCGGCGACGAAGTTCAGCTTGCCTTCGACGGACAGGCCGCCGCGCTGGATGATGTACGGGGTCTGCGTGCCCGTGGCGGTGTAGTACGGGGCCAGTTCCCGCTTGATGTTCAGCTCGCCGTCGGTGACGGTCGAGA
>NZ_JBEXXO010000077.1:0-1757 GCF_040630435.1 Streptomyces sp. NPDC005803 | reverse complement strand
ACGCGGCGCTGTTTGAGTTCGGGGAGGGTGGCTCCGGGGACGCCGCGCTTGACCGCGATCAGGGCGTCCATGAGGCGCAGGCCCTCGAAGGCGTCGCGGGCGTAGCGGACTTCGCCTTCGTAGATCTCGTGGAGGTCCTGTTCCACGTAGGCGCGGGTGAGGGCGGCGCCGCCGAGGATGACGGGGTAGTGGGCGGCCAGTTTGCGCTGGTTGAGCTCCTGGAGGTTCTCCTTCATGATCACGGTGGACTTGACCAGGAGGCCGGACATGCCGATGACGTCGGCCTTGTGTTCCTCGGCGGCGTCCAGGATCGCGGAGACGGGCTGCTTGATGCCGATGTTGACGACGTTGAACCCGTTGTTGGACAGGATGATGTCGACGAGGTTCTTGCCGATGTCGTGGACGTCGCCGCGCACGGTCGCCAGGACGATGGTGCCCTTGCCCTCCGCGTCGGACTTCTCCATGTGCGGCTCCAGATACGCCACCGCGCTCTTCATGACCTCGGCGGACTGGAGCACGAACGGCAGCTGCATCTGCCCCGACCCGAACAGCTCGCCGACGACCTTCATGCCCTCCAGGAGGGTGTTGTTGACGATGTCGAGTGCCGGCGTGTCCTTCAGCGCCTGGGCGAGGTCGGCCTCCAGGCCGTTCTTCTCACCGTCGATGATGCGTCGCTGCAGGCGCTCCTCCAGGGGCAGGGCGAGGAGTTCCTCGGCCTTGCCGGCCTTCATCGACTTCATGTTGACGCCCTCGAAGAGCTCCATGAGCCTTTGCAGCGGGTCGTAACCCTCGGCGCGGCGGTCGTAGATCAGGTCGAGGGCGACCTTGACCTGCTCCTCCTCCAGCCGGGCGATCGGCAGGATCTTCGAGGCGTGCACGATCGCCGAGTCCAGCCCCGCCTTGACACACTCGTCCAGGAAGACCGAGTTCAGCACGACCCGGGCGGCCGGGTTCAGGCCGAAGGAGATGTTCGACAGACCCAGCGTCGTCTGCACGTCGGGGTGGCGCTTCTTCAGCTCCCGGATCGCACCGATCGTGGCGATGCCGTCCTTGCGGGACTCCTCCTGACCCGTGCAGATCGTGAAGGTCAGGGTGTCGATGAGGATGTCCGACTCCTGGATGCCCCAGTTCCCCGTCAGGTCCGCGATCAGCCGCTCGGCGATCGCGACCTTGTGCTCGACCGTGCGGGCCTGCCCCTCCTCATCGATCGTCAACGCGATCAGCGCCGCACCGTGCTCGGCCGCCAACCGGGTGACCTTCACGAACCGCGACTCGGGCCCGTCACCGTCCTCGTAGTTGACGGAGTTCAACACCGCGCGTCCGCCGAGCTTCTCCAGCCCGGCCCGCAGCACGGGCAGTTCGGTGGAGTCCAGGACGATCGGAAGGGTCGAAGCCGTCGCGAAACGGCCCGCCAACTCCTCCATGTCCGCCACACCGTCACGGCCCACGTAGTCGACACACAGATCGAGCATGTGCGCGCCCTCACGGATCTGGTCCCGGGCCATCTCCACACAGTCGTCCCAGCGCGCCTCCAGCATCGCCTCGCGGAACTTCTTCGACCCGTTCGCGTTCGTCCGCTCACCGATCGCCAGATACGAGGTGTCCTGCCGGAACGGAACCGTCTGGTACAACGACGCCGCACCCGGCTCCGGCCGCGGATCACGGGCGGCGGGGACGGCGCCCCGCACCCGCTCCACCACCTGACGCAGGTGCTCCGGAGTCGTACCGCAGCAGCCACCCACCAGGGACAACCCGTA
>NZ_JBEXXO010000076.1:0-1760 GCF_040630435.1 Streptomyces sp. NPDC005803 | reverse complement strand
TCTGCCGGTCGGGCTTCGCGAGGACGGCCATGCCGGTGTCGATCGCTGCGTCCGCGTCGCCGCGGAAGCCGCGGGCGGGGACGAGGGACCAGTCCAGGGCGCGGATGGAGTCGATGCGGTGCCAGATGCACATCTGGGCGACGTCGTACGACTCGACGAGGCCGCGGATGGTGTCGAAGGAGACGCGCTCGTTCGACTTCGGCCGGCTGCGGATGTTGTAGCCGGTGGTGAAGTCGTGGGTGCGGGGGGTACGGCTGTAGCCGTCGTACGGGTTGATCGGCTGGCCCGGCGAGAACGGCCGGGTCTGGGTCATGCCGGCGATTTCCTCGCCGGCCTTCATGTCGGCCGGCGCCCGGGTACCGAACGCCTTCCCAAGACGGTCGCGGAGGCTCATCGGCGGTGCCTCCTATCTACGGCGTGGGCATCAGGCGCCGACGACCCAGTGGTCGGGGAGCAGGTTGGGCGGGGTGGCCTCACCGGGCGGTGTCGGCACAGACGGCTCGGGGACGCAGTTGCAGCCCGGAAGGTCCGCCGGGTTCGGCGCCGTGCAGGTGCTCTTATGGACGAGGGATGCGCCGTCCAGGCTGATGGCGTGCGCCCCGCACGCGTACACGGTGCGGGTCATACCGTCGCCGGTCGGGAGCGGCCCGAACTCGGGGGGCGGGAGCTGCGGGTCGGCCAGGACGAGGAGGACCGCGCGGCGGGCCTCCTCTGCGGCGATGACGTCGGCGATCTCCGCCTCGGTGGGGCGGCGTTGCCAGTTCACGACGGCGTCAGCACTGCACGTCGCGCAGGCGGGCCTTGTGGGCGCCGGCTCGTTCATGTCGCCTCCGGGCGGTCGTTGTGGGCGGTCGCGATGTGGGTGTGGAAGGGGCCGAGGTCGAGTTCGAGGGTGAGGACGTCACCGTCAGACCGGACCTCTTCGAAAGGGACCGCCATCGGCGTTGCGCAGGCCGGACAGGAAAAGGGCACGCTGCTACCGAGTAGCACTGCCATCGCGGGGTCTCCTCTGGGTCATCACTGGTCCCGGAAGCGGGCGTCGCGCATGCGTTTCCGGATGGCGTCCGGGTCCTCCGACATGGCGTCGCCCGGGTCGAGCTTCGGGTTGGCCGGCGTATCCGGTTCCGCCTCGGGTTCCGGGTCGGTCTCGGCCTGGGCGGCCTCGGCCTTCGCCCGGTAGTGGTTGATCCAGGCAAGGGCACCGGTCTGGTCGAGCAGGAGGTACGCCAGTGCCTGGCTCGTCGCGTCGACCTGGTCGTCGTGGGTGGCGTTGGGAAACGCCGCTGCCTCGTCAACGAGTTCCTCGGTGTCGAACAGTGCGATCTCCGTTGCGGGAAGGAACGCGTTGCCGGCCTCGATGATCGGGGCGCCCGCGTTGGCCCGGGCGTACTTCGATTCGGTCGGGGTAATCGCGATGATGCCGGGGATCTTGCTCTTGAGGGTGTTGATGACGGCCGTGCCGTTCGCCTTGTCCTCGACAAGCTTCGCGGTGGCCTGCGGCCAGCGCTTCACCATGGCCTGGAACGCGGCGAGGGTGTCCGTGAACGTCAGGCGCTTGCGGACCTGGTCGAGGAGGTAGACGTTCGCGCCCTTGCGGGCCCACACCTGACCGACGACGAAGTCGGACGACTTGGTGTCCTTGAACGTCATGTCCCAGGACATGACGATCTGGTCGAACTCCTCGACCAGGTAGGCGTCCGGGTGGTCGGGGTGCTGTGACCACAGCGGGACGCTGTAGCGGCGCCACCAGTTGCGTTTCC
>NZ_JBEXXO010000075.1:0-1808 GCF_040630435.1 Streptomyces sp. NPDC005803 | reverse complement strand
GACTTTCACGTACGTCACGGGTGCGCCGTCGGTAGCGTGACGCCTCTGGAACCCGTCTCTCCCCGGAGGATTCACATGTCCAGCGCCGCCCCCCTGACCGCAGCCGAATATTGGGACAAGTACAAGCCGTACCGGGGAGAGGGGGCCCAGCAGCGCCCCGCGGCGGCCCGCTTCGACTGGACCGGCGTGGACAACCGCGGGCCCGGGGCGGAGATCCTGGGCACCCCGAAGACCGCTCTCGACCTGGGGCCGGCCGAGGGCGAGAACGCGGCCTTCCTCACCCGCGCCGGCGTCGAGGTCGTCGGCGTGGACTTCTCGCCCGTCCAGGTCGCCCGCGCCCGCAAGTTCTGGGGTGACGTCCCCGGGCTGGAGTTCGTCCACGCGGAGGCCTGCGCCTTCCTCGACGACGACCTTCGCTTGTGGGACGCGATCTATTCGACGTGGGGTGCAGCGTGGTTCACCGACCCTGAAGACCTGTTCCCGCGCGTTCTGCGGCGTCTCTCGCCGGGGGGCATCTACGCCTTCTCCCATCGAGAGCCGATCGCCGGCCAGTACGGCGCGCAGAAGATGGGCGGCAAGTGGCTGGAGGGCCGCGAAACGGAACTGACCGTGCATCGGTGGCAGTACAGCGCCCCGCAGTGGGCCGACGTCCTCAAGCGCCACGGCTTCACCGACATTCAGGCCGAGGTGCTTCCCAACCCGGACGCCGGCGCCCTGGGCACGCTTCTGGTCAGGGCGTGCGCTCCTCGGTGACCGGGCCGTGCTCGGCGACGAGGACGCGCCAGCGGATCCAGTGGGAACCGGTGGACGTCCAGCGGGTCGGTCCGCGGGTCCACCGCCGGCCGGTGCTGTCGCGTACGGCGGTGACACCGGCCGGCGCCTGGAACGACCCGGGGCCGTCGGGCCGCCAGGATCGGGCAGTCACGGCTGTTCGGGGAGGTCGAGGATGTGGTTCTTCCACGCCTCGGTGGCGTAGCGGCGCCACCGCACCGGCGGGGAGGCCCAACCGCATGCGCACCGCAGGGTGCTGGGGGCGTCGTTGTCCCCGTACTGCCAGCGGGGCAGGTGCGGGCCGGGGGCCACGGTGACGCCGACGAGGTGTGCGTGGTCGGGGCAGATGTCGCCGTCGAGCGGTCGCACCATCAGCCAGCCCTTGCCGGACCAGGTGGGGCGCTCGGGGGTGCGCCCGCACAGGGTGGCGTTGATGTCGTACTCGTGCAGGCAGCCGGGGGCGACGCAGTGCCGCAGGATCGGTTCGTTGAGGCGTGCGGTGTGCGCGGCCTCCAACTCGGCGGTGAGCCGGTCGACCTCGGCTCGCAGGGCATCTATCTGCTCCTGCTGTGCGGTGGGCCGGCCGTCGATGCTGCGCTGGTAGGCATCGCGGTACGCCTCGCAGCTCCCGGCGTGGCCGGTGCAGGTGACCGGGGTGTCGTCGGTCAGTGCTCCCTGCGTGGCGGACTGGCCGCACAGGGCAGGCCCGGTGACCCACTCGCCTATCTGGGGCAGCCACCTCATCAAGGACAGATGGACGCCGTCGGGCTCGCCCTGGGGGGTCTCACACGAGACGGGGACGAGGCGGGGGCTGCGGTCGGGGGACGTCACAGCGCCTCCCCGTCGAGGGCGTGCCAGGGCCCGTAGTACTGGGCGTCGTCGTCCCACGTGCGCACGACGCGCCACTTGGCGTAGGCGCCACACTCGGGATACTCCGCAAGGGCCCGTGCTACCTGCCGGCGGGCGTCCGCCTCGTCGCGGGCGCTGTCGACGCCCCACCCGCCGACGACCTCGTACTCGCGGTCGTCGGTGCCCTC
>NZ_JBEXXO010000073.1:0-1849 GCF_040630435.1 Streptomyces sp. NPDC005803 | reverse complement strand
AACACAGTGGACGCGAGCAACTGAGGACAAGCCCTCGGCCTATTAGTACCAGTCAGCTCCACCCGTTACCGGGCTTCCACATCTGGCCTATCAACCCAGTCGTCTACTGGGAGCCTTAACCAATCAAGTTGGTGGGAATACTCATCTCGAAGCAGGCTTCCCGCTTAGATGCTTTCAGCGGTTATCCTTTCCGAACGTAGCCAACCAGCCATGCCCTTGGCAGGACAACTGGCACACCAGAGGTTCGTCCGTCCCGGTCCTCTCGTACTAGGGACAGCCCTTCTCAATATTCCTACGCGCACAGCGGATAGGGACCGAACTGTCTCACGACGTTCTAAACCCAGCTCGCGTACCGCTTTAATGGGCGAACAGCCCAACCCTTGGGACCGACTCCAGCCCCAGGATGCGACGAGCCGACATCGAGGTGCCAAACCATCCCGTCGATATGGACTCTTGGGGAAGATCAGCCTGTTATCCCCGGGGTACCTTTTATCCGTTGAGCGACAGCGCTTCCACAAGCCACTGCCGGATCACTAGTCCCGACTTTCGTCCCTGCTCGACCCGTCGGTCTCACAGTCAAGCTCCCTTGTGCACTTACACTCAACACCTGATTGCCAACCAGGCTGAGGGAACCTTTGGGCGCCTCCGTTACTCTTTAGGAGGCAACCGCCCCAGTTAAACTACCCATCAGACACTGTCCCTGATCCGGATCACGGACCCAGGTTAGACATCCAGCACGACCAGAGTGGTATTTCAACGACGACTCCACAACCACTGGCGTGGCCGCTTCAAAGTCTCCCACCTATCCTACACAAGCCGAACCGAACACCAATATCAAACTATAGTAAAGGTCCCGGGGTCTTTCCGTCCTGCTGCGCGAAACGAGCATCTTTACTCGTAGTGCAATTTCACCGGGCCTATGGTTGAGACAGTCGAGAAGTCGTTACGCCATTCGTGCAGGTCGGAACTTACCCGACAAGGAATTTCGCTACCTTAGGATGGTTATAGTTACCACCGCCGTTTACTGGCGCTTAAGTTCTCAGCTTCGCCGACCCGAAAGTCAGCTAACCGGTCCCCTTAACGTTCCAGCACCGGGCAGGCGTCAGTCCGTATACATCGCCTTACGGCTTCGCACGGACCTGTGTTTTTAGTAAACAGTCGCTTCTCGCTGGTCTCTGCGGCCACCCCCAGCTCAGGAAGCAAGTTCCCTCACCAGTGATGGCCCCCCTTCTCCCGAAGTTACGGGGGCATTTTGCCGAGTTCCTTAACCATAGTTCACCCGAACGCCTCGGTATTCTCTACCTGACCACCTGAGTCGGTTTAGGGTACGGGCCGCCATGAAACTCGCTAGAGGCTTTTCTCGACAGCATAGGATCATCCACTTCACCACAATCGGCTCGGCATCAGGTCTCAGCCTTAACGTGTGACGGATTTACCTACCACACGGCCTACACCCTTACCCCGGGACTACCACCGCCCGGGCTGGACTACCTTCCTGCGTCACCCCATCGCTTACCTAGTACAAGTCTGGTTCGTCGGCTCCACCACTACCCTCAACTCCGAAGAGATCGGGCCGGCTTCACGGACTTAGCATCGCCTGATTCAGTATTGGGCGTTTCAAAGCGGGTACCGGAATATCAACCGGTTGTCCATCGACTACGCCTGTCGGCCTCGCCTTAGGTCCCGACTTACCCTGGGCAGATCAGCTTGACCCAGGAACCCTTAGTCAATCGGCGCACACGTTTCTCACGTGTGTATCGCTACTCATGCCTGCATTCTCACTCGTGAACCGTCCACAACTCGCTTCCGCGGCTGCTTCACCCGGCACACGACGCTCCCCTACCCATCC
>NZ_JBEXXO010000072.1:0-2175 GCF_040630435.1 Streptomyces sp. NPDC005803 | reverse complement strand
CCTCCCTCCTCCATGGCCTTGCGGGCCTCGGGGGTCAGGGTCCGGTTCACGTCGACCGGGGCGGCCGGGACCGCGGGGAGGTTCGGGTGCTCGTCGTCGACCAGCTCGGCGTCGACGACGTCGGCGTCGGCCGGTACGGCGGGGAGGTTGGTCACCGGAGGACCCTTCCGCTCGGGATGGTGCCGTGCTCACCGCGCTGGGTGTGCCGGCGCTCGCAACCGCTGCTGTGCTCGTCCACCTCGTGCAGCCTCTCGGCGGCCACGGCGCAGGCAGAGCAGCAGAATCCGACGCCGGCCTTCACCTGACGGAAGCAGTCAGGCTTGGCGCACTTCTGTAGTTCCCAGGACAGGGTCACGGCCTGTCGGCCGTTGTCGTCGGTGCTCATGTTCTACCTCCAGCGTGACAGTCCGTCACCGGACGGTGGTCATCTATTGGTTATCATAAGGGCAGTTATGACAACCGATCTAGCGTGCGAGCCCGTTTGGGCCTTTCGGCAGGTCGAAACGGCTCTGCGCCCCGCTGACGCGCGAACAGCCCTCCCGGTATCCGGTCGCACCGGAGGGGTCGAGATCGGCGACGAGAGGGCCCATTCTGTGGGTCGCATTTTTGACGGTCCGCCGGATTCACGTGCTAATGAGCGCGTTGTCGGGTTAGTAGGTTCATCACAAGGCCATCACGGAACACCCGTATGCCGACCATGACGGCAACGATGACCGCATGAGACGAACGATCACCCTCGCTGCCGGCGCCCTGCTCGCCGGCGCCATGCTCGCCGGCTGCTCCAGCGGCCCGTCCGCCGATGAGAAGAAGTACGCCGACGCCGCGGCGGCCGCGGACCCCGACGACTTCGGCGGGATACCGACCGATGACCTGGCCAACACCCTCGGCTCCGAAGGCGCCGACCTGTGCGGCGAGTTGAAGAAGGGATCGTACGCCGACGCCATCGCGTACGCCCGGGCCGGCTTCTCCGAGAATGAGGCGGCCGCGCTGGTGTCCGCCGCGGTGCTCGTCGAGTGCCCAGAGCAGAGGGGCAAGGTGCCGGCGTCGTAGCCATCCCGACATCCCGGTTCCGGCCGGGCCCCGAAACGACGAAGTGCCCCGGTCGGAACCGGGGCAGCGCCGCGCGACGGCCCCGGAGTATGCCATCACTTCGGCCATCTCCGCCGGCGTCAACGGCCGCGGGTCACGCAACCCTTCGGCGTACCCGGCCGCCATCTGCCGGCCGAGGTTTTCCAGGGCGGCACGGGACTGCTCTGCGGGTGACGGGCCCATGCCCAGGAGGCGGCGCAGGAGACGGTTCATAGGGTGAGGGTAGACGCGCGAACGCCCCTCACGTCACGGTGACGTAAGGGGCGTTGGCAGTCTCCGACCCCTCAGGCGGGGGTACGGTTCCTAGTGGACGCTAGGAATGGAGTCAAGTATGCCCCAGTGGGCCGACTACAGCACCGGTGAACGAATCAAGATCCTGCGCGGTCGCGAGATCCGGCAGTCCGATCTTGCCGAGATGACGGGCCTCTCGATCGACACCATCAAGAAGGCGGAGCAGGACAAGGCCCTGTCGCTGCCGACTTTACTCGCCATCGCCGACGCCTTGAGCGTTGACACGTCGGTCATTCTCGGCCAGCAGGCGCCGCGCCGTGCACTGGCCCAGGGCGACCGCATCATGATCCGCGACCTGTCCCGGGCCGTGCACGACACCGCTGCCGGCATCCTGCCGGCCGACGTCGAGGCGATGACCCTGGACGAACTGCAGGTGACCACCGACCGCTGCTGGGACCTGTATTGGCGTGGCCGGTACGTCGAGGCCGGTGCGGTCGTCGCTCCGTTCATCACCGCGGCGGCGGCACGCCTGCACGAACAGGCCGCCGGGGAGCAGGCGCCGGCGTGGGGGGTCCTCTCCGACGCCTACCGGCTCGCCGGGTACGTGGCGAACCTGATGGGGGCGCGCGACCTGGCGTACGCCTCGATCGGGCACGCGCAGAACGCGGCCGAGCGGGGCGCGGATGACATGCGGGTGGCGCTCGTCGGCTCGGGGCGCTCGTGGGTGTATCTGCGTGATGCTCGGCTCCCGGAGGCGCTCGCGCTCGCGGAGAAGTCGGCTGCGGACATCCCCTCCGGGGGACTACCCGACGCCGTCCCTGCCCGACGACGCGGCGCACGGCGCCTGGCTCTACC
>NZ_JBEXXO010000071.1:0-2284 GCF_040630435.1 Streptomyces sp. NPDC005803 | reverse complement strand
GCCCGGTTGAGGTCCACAAGGCCGTCCATGATGTGCCGCTGTGACGCCGCCGTGAGCCGCTGGTTGTACGGGGGCCGGGTGCGGTACTCGCCGGCGGCGATCCGGAAGAGGACCGTGTCCGGCTGCGCGGGATGACCGAGAACGTTCCGGTGGAAGAGGGCTGGCAGGCTGCGCAGGGATTCCGCCGGCAGGTCCGCAGCGGCCCGCTCCAACGTCCTCACGACGGTATGCAAGCGCTCCTCCCGCTTCGCCGACGTGTTGATGTCGGGGTCTGCCAGGGCCCGCCGTAGGGCGGTACGAAGCTGGCGGAGTGCGGGCGGCGTCGCGGGCGGCGTCATGGGAGCAGGGTAGAGCGGGCCGGCGCGGTGATGCAGAATGTGCGACGAAGCCCCGCCGGAGGTCGAGTCCGGCGGGGCTTCATAATGCGCAGGAGACCTACGTTGCGCTGATCAGCTCGCCGTCCGGCGAGACGTCGACACCGAGGCCCGTGAACCATTCGCAGAGGGCATCAACGATGTCCGCGCCGTCCCAGCCGCCCTCGTCGTCCTCGATCTCCGCCTTGATCTTGTTGTAGAGGGCGACGATTCTTGCGCCCTCGGCGGTCGACGGGTCGAATTTCAGTGCGTGCGCCACGAGGGGCGTCCTTCCGTCAGGTAGTGGTTTCGACGAGGTGCGCGAACCGCTCGTCAGGGCCGAGGCCGATACGGGTTGCCGGCGGGTACTCCATGGACGAGGTGGCGTGGCACGTCGTCGTGTGGTCGTCGCCGTCGAGCTGGACCTCGACGTACTGGCCGGCGAAGCCGACGATCTTGCCCGGGCGGCCGTTGTGCTTGATGCCCAGGCCGACGGAGAGGTCGAGGCCGTAGTAGTTGCGGATATGGTCGCGGCTGTTCTCGATCCGGTCCCGGATGCTGCGGGCGTCCTCGCGGAGCTCCTCAATCCGGTCCTCGGTGCGCATGCGCTCCTCGAACGTGGCGCACAGGTACAGGTCGTCGGACAGCTTGCGGGCCTGGCGCTCGAAGGCGGCGATGTCGGTGAAGATGGCGGCGGTCACGTGTTGTTCTCCCGTCGTGCGGTGTCGACGCGGGCCCGGTTGTGGGCGAGCCAGTCGTTCCAGAGGTCGTTGGCCTTGATGAAGGCGACGAGGCGCTCCATCCGGTCGTGCCCCATCTTGGTGTTGAGCTGGGCATTGTGGCGGCCGTCTGCGAGGTAGCCGACGAGGGTGTCTTTGCGCTGGTGGAAGTAGTAGCGCTGGGTCTCGCGCAGGGAGATGCGGTCCCAGGTCTCACGTTCGTTGTAGGCCGCGTCGTTGTGCCAGAACATGTCGCGGTGGTTGTTCTCGCTGCGGCCGACGGCGCCGATGGCCTCGCAGGCGGCCATCCAGTGTGCGTCGGCCTCGGGGGTGCCAGCGGCCCGGAGGGCGGCGACACGGTCCTCGTAGCCCTCCGGGCGGGGCAGGTACTCGGGCGGGGCGGTCATGGTGTCCTCTCGGGTCAGATGACGGGTGCCGCGGGGGCGTGGATGGGGGTGAGGTCGTATCCGGCTTCTGCGAGGCGCAGCAGCCACTCCTTGCCGTACCTCGGGATGGGCTTGCCCATGAGGGGCTTGTCGTCGACGGCGGCCTGGTACTCCACCACGGCGGCCGCGTAGTCGTCCTTGTGCCAGGTGGTCATCGTGCGGGACGGGTCGACCTGCGGCCACCACGGCTTCTTGGCGTGCTCGCCCAGTCGGCGTGCCGGGTCGATGGAGCTGCCGACGTAGAGGGAACGGCCCTCCGCGTCGTAGAGGCGGTATACGGCGGCGGGGTCGGGGTTCTCGCGCCTCGGGATGATGAGGGGATAGCGGTAGCGCACTCAGCTGTCCTTACTGTGCTCGGCGGGCTTGGGCCCGGGGAGGGTGTGCCAGATGTCGGCGAAGCGGCGGACCTGGTAGGCCAGGCAGACCGGGCCGGCGGCCAGTTCCTGAACGATCGGCGCGTGCTCCTGGAAGCGCTTCGTGCGGATGATCTGGCCGGCGCGGGTCGGGCTGACGCCGAGGATCTTGGCGACTTCGGTGCGGCCGGCCAGATCGGGGAGGGGGATGTGTTCGGTGTTGCGGCGGTCCAGCTCTTCCTCTGTCAGAACTTCGATGCCAACGACGGCGGCGCGGCCGTAGGCGGCGTGCATGGCCCGGTCGCAGACGGTGAGGGCGTCGTCCTGGGCGCGTTCGATGGTGGGGGCGTCCACGAGGACGCGCATGGCGAAGTTTCCGTTCGGGGCCTCGCTGACGGAGGGGTGGTGGCCCG
>NZ_JBEXXO010000070.1:0-2567 GCF_040630435.1 Streptomyces sp. NPDC005803 | reverse complement strand
GACGCCTTCGAGGGCCTGCGCCTCATGGACGCCCTGATCGCGGTCAAGCGCGGCGTCCCCGGAGCCACCCTCCCCGAACTCAAACAGCGCCGCGTGCCGAAACGGGAGGTGGTACTCGAAGAGCCCCAGGAGTTCGGGCGCTCGGACGTCGCCGTGGACAACCCCGTCCCCACCCCGCCGTTCCGGGGCACCCGCGTCGTCAAGGGCATCCAGCTCAAGGAGTACGCCTCCTGGCTCGACGAGGACGCCCTCTTCAAGGGCCAGTGGGGCCTCAAGGGCGCCACCATCGAGAGCGAGGGACGGCCCAGGCTGCGGATGTGGCTGGACCGGCTCCGTACCGAGAACCTGCTCGAGGCCGCCGTCGTCCACGGCTACTTCCCCTGCGTGTCCAAGGGCGACGACCTGATCATCCTCGACGACACCGGGAACGAGCGCACCCGCTTCACCTTCCCCCGCCAGACGCGCGGCCGGCGCCTGTGCCTGGCGGACTTCTTCCGCCCGGAGGAGTCCGGCGAGACCGACGTCATCGGCCTCCAGGTCGTCACGGTGGGATCGAGGATCGGTGCGGCCACGGCCAAGCTGTTCGCCGCCGACTCCTACCGCGACTACCTCGAACTACATGGCCTGTCGGTTCAGTTGGCGGAGGCACTCGCCGAGTACTGGCACGCCCGGGTCCGCGGCGAGCTCGGCATCTCCGCCGACGACCCGCAGTCCATGAGCGGCATGTTCCGCACCGAGTACCAGGGCTGCCGCTACTCACTGGGCTACCCGGCCTGCCCGGACCTGGAGGACCGGGCGAAGATCGCGGACCTCCTCGCGCCGGAGCGCATCGGCGTGACCCTGTCCGAGGAGTTCCAGCTGCACCCCGAGCAGTCCACCGACGCGCTCGTCGTCCATCACCCCGAGGCGAGCTACTTCAACGCGGGAGGGGGCCGCTGATGCCCACGTTCTCCTTCGAGTTCTTTCCGCCCAAGACACCCAAGGGCGAGCGGACGCTGTGGGAGGCGATCCGCCGGGTCGAGCCGCTCGCACCGGACTTCGTGTCCGTCACCTACGGCGCCGGCGGCTCCTCCCGCGACCGCACCGTCGAGGTCACCCGCCGCATCGCCACCGACACCACCCTGCGCCCGGTCGCCCACCTCACCGCCGTCGGCCACTCGGTCGCCGAACTGCGCCACATCATCGGCCAGTACGCCGACGCCGGCATCCACGACGTGCTCGCCCTGCGCGGCGACCCGCCGGGCGACCCGAACGGCCCCTGGACCGCACACCCCCATGGCCTCACCCACGCGGTCGAGCTGGTCGAACTGGTGCGGGAGCTGGGGGACTTCACCATCGGCGTGGCGGCCTTCCCCGAGATGCACCCGCGCTCACCCGACTGGGAGAGCGACATCCGGCACTTCGTCGCCAAGTGCGAGGCGGGCGCCGACTACGCGCTCACCCAGATGTTCTTCCACGTGGAGGACTACCTGCGGCTGCGGGACCGGGTGGCCGCGGCGGGCTGCGACGTGCCGATCATCCCGGAGATCATGCCGGCCACCGACGTCCGTCAGATCCGCCGCTTCGCCGAGCTGTCCCACGCCGCCTTCCCCGAGGACCTCGCCCACCACCTCGAAGCCGCCCGGCACGACCCCGCGGCCGGCCATCGCATCGGTGTCGCCTACGCCACGGCCATGGCCGACCGGCTGCTCGCCGAAGGCGCACCCGGCCTGCACTACATCACGCTCAACCGTTCCACCGCCGCCCTCGACATCCACCGCGACGTCCTGTCCACAAGGAGCCTCCGTGTCCGCTGAGTTCACCGACTTCAAGGTCGCCGACCTGTCCCTGGCCGAGTTCGGCCGCAAGGAGATCACCCTCGCCGAACACGAGATGCCCGGCCTGATGTCGATCCGCAAGGAGTACGCCGCCACGCAGCCCCTGGCGGGCGCCCGTATCACCGGTTCCCTGCACATGACGGTCCAGACGGCCGTGCTCATCGAGACCCTCGTAGCCCTCGGCGCCGAGGTCCGCTGGGTCTCCTGCAACATCTACTCCACCCAGGACCACGCCGCGGCCGCGATCGCCGCGGCCGGCATCCCGGTGTTCGCCTGGAAGGGCGAGACGCTGGAGGAGTACTGGTGGTGCACGGTGCAGGCCCTGACCTGGCCGGGGCATGCCGGCCCGAACATGATCCTCGACGACGGCGGTGACGCCACCCTCCTGATCCACAAGGGCGTCGAGTACCGGAAGAACGGCGAACTCCCCGAGGCCGTCAACGACGAACTCGCCGTCGTACGGGCCCTGCTGGCGGACAGTCGCCTCAACTGGCCGGTCATGGCCTCGGAGATCCGGGGAGTGACCGAGGAGACCACGACGGGCGTCCACCGTCTCTACGAGATGCAGCGCGAAGGTTCGCTCCTGTTCCCCGCGATCAATGTGAACGACGCGGTGACGAAGTCGAAGTTCGACAACAAGTACGGCTGCCGCCATTCGCTGATCGACGGCATCAACCGGGCCACCGACGTCCTGATCGGCGGCAAGACCGCCCTGGTCTGCGGCTACGGCGATGTCGGCAAGGGCTGCGC
>NZ_JBEXXO010000069.1:0-2706 GCF_040630435.1 Streptomyces sp. NPDC005803 | reverse complement strand
ACATGCTCAGCCGAAGGCCGCCTGCGTGCACCGCAGTTACCAGTCCGAGTGATCAAGTACGAGAGATCGTTCGGGCCCTGAGGTTAAAGATCAAGATGAAGAGAATCCTATGAAAGAGGCCCCTTCATTCGCTCCGATAACAGCACGGCGAGCAGACTTGCGAAGCGCTACCGGACAGCCGCAGCAGCCCGCTGAGACGGCATCCCGGCGCACGAGGTGAGCTTGCCGCGTAAGAACGGAGATGACCCTGTATGCCATCGACTGGCGCAGATCGACACACGCCGACAGCACTCATCGTCGGGGCCTCGCGTGGCCTCGGCCACGCGATGGCGGCCGAACTCCTCGACCGGGGATGGAATGTCATCGGCACGGTCCGCGACACCACCACCCGAACGCCTCTGCATGATCTCGCGGACCGGACCGGCCGGCGCGTGAGTGTCGAGCACCTCGACATCAACGAGCCCGACCACCTGGCGCCCCTGCATGAACGCCTCACCCACCGCCAACTCGACCTGCTCTTCGTCAACGCCGGCACCACGAACAACGAGCAGACCCCGATCGGGGCGGTTCCGACATCGGACTTCGCCCAGGTGATGATCACCAACGCCCTCAGTCCCATGCGCGTGATCGAAGCGCTCGAAGGCCTCGTATCCCCCACCGGACTGATCGGCGCGATGTCGTCCGGGCAGGGCAGCATCACGAACAACACGACCGCTGGCCGCGAGGTCTACCGCGGAAGCAAAGCGGCCCTGAACATGTTCATGCGCAGCTTCGCGACCCGGCAGTCCGAGACGCAGCGCACCTTCGCCCTCCTGGCACCAGGCTGGATTCGCACCGCCCTGGGTGGGCCGGACGCACCGTTCACCGTCGAGGAAAGTGTCCCCCTGCTCGTGGACGTCCTGCTGTCCAAGCTGGGCATACCCGGTCTGGCATATCTGGACCGATCAGGTCAGACCGTGCCCTGGTGAACCAACCGATCACCACGCCGGGCGGCCTGACGAGAACGCCGCAGTCGGAGCTGCACGCCGGGTCCGTCCAGGCGCCACCCGATGCCACCTGCTGTGGCCGAACACAGAAACGAAGAGGCCATGCCGCTCATCGCGATCGAAGAGCACTGGATCATGCCGGACCTGACGTCCGCTCTGCGCGCTGCGCCGCTCAGCGACGAAACTCTCGCCTTCAACGAGATGGGCGACAACCAGCAACGCCTGGAAGACCTGGCGGCCGGCCGCACCGCGGCCATGGACGCTCAAGGCGTCGACCTGTCCGTCCTCGCCCTCACCCCACCGGGAACCCATCCGCTATCGCCCGAGAAAGCCCTGAGGCTGAGCCGCGACGCGAACGATGTGGCCGCCGAAGCCGTCTCCCGCAACCCCACCCGTTTTCGGTCACTGTCCACCCTGCCCATGTCCTCGCCGAAGGACGTCGCCGGCGAGCTTGAAAGGGCGGCGGGCATTGGGCACGTTGGCACCATGGTCTATGGCCGGGCAGGAGACCTGTTCCTCGACGATCCCGCCTACGACGGCTTCTTCTCGGCCGCGTCGGAACTCGGTCAGCCGGTGTTCATTCACCCTCAGCTGCCGTCGGACGCTGTCCGTGACTCCTCGTACCGAGGCTTCGACGCCATGACGGATCTCGCGTTCGCCACCTTCGGGTGGGGCTGGCACCTGGAGGCCGCGACGGCGGCCCTGCGCCTCATCCTGCGAGGCACATTAGACCGTCACCCGGACCTTCAGATCGTGCTCGGCCACTGGGGAGAGATGCTGCTGTTCTGGCTGGACCGAGCCGACAGTCTCTCCCGTATCGCCGGATTGCAGCGACCGGTGTCGGACTACGTCCGGTCGAACTTCCACATCACCGCATCCGGCATGCTCAACCCGGCCCTGCTGCAGCATGCCCTGTCCGTCACCTCCGCCGACAGGCTGATCTTCTCGACCGACTACCCCTTCCAGCGGCCGGCCAAGGAGGAGATCGATCTCTTCCTGAACCACTTCTCCACTGATGCGGAACGTGAACAATTCTCATGGGCCAACGCGGCTTCCCTGTTCGGGATTGACCTCCCATCCTCGGCCCAGGGCGAGAACGCCTGATCGGAGAACTTCGTCCCACGGACTCCGAATATCGCGTACTTGGAATGACGCTCCCCGCCAGCCCCGCTGTTCACCGTTTCCGAGCCGTGATCACCCGGCGGGCGCCGCGCAGAGCTCGGAGACGATCGCGAACGACGTCGTCACCATCGGCACCGCCATGGCCGGCGGCATCACCGCGTGCGTGGTCTGGCCGTGCGCCATCCCGTTGCGGATCTGCCGATCAAAAAAGTCGAGGTACTCCGCCTGCCGGGCCGTGAGGATGCCATCGGCGGCCGCGCCCTGCTTGATGAGGTCGAGCAGCGGCTTCTTGCCCGCGTCCGGGGTCCGGTCGCGGAGCACGATCTCCACCGCGATCAGGGAGTGCATGACCGCCACGGTGGAGAACTCGTAGCAGTAGTACGACTGGCGCAGCAGTTCGCGCGCCGTACGCAGGACCGTCGCCGCGCCTTCGGGAGCGCCGTCGGGCACGACCAGGTGGAAGGGACAGGTGGAAGGGACAGGTGGTGCCCGGCGCGTGCCCTCTTAGACCGTGTCCTATGTGGTGAGTCGGAGGAGTCGTTTGTAGCAGCAGAGGGCGGCGGCGAGGCCGAGAAAGGCCAGGTAGTTGCGGGGTTGG
>NZ_JBEXXO010000068.1:0-3101 GCF_040630435.1 Streptomyces sp. NPDC005803 | reverse complement strand
CCGTGACCTGGTTCGACAGGTGCGTCGAGTCGTAGTCGAGCTGGCATTCCTCATACGGCCACTCGCCGAGGTCTACGCGTTCCCCGAAGGTATACGCGGGGTTGAACGCGTTGTATCGGGAGGACCGTGACCGGAAGGTGATGACGCCGTCGGCGTCAACGTAGTGGGCGCCGTTCTCCGTGTCGACGACCGCCTGCAGAGCGCTCATGGCGTCCTGGCCCTCGATGGTGGCCGGGCCCATCGACGTTGTCATACCGCTCTCAACGTTCGTAGTGCCGTTGTACTTCGCGTACCGCAGGATTCGCTGGTAGCGGGCACTGCTGGACTCGCCGGCGGCCGCGTTCCTCCACGCGGTGTAGATGTTCACCTGCGCATCCGACGAGAGCGCCGTGGGGAACTCGGCGATGAAAGACATTTCGCCCTTGAAGTTGTACGTGGTGCCGTTACCGACGGTCGGGTCGACCCAGCCGCCGACGTTGTCGGAAACCAGGTTGGTCGGCTCCGTGCTGGGGTCGGCGCTGTAGAACGTGGAGATGCCGTCCAGAGTGAAGATGATTTTGCCGGTGGCGCGGCTGTAGCTACATATGGCGAGGTGCCAGTTGCCGTCGGAAACCACGTTGGTGTTACTCGGCTGATAGGCCAAGCCGCCCCCGGTCGTGGGGCCGCCCATCGCCATACGGAGAAGGCCAGCACCGGTGATGAAGAAGTACAGCATCGAGCCGGAAGGGTTGCCGTTGGCGCGGGTACGGGAGAAGGCCGACCAAAGGCAGGCCAGGCTGGTCGGGGCCGGTCCGGTGTAGCGGAATGCGAACATGCGCGTCCACTGAGCTGGATCTGCCGGGCCGAGGATGCCGGCGGACGACAACTTGAGGAACGATGCGCCGCCGGTGATCAGGTTCGTGCCGGGGTTGCTGTTGCTGATCGTCGCTACGGTGCCCGCACTGCCGGTGTAGGTGCCGTTCGTTGCGTCGTTCGCTGTGATGGCGGCGCCGAAAGCGATGCTGCCGGCACCGTACTTGCCGATCCCAATCTGGATGGGCGCGTTGTTGCCTGCCCAGTCCGCCAGGGTCGTGCTGCCGGCCGGGTCGTCGAGTTTGTAGACGAACCGGGGATTATTGGCGTTCATCTCCATCGTCAGGGCGTCGGACAACTGCTGCTGGCTCAGCAGGGAGAACGTGTCGACCGCGTTCGGCTCCACCACGCTGTAGAGGCCCTCCATGTCCCAGGAGGACGGCCAGCGCTCGGTGAAGCCGGCGTAGATCGCCGACCAGGCACCGGGGCACGTCCACGGGGTGGCGACGGTGCCCTTCTCCAACTGCCAGCCGTCGGCCTGGACGCTCACCGCTGTGGTGGTGTTCGCGTTGAGAGCGAAACCCGTAGACATGCCTACCGCGTTCGCCGGCGCCGTCGTGGTGATGGTCAGCGTCGTCCAGCCGGCGGAGGGCGACCCTGTCAGGACACTGCTCGTGCCGTAGACGTATGAGGGCGGGGTGGAGAGGCCGTAGGTGTACCAGCCGAAGAAGGGCTTGACGTCCACGGTCGAGGAGGCGGTGATGTTCCGTACGCGGATCTGCATCGTGTACGTCTGGCCCGGGGCGACGGCCGCGCGCAGGGTGAAACCCACCCGGAGGCCGGCCGCCGCGGCCGCCGGTACGGCGAACTGTAGGACGGAGCCGCCCTGCCACGCCGTGCTTGTCGAGACGAACGCCCCGCCGCTGGTATCGGCCGAGCTGAAGATGTTAGTGGTGGCGGAGCGGATGGGGCCGGTCGCACCGCCGAGGTCGCCGCCGGTCGCCGCGACCTGTTCCAGCAGGTTCCGGGTCGGCGGCCACTGGGCGCGCCGGCGGTATGGCTGGTACGGGGCGATGTGGCCGGCGAACGGGCTCGTCGCGTTGGCGGGATCGAGGGCGGCGTCGGTGTTGGCCAGTCGTAGCGATGCCTCACCGGATCGGACCTGGTCGGTCTCGTACTGCCGGCCCCGCTGTACGGACACGGTGCCCCGTGTCCGGTCGCTGATCTCGACGTAGCGGTCCCGGGGCTGGGCGCCGCCGTTGGCGTTCCAGTACGCGCCCCAGCCGTCCTCGATGTACGGCCAGTTGGGGTTGTACGGGCCGCCGGCCCGGGTGTTGACGTGGGACACCTGAACGACGCTGCCCGGAACCTCCGCAGCGCCGGCCGCCGCCTCGAACTGGCAGGTGATCCGGGATGCGTCCCAGGTGTAGGGCAGCGATGCCCGCTCGGTCCACGTGAGGCCGTCCGGGGAGGTGTCGGCGCGGAAGGTTCCGCCGGACTCCCGTAGGCGCCACCACCTGTGTTTGTGGGCGTCGTACTCCCCGATCGTGGCGGAGGTGGCCACGCCGGCGTTGGTGATGCTGAGCCGGAACACACCGGAGTCGTACCGCATGGTGGCGTCATCGCTCCCGCCGTTCCGCACACGGATGATCGTCTGGGTGTGGCCGGCACCGTTGGCTGCCGGCCCGATCTGTGCGTAGACGTACGAGCCGGTGGCGTCGTAGAGGGTGCTCGAGCCGAAAACGTTGGTCGCCGACACTGTCGGTACGGCTATGGCTACCGTGTCGTGGACGGTGTCCAGCGTCACCGCCCCGCCTGTGATGTTGTTCCAGAGCCTCGTGTCGAGCGAGGGCGCGGTGAACGGGTCCTGGAGCGTGTGCAGTTTCGGGTTGGCCACCGGGCACCACCTATCCGGCACCCGGTGGTGCCCTCGTGTCGGTTGTCAGCGCTGGTACTTGGAGTACGTGGTCGAGTTGCGCATGCCGAGGCGCAGCATCTGCTTCTCGACGACGTCGCGGAGGTTCTTTTCGGTGAGGACGTGGCCCTCGACGGCGACGTGCACCGTGTTGTGGACGACCGTGCCGCCGCCGCGACGAGCGCCGGCAACGGCGGGGCCGCTGAAGGCGAAGGAGTCCGTGCCGGCGTCCGCCATGCTTCCGGCGAGGCGGGTGATGGCGCGGGTGGCGTGGATTGCGCCGCCGTCCACGCCGGCCGCGACACCCTTGGGGATCCACTGCCCGATCGAGGCGAACACCCGGGACGGGGAGTGGATACCCAACGCCTTCTTGATCGCTTTCTGCATCGCCGTG
>NZ_JBEXXO010000067.1:0-3539 GCF_040630435.1 Streptomyces sp. NPDC005803 | reverse complement strand
CCCGAGGAGTACCCGACCGACGTCTACGTGCTGCCCAAGCACCTCGACGAGAAGGTCGCCCGTCTCCACCTGGACGCGCTCGGCGTGAAGCTCACGACGCTCCGCCCCGAGCAGGCCGCGTACATCGGTGTCGAGGTCGAAGGCCCGTACAAGTCCGACCACTACCGCTACTGACACCCTCACCATCTGCGACGGCCCGTCGGTGACCAGGCATCCCACCACCGGTCGATGACGACCGGCCACCGGCGGACCCCGCAGTGTCTGCGGACGCGCGCGCGTCCGCAGACCCGGTGACTCAGCAGCAGCTACGAACGCAGGCCCCCGCACCCCCGTGCCGGGGGCCTGCGCCGTACCGCACCCGCACAGCCCGAGGAACCCGAAGGACCCCATGCCACGCGGCCGATATTCGCTCCACGATCTCCACGACCACACCCCCCTCGGTGAAGAACACTTCCACTGCGCGCCCGGCCCGTCCGGCTGGCGTTACGTCTCCCAGACGACCGCCCCGTCCGGCGATCACCTCGGATCCGTGGACCTCACCCTCGACGAGCTCGGCCGCCCCATTCGTCTCGAACTGCATGCCGCGAGCTGGCAGGTCCGCGGCGCCGCCCTCGAAGGCGTCACCTGGGTGCGCACCGACCCGAGCGGCACCCACGCCACCGAAGGCAATGTCCGCGCCCACGCCTTCAGCGGCACGTCCCCCGCCTTCCTCATCGCCACCGCACGGTTGCTGCGTCTCACCCCCGCTTCTCCGCCGACCCGACTCCGCGTCGTCACCTTCACGGACCCGGTGCTCGCCCCCCGTACCGTCGACCAGTCCTGGGCCCTGGTGAACAGTGAAGCGCACCCCACTGACAACGGCCCCCTGACTGTGGACGCGTACCAGGTCAGCGCCCTGGACACCGGCGAGCAGCACACCGTCCACATCGCCGGCGACGTGGTCCTCTCGGCCCCCGGCATCGAGCTCGAGGACCTGGAATCCCCGCCTTCGGACCGCTAGGACGGGCCGGCCGGGCCCGTGGACCGGGCAGCCCTTACGCGGGCGGGGCGAATCCGGTGGAAGGTGGCCGCACCGCGTCCACCTTGGGAGCCGCTGCCGTCCCGTCCGGCTCGGCAGGACGGACCGTGGACACCTGCGCAGGCGCGGCCGGGGGCGCGAGGGCGGAATGAGTCTGGGGAAGAGGGTGAGCCGCAGGCGCCGCAGCGGAGGCCGCACCGAACGCCCGGCGCGCGTCACGCGCCTGCCGTTCGTTCACCACGGCGGCCAGGAACGCGGCGGCAGGAACCCCGGCGGGCGCCGGAACCCCGGTCCGGGCGGCGATGTCTCCGGCCAGCCGCTCAGACATGTCCCGCCCCACGACGGCATCGAGCTGGTGCATCCGCGTCAGGTACTGCCGCACGGCAAGCCACAGATCGTCCGGGACGGCCGACAGATCGAGTCCGGCGAACCGCCCGACCAGCCACGGCGGCGGAGGCGGAACGGCTGCGGCTCTGCCCGCCGGCACCCGCTCCCGTACGACGAGCGTCCCCGCGAAGACATCCCCGAGCCGCCGTCCGCGCGCGGACACCAGCGACGCGACGGAGGCGACCACGCCGAGCGTCGCCAGGATCTCCACCACCCCCATCGCCCCGCGCACCAGCGCATGCCGGAACCGGATCGGCCCCCCGTCGTCCCGCACCACCCGCAGCCCGCACGCCAGCTTGCCCAGGGAACGGCCATGGCTGAGCGTCTCCACCGCGATGGGCGCCCCCACCAGAACAAGCAGAAACGTCGCGACGGTCACCGCCGCCACCGCTGCCTCGTCCAGCGTGGCCGTCGCGACGGCCACCCCGATCGACACGAGCACGAACACCGTTCCCACCGCCACCAGATCGATGACCAGAGCCAGTGCCCGGCTCGGCAACTTCGCCGGTCGCAACCCCAGCACGACCGCGTCCCCGGTCACCAGCTCACTCATCGCCGCCCGCCCTTCGCCGAACATCCCTGCCCCTCGGGGCCACAGTCTGCCAAGCTGACCCGCGACGCGCCGCAGTTGTACGCACCCGTACACACCCCGCCAGGAGCAGCAGCCGACCATGGACCTCGACGTCTTCGTCAACGCCCACCGCATCGAGTGGGACCGTCTGGACCACCTCCTGCACCGCGGGCGCAAACTCACGGGTGCGGAAGCCGACGAACTGGTCGACCTCTACCAGCGCACGGCCACCCACCTCTCCTTGATCCAGTCCAGTGCCCCCGACCCGCTGCTCACCGGGCGCCTCACCCAGCTGGTGGCCCGGGCCCGCTCCACGGTGACCGGCACCCGCCGCGCCTCCTGGCGCGACGCGGCGCATTTCCTCACGGCGGGATTTCCCGCAGCGGTCTACCGCTCCAGGCACTGGTGGATACCGACCGCAGTCCTCTCCGCGCTCCTGGCCGCGCTGATGGGCTGGTGGATCGGTACCCATCCGGAGGTGCAGTCGGCCATCGCCGCACCGGAGGACCTCCGCCGTCTGACCAGCCCGGGAGGCGAGTACGAGACGTACTACTCCAGCCACCCGGCGGCCTCGTTCGCCGCCCAGGTCTGGACGAACAACGCCCAAGCCGCCGCGATGTGCCTGGTGCTCGGCGCCTTCCTCTGCGTCCCGGTGATCTGGATCCTCTTCGTGAACGTGCTCAACCTCGCCGTGGGCATCGGTCTGATGTCCTCGGCAGGCCGGCTCGACACCTTCCTCGGCCTGATCCTTCCGCACGGCCTGCTGGAACTGACGGCGGTCTTCGTCGCGGCCGGAACCGGTCTCCGCCTGGGCTGGACGGTCATCGACCCGGGCCCGCACACCCGCCGCACGGCCCTGGCCCAACAGGGCCGGGCCGCCATCGGCATGGCCATCGGCCTCGCCCTCGTCCTGTTCGTGTCGGGTGCCATCGAAGGCTTCGTGACCCCTTCCGGCCTCCCGACCTGGGCGCGTATCGGGATAGGGATCGCCGCTGAGCTGGCCTTCCTCGCGTACGTCTACCTCCTGGGCGGCCGGGCAGCCCGAGCCGGCGACGCGGGCGACATCGCAGCGGCCGAACGGAGCGCCGAGCTGCCTGTGGCCGCCTGATGTGCGCACGGCCCCGCTGACCTGCTAGTCTCCTCTGCGCCCCAGGAAACCGTTGACACGGTGGGCTGGGGGAGGTAGATTTTAACGGTTGAGTCGGACTGGACAGGTTCGAGTCCGACCGCTAGATTTACCCCGCTCTCGCCGGAGATTGAGTTTCCGCGGAGCCATCGATTCACATACTCCGGAACATAAAGCCGATTATTTCGGCCGCATTGCTTCTGATAAAGTCGAATCAGCCGAAAGGCAAGGCCACTTCAACGGCCACTGGAACTCAAATCGGCGGAAACGGAACGAATTGGTTCTGGTAAGGTTGGAACCGCTGGAAAGGAAAACGCGAAAGCGGTCTCCTCGAAAGCAATCCCCGCTTCGACCGGGAATCGGACACGAAAGAGTCTGATAGAGTCGGAAACGCAAGACCGAAGGGAAGCGCCCGGAGGAAAGCCCGAGAGGGTGAG
>NZ_JBEXXO010000066.1:0-4128 GCF_040630435.1 Streptomyces sp. NPDC005803 | reverse complement strand
GCCGCCGCCAAGCGCTGCCCAGCGCTTGGCGGCGGCCGCTCGCACGACCGGATCACACGGCCTTGAGCATGCCGCCGTCGACCACGTAGTCCGCACCCGTGATGCTCGCCGCGGCGGCGGAGAGCAGGAACACCACGGCCGTTGCGATCTCTTCCGGCTCGACGAAGCGGCCGGTGGTGACACCGAGCGCACCCGGTGCCTGCTCGAAGAAGGTCGGGATTTCCATCCCGAACGCGGCGGCGATCTTGCCTCCGAAGTCGTCCGGGCTGTCATAGATCGAGCTGCGCACGAAGCCGGGGGAGACGGTGTTCACACGGACGCCCTGAGGTCCGAACTCTTCGGCCAGCGCCTTGCTCAGTGCGGTGACGGCGGCCTTGGCGGAGGCGTAGGCCACCGGGCCGAGGCCGGGCATGCGTGCGGAGACCGTCGAGATGTTGACGATGGCGCCCTTGCGCTCGATGAGGCTCGGCAGCGCGAGCCGGCTCGCGCGGACCGTGCTGAGCAGATTGACGTCGATGAGATGCGCCCACTGCTCGTCGTCCGTGTCGAGGAAGCCCTGGACCTTGAGGTCGCCGCCGCCGACGTTGTTGACCAGCAGGTCGATGCCGCCCAGCTCGCTCACCGCGGCGTCGAACGCCGCGGTCACGCCCTCCGCGGTGCCGAGGTCGGCGGACACCGCAATGGCGCCCGCGTCCTTGAGTCCGGGCGTGACGCTTCGGGCCACGCCGACGACGCGCACGCCTTCGGCAACCAGGGCCTTGACGATCGCCAGACCGATACCCCGGCTGGCGCCCGTGACGATCGCTGTCTTGGAATCGAGGTTGAGGTTCATGCCGCCTACCTTTTCTTTACTTCGAGGTACAAAAAATGAACAGGGGTGTGCCGCATCGCGCAGCGAGCGGCATCAGTCGGGGTTCCGTGATCGCGCAGAGCCTTCAAAGAAGGTCGACCGTGGTGTCGATCGCGCGCTTCATGCGATCCGGCCCGGACTCGATACGGGCCATGACGCGCAGACCGGTGACGGTGTTCAGCAGCAGCGCCGCCAGGTCCCGGGCGTCACGCTCAAGGGTGATGTCCCCCGCTCGCTGCCCTTCCTCCAGGAGCGCCTGCAGAGTGCGGTCAGTCCGGTCCAGCATCTCCCGGACCATGGCGGCCAAGGCCGCGTCGTCGTGCCCGAACTCCATGGCCGTGTTCATCGCCAGGCAGCCCCGGCGCTCAGGGTCGGCGAAATCCGTGTCGGCGAGGAGATGGAGTGTTCCGCGCAACCGTTCCTTCACTGGTCCGGATTCTTCCAGCAAAGCGTCCATGGCCGCGGCGTGCGCGTCCAGGTAATGGCGTAGCGCCAGGTCGAACAGCTGCCGCTTGCCGCCGAAGGCGTTGTAGAGACTGCCCTTGCCGATGCCCAGTGTGTCGATGAGGCACTGTGGGGAGGTGCCGGAGTATCCCCGGCGCCAGAAGACCTGCATCGCCTGTTCGACGGCGGTTTCCGGATCGAACTGTTTGGGCCTGCCCATGGTCCGACCTTAACATCGTTCTGTACCGTCAAGTCAAATACTGACTGGAGTGCCTGCCGTTTGGTGGCGGCAGCCTGTGGTTGCTCTGCGGCAGTCTCCGGTGCCTCCCGCGACCCGACCAGCCTGACGTCCGGCACCGGGGGCGATGACCGCCTCCGAGTGGCGTAGTGTCCGAGCTGAGTGAGTCAGGTCCTGAGTTCGAAAGCCGGTGGAGAAGAGGATGCTTCGTCGCCATGAGACCCGTACGGCCGACGACAGTCGCGATCATGTCGTCACGCTGATCGGCAAGTCGGACTGCCATCTGTGCGACGACGCGGAACGCACCGTCGCGAAGGTCTGTGCGGAGCTGGGGGTCGTCTGGGAGAAGAAGGACATCGCCCAGGACGAGGATCTCCACCGCACCTACTGGGAACAGGTCCCGGTGGTCCTGGTGGACGGTCTTCAGCACACGTTCTGGAAGGTGGACGAAGGACGTCTTCGCGCGCGTCTCGCGCAACACCAGCCCTGAACGCGGTGCGGGTCGGCGCACGTGCGCGCAGACCCGTGGTGGAGACCGCGCAGTGGTGTGGTCAGGTCGCGGGAAGCATGAGATCCACGTCCGTCACCTGTTCGTCCGGGCGGACGGTGTCGCCCCCAGTGCACGGCAGATGGCCAGCATCCGGTCATTGGAGAGCTGAGTTCTCACTCTCACCGTTTGCATGCCGAGCACCGAAGCTTGAGCCAGGGCATAGCGGGTGAGTCCCCGGCCCAGCCCGCTGTTCTGCCACGCATCCTCCACCAGCAGTGCAAGCTCACCTGTGTGGCTACTGCCCGTATGCAGCAGGTGCGTGGTCGCGATCACCAGGTGCGGACTGCCGACGGGGTGAGTGACCCAGCTCCGGCCCTGCTCCGGTCCGACCAGCGCAGCCCATTCGGACGGGCGCAGCCGACGCCGAGCAGCTTGATAGCGACTGAAGCGCGATTCCAGGCTGGAGCGTCCGTGCATGCGGTTCACGGCCTCGTAGGAGTCCTCCGAGGCCGGCCGTGTCACCGTGAGACGGCCGGAGCGCGTGGCGATCGGATGACCGCCCGCCACCTCGTGGTGAACGGATGTACTGCACGGAACGGGGAGGGACATCTTCACGGCGGACACGTGGACGCTCATATTCTCTCAGGACTTCGCCAGCACGGGCAGCAGGTCGGACGGCATGCGTGGTCACAGCTCCTATGCGGTGGTGCGACCGCACATGCCGACTGTCCCGACGCGTCGGCATGCCGTCCTGTGGAACAGTCGCACCATGGGCTGGGCTGCTCGGAGAGATGAGTTGCGCTGAATCCCCGGAGCGGCTGTTCTTCCCTCGCACGGAGGGACCGGGACCTTCCCGAATCCGTTCACCGTGCCGGGCGCTCTGTGTATGCCGTTGCACCGCAGACAGGCCAACACCGTCGCCGGTCCCCTCATTTCCACTGTGTGCCCGGAGCCGTGGTGCGGACGGTCTCAGGTCCGCACGCCGCCGACGGGGGCGCAGGGGGTGCGAGCACGCCCGGCACCGGCCTCGGTGAGTTGTTGCGGGTGCGGAACGGCTGTCAGAGGACGGCTGCGGCCGGCTCGACGTGGGCCAGCAGCTCCTGCAGGCGCGACTTCTCGGCGTGAATGAGCTGAGTGACCGTCTCCGTCTGCTCCTCGGGCACGAGCATCAGTGTCGAATAGAGGAAGAGCCGGGGCTTCCCCAGCCAGTCGCGCAGTTGGGGGTCGGCTGACCACCGCAGCAGCCTGTCGCCGACGTTGATTGCGGAACGCAGCCAGTCTACGTCGGTGCTGGGGTGCCGAGATGGTACGCACAGCTCGTTCCTGGCGCTGTCGTCGACATAGGCGGCTTCGACGTGTGCGGCCAGCGAGGCGCTGAACACCTGCTGGCAGCTGATGAGGGACTGCAAGGTGATGCGTGCGGCGTCGAACACCGGTACCGGCGGCCGCTGCCCCAGGCCGTGGGCGGTGCAGTCGATGTAGAGGGATCCGGGCCGGGAGCGAGGAGTGGTCCAGTTCGATGGTCTCCTCGTCGATGTGGCGGACCCTGCCCTGGCGTACGACATCGTCGATCCGGCGCAACTGGGCCAACTCGGCCCGGGTCACCGTGGCACAGCGATAACTCGTAGGTGTGACCTCGGGGGAGATGCGCATCAGGGTGCCGCCTGCCTCCAGGCGCTCAAAGAGCTCCTCGAAGGTCCCGGCGCCTGTGACCGCCTGAATGCGCGCCACATTCGCTTCGGCGGCGATGGGAGCGAACGCCGGCCCGGGCTGGATATGGGTCCGGTCGAGCAGCCATGCGTCGCGGGGCGCGATCCAGGTGATGTCCGACGGATCGACGTCGTGGTTCAGAAGCCACAGGCAGGCGTCGATACCGGTCTTCCCCGCCCCGACGACGGTGTAGTGGGAGGGCCGTTGCATCAAGGTGGGGAGCTGGTTGGGAGTGATCAGTCGGACGCCGGGGCCGACCTCGTACTTGGGCGGCACCATGGACGGCACGGTGACGTTCATGTAAGAAGTCATCTCATTTGGCGAGCCTGCGGTAGCAGATGAGGGTGCAGGCGATGCTGGTGAAGGCGAGAAAGTGGTCGGCTTTGCGTTCGTAGC
>NZ_JBEXXO010000065.1:0-4822 GCF_040630435.1 Streptomyces sp. NPDC005803 | reverse complement strand
GCACGACAGCCAGGCCCTGATCCCGCTCGTGAAGGGCATCCCGCCGATCCGTTCGCGCCGCGGCCGGCGACGGCGCAAGCCCGGCAAACTCCACGGCGACAAGGGCTACGACTACGCCCACCTGCGGCGATGGTTACGCGAGCGCGGCATCACCCACCGCATCGCCCGCAAGGGAGTCGAGTCCTCGCAGCGGCTGGGCCGCCACCGCTGGACCGTCGAACGCACCATGGCCTGGCTCGCCGGATGCCGCCGCCTCCACCGCCGCTACGAACGCAAGGCCGACCACTTCCTAGCCTTCACCAGCATCGCCTGCACCCTCATCTGCTACCGCAGGCTCTCCAAATGAGATGACTTCTAAGCCTGACGGGTGCGGCACCCGGTTGCTGCGCCGGGACGGCAATGGTCTGACGCGCGAGTCCGCTACCTGTAAGACAGAGGTTGGACAACGCTCAGTGTGGCGAGGTAGCCCAGAGCGACGCCTGCCTCACCGTTCCCGTCCGCGCAGCAAGAACCCCACCGGCCCGGTCGTGCCCATTGACGCGGACCCCTGGACAGCCTTTGTGAACAGCCTTCGCCAGCCCCCCAGTGGTAGAGGTGTATCGAACCTGGTCACACGACCACGAAATTGGTCACGGCTAGCGCCTTGTCCACCCGAGCGGCGGCCAAGTCGTCGTGACGGATCACAAAACTCGTGTAGTACTCCGCGTAGGCCCGGGCTTCACTGGCGAGCGATATCCATTCGGTCGTCAGCCGGTATTTTTCCTTCTCCAGGTGGGAATACCATTTCGCGATCGGGATGGCTGGAATCTCGCCTGCCTTCTCGCGTCCCGCGAGGGTCTGCTCCGCAATGCTGTTGATCACCTCATCATCGGCATACCCGCCGATGACAACGAAGGCGCCAGACGGCCAGAGGTCGTGAGCCAGAGCCCGAAGTTCGTCCAGATGCGGCAGGTCACACTCCATGTACCGGACCAACTGCTGCTGGAAGGGCGACATGTCCTCCCAATCGAGATCCTCCCAGAACTCGTGCCAGTCCTTGTCCTCGCCCTCCTGGAGCCAGAGGGGCAGTTCGGCTCTGAGCTCGGCGCTGACGTCGAGCTGCTCGCGGACACACATGGAGCTGGAGGCTTGCGCGACTGCGGTTTCGGTGCCGTCCGGTACATACACGACTCGCGCGTACTTCCCGGAACTGTCCTCATGGTCCATCTCCTGGTGCACGAAGAAGAGCAGCGTCCCGTCCGCCGGCAGGTCGAAGCCGTCGACTCTCGGCAGCGCCCCACAATCGACGGAAAGGAGCAACGGCAACGGAATGTCCCCGGCGGACGGCCACTTCATGCCTACCGGCAGCCGGGGCAACCCACCGAACCGCCCGACCGGAGAACCACCGCCCACGGACAGTCCGATCGCCAAACGAAGGTGCTGTCTGAATCTGCTGATCTCGTCGTCTGGGATGCCCAACTAAAGCGCTGCCCGACGAAACTCTCCCTGATGATCCATGCCCGAAAAGATAAACTATTCCCAACCCGGCTGTGTCATCGAGGTGTTGGCGGGCATGGCTGTACGTGGTGGAGCGAGCGGTCGGTCACCTCGGATCTTCCCAGCGGATCCGCCTCCAGAAAGCCGCGCAGCTCCAAGGCGAGGTTGTGCATGCCCTCTCCGGGAGCGTGATCAGTCCGGACTTCGAAGGGCCACCCGTCGCCGGGGAATGGATGGTGCAGCCCCCTCTCAGTTGGACATGAGATCCCACGTGCTTGGCTGAGACCGTCAGATCTCGCTCCAAGGGACACCAGGCTCGAGCACCGTTCACCCACGAAAATCTTCCGCCGGCTCTGACGAAAACACATCGAGTCCATCACCCCCCACATCGTCACCGGGAGTGAGGTTGGAAAGGGCTCAGTCCCGGTCCCTGAGCACGAGTACCAGGACTGCGGCGAGCAGAGAGAGTCCTGCGGAGACGAGCACGGCGAGGTCCGCTCCGTCCGCCGCGTCGTGGGCCGACGTCACGAGCGCGATGGTCATGGCCACACCAGCGCAGGACCCGATGTACCGGAAGGTCTGCTGCGCCCCCGACCCCATGGCCGCCTTCGCCGACGGAACCGACTCTACAGAAATCTGCGGCAGAGCCGCGTTGAGGAGCCCGCTGCCGATACCCGCCACGATCAGACCCGGCAGGAGCCGAGTCCAGGAATGCGCGGCGATGGAACCCAGCAGCGCCACCACGCCCACGGCGTGCAGGACGAATCCCAGGGCCAGCTGGTGGCGGGAGGTCACGCGGTCGGCGAGGCGCCGTACCTGCAGTGCGATGAGGAAGGAGATGCCCGACCACAGCATGAGCAGCCATGCGGTACCGATGGCTGACATGCCGATGCTCCTCTGGAGCAGTGCGGGCATGAAGCTGAACAGTCCGATAACGGCGAGCCCGGTGAACAGGCCACCGGCCGACGATGCGAGGAAGCGGCGGTGCCGCAGCAGTCCGAGGTCGATCATCGGCGCCCTGCCGCGTCGTTCGACGATGCCGAAAATCCCGGTCAGTACTACGGCCGACGCAAGCAGAATGCCGACCGGCGCCCGGAACCAGCCGTCCCTGCCCAGGGTCAGCGCGGCCACCAGCGCGCCCAGTGCCAGGCTGAACACCAGGGCTCCGCCGATGTCCGGGCGGCCACCGTTCAGCGCTCGCGTCTCGGTCAACGACCGCGCGCCGAAAGCCGCGAGCACGAGAGTGACGACACCGAACACCGCGTAGGCGATACGCCAGGTGGGCATGGCTCCGGCAACCAGCGGTCCTACGGCGATGCCGCCGCTCACGCACGCACCCCACACACCTGTCGCCCGGCGTCGGGCCTGAGGGGCGGGGAAGGCGTGCACGATCAGACCGAGGCTGCTCGCGAGGATCGCCGCGCTCGCGGCGCCCTGCGCGATGCGAGACGCGGTGAACCACCAGGTTGTCGTGGTGAGGGCGCCGGCAGCGGTCGTGAGCCCGAGTGCGATCGTGCCGGACAGGAACAGCCGGCGGCGACCGTAGTCGTCGGCGAGGCTGCCGCCGACGAGAAGCAGGGCCGCCAGTCCCAGCGGAGTGCCGTTGAGCAGCCAGGCCTGGGCGGAGAGGGGGGTGTGCAACGCGGCGGCGGTCTGCGGGAGCGTAACCATGGGCGCCGTATAGATCATGAGCGCCACGGCGGTGACCGCGCTGGTAAGGGCGAGTGTGGCTCTGACCTTGGGAGGCGGGCTCTCCGCGGGTGAGCCGGAGGTTGCGTTGCCTGCTGGGGCCGCGGTCTTCGCGGCGGAGCCAGTTGAGGCCTGCTCTAGGTGGGCCATGGGGGCACTTCCATCTGACGATGCATTGACTGAACCCTGAGTCAGCGATCCTAACAGTGTCAGTTCGTTCAATGAACCAAGGTTCCGAAAATTAGTTACACTGAGGTCATGCCTCTGGGTAAGGACTACGCGACGCAGGACTGCTCGATCGCCCGCGCGCTGGAGATCGTGGGCGAGCGGTGGACCCTGCTGATCATCCGCGACGCGCTCTACGGGGTGCGCCGCTACAACGACATCCTCGTCCACCTCGGCATTCCGCGCGCCGTCCTGACCAAACGGCTGCACGCTCTCACCGCCGTCGGCATCTTGGAGAGGCGCCGCTATCAGCAGTCACCGCCACGGGACGAGTACATACTGACCGATCGCGGCGCCGCCCTGTGGCCGACACTGCGCTCACTGAGCGTCTGGGGACACGATCACGTCCTCGATCTCCGTCTGCGGACCTACACACATGCCGAGTGCGGCACCGAACTCGGCGCCTTCGGTGAGTGCCCCCTGTGCCAGATCCCGGTACCCGTCAAGGATGTCGAGATGGCACCCGGACCTGACCTCCATCCGCACCCGACCGATCCCGTCAGCCAGGCGCTGCGCAAACCCAAACGGCTCCTTCAGCCCCTCGAGGTCGAGCACAGCTGACCGGTCACGTTCTGCGTGCCGCGCCGACGCACGCAACTCCGGCCCCCTGCCCGAACGGTGAACAAGCGGAGATGTTCTTCTCCACTCAAGTGAGGAGTGCCTGCCTCGGCTCGCCCCACGATCCCGGTTCCGCCCACTCGGTCCGTCCAGGACCACCGTTGCGGCGGGCGTGCCGCCGCACTCCGACAGCCGGCTCGGCATCCCGTCGCGCACCGGTCGCCGGGCCGGCGATGCCGACCCCTGGGCGACATTCGACCACATCAGACGTAGAACGCGGGACTCGCCGTATCCCATCGCAGCAGGAAGAGGAGCGCGATGACAAAGCCGACTGCCCTGGATGTCGACTACCTCATCGTCGGCGCCGGAGCCATGGGCTTGGCCTTCGCCGACACCCTTGTGGCCGAAAGCGACGCGACGGTGGCCATCGTCGATCGATACGCCCAGCCCGGAGGCCACTGGACCGTCGCCTACCCGTACGTGCGCCTGCACCAGCCCTCGGCCTTCTACGGCGTCAACTCACGGGAGCTGGGCAGCGGTTCGGTCGACCAGGATGGATGGAACGCCGGACTGCACGAACTGGCGTCGGCCGACGAGATCCTCACCTACTTCGACGAGGTGATGCACAAGGCGCTCCTGCCGACGGGTCGCGTGTCGTACCACCCCCTGTCGTTCTACGACGGCCCGGACCAGGCACGGCCCGGCATCGAGCGGTTCCACTCTGTCGTCATGGGGGCCGAGTTCGAGGTGCCCGTCAGGCGACGGACCGTCGACGCCACTTAGACCGTGTCCTATGTGGTGAGTCGGAGGAGTCGTTTGTAGCAGCAGAGGGCGGCGGCGAGGCCGAGAAAGGCCAGGTAGTTGCGGGGTTGGC
>NZ_JBEXXO010000064.1:0-4919 GCF_040630435.1 Streptomyces sp. NPDC005803 | reverse complement strand
GGGGGACCCTGTGGGAGAGTAGGACGCCGCCGAACTCCTTTTGAACAGTTAAGCCCCGTGCCCTTGTGGCACGGGGCTTTTCTGCGTTCCCGACCCGAGCCAGGAGGAGTTGCGCCTGGCCTGGTGGTTCAGGGGCACTTTGCCGAACCGGCCGGCGTCGCACCTTGGCCGGCAGCCACCGTGGAGCTGGCGCTCAACCGGTGAAGCCGACCCGGCGGCTGGCTTCATGCGACGAAGGCCGGCTCCACGCCCGGCCCACCTGCGGGCGAGCGGACTACGTCGACGGATGGTTCGAACGCAGCACCATGACCCGCGGGATGAGATTTATGCTTCGGGCTCCGGCTCGGCCCTCAGGTAGCGACCCCAGATCTCGGCCTTGCCATAGGGGCCGTCCCCATCGCTGTCGCGCTGCGGCGTGTCGAAGGTGACCCAGTACAGCAACTCGCCATCGAGCGCCTGGGGATGCTCGTTGGGTTCGGGTGCACCCATGGCATCGATCGTTCCAGCAAACTCGACCTGCCAAGGACCGTCCCAGTCCTGGGCGCGAACGACCGTGACCCGGCTGCCCGGTGACAGCGCACCCGTCGGCCATGTCTGGCTCAAGGGACGACCGAGAACGTGCTCTACCGCCCCGCGAACAGGGCCGGAGCTGTCTGTCATGCCGCCCACTCTGCCTGCACCACTTCAGGAGCGCCAGAAGATATTAGGCAGCCCGCCAGCCCGCCAGCCCGCCAGCCGCCAGCCGCGTACAAAGCGCCCTGCGTACGCATCCGCTGTCCGTGCGCGACGCCGTAGCCCAGGCTGCCTCCTTCAATCGGTACTGCGTGGTGGCGGTCGGACAGCGGCCGGGCGGGCACAGCAATGTGCAAGGTGGCAGCACGGCCGACTCGTCAAGCCGACCAGCTAGCCTCGTAGATCGGCCAAGTCCTCGTCGCTGAGGTGGAGTTCGTCGGCCGCGAGGTTCTCCTCCAGGTGCTCGAGAGAGCCGGTGCCGGGAATCGCCAGCACCGACGGAGACTTCGCCAGCAGCGCGGCGATCGCCACCTGTGCGGTGGTCGCGCCCAGGCGTGCCGCGACCTTGCCGAGCCGTTCGGCGTCGGGCGGACCGTTGCCGATACCACCGCCGAGCGGAAAGTACGGCACATAGGCGATGCCCGCCTTTTCGCTTTCCGCCAGGAGGCCGGAGTCACCGCCGTGTCTGTTCTGCACCGCCGCGACGGGCGCTATGCGCCGGGCTTCCGCCAGCTGGACGGCGTCGACGTTGCTGACGCCGAGGTTTCGGATCAGGCCTTCGGCGCGGAGCTCGGCCAGGACCGCGAACCGTTCGCCGATCGACTCGTTGCCCGGTCCCGCCATCCCGCCGACCCGCAGATAGACCAGGTCGAGCCGGTCGACACCCAGGGAGCGCAGATCCGCCTCGACCAAGCCGCGCAGCTGATCCGCTGTCGCCTGCCCGCTCGGCACTCCGTCCCGTCCGGGCAACGGCCCCACCTTCGTCGCGATCACCAGGTCGTCACGGTAAGGAGCAAATGCTCTGCGGATCAGCTCATTGGCCCACACCGTGTCCCGGCCGTAGAAGCCGGCCGTGTCGATGTGGGTCACACCGAGTTCCACGGCCCGGCGGAGCACCGCGACGCCCGTTTCGGGAGCGCGCGCCGGACCGGTGAAGGTACCCCTGGCCAGACGCATCGCGCCGAAGCCGAGCCGGTTGATCGTCAGCTCTCCGCCGAGGGAGAAAGTCTTGGTCGTCATGACGTTCAGGGTGTCCGCCGCCGCGACGCCCAGCGAGCCCATGGCATCTTGCTGCCAGACTGGCGGAATGCGGAACGAGGAAGTGTTCTCAGTGCGAGGAGACACGGAGTTGACCGCGCGCGCCGGTCATCTCTTCGCTTCTGCACGTACCGAGTTCCTGTGCGCCGCCCGCGATCTCAGAACATGGTCGCAACCGGGGGCCAGGGCCGCGATCCGCGACCGGCTGCGCGCTGCGGATCCCGCCGGCTTCACGCCTCGGAAGCTGCTCAGCCCGGTGGCACTCGCCGACGAGGAGGCTCGCACGCACCTGCGGCTGGTCCGGAGCAAGGGCGCTCTCGTTCGGATCAGCCGATCACCGCTGCCGCACGAAACCATCCTCATCGACCGGCGGGTGATGATCCTGGCCGGTCAGGAGACAGCCACCGGGCGCGAGTACACCGTGACAACGTCGCAGATCCTGGTCGATGGCGTGCACTCGCTGTTCCGGGCCGCCTGGGACGCCGCCGTCGATCTCGAAGCCTATCTGCGCAGCGACGTTCCGCACCTGGATGCCGACGGCCGCACGATCCTCCAAGCGCTCGCTTCGGGCCGCACCGACGAAGCGGCGGCGAAGCGGCTCGGCGTCTCACTGCGTACCTACCGGCGCCGTGTGGCCGAGCTGATGGCCATGCTCGAGGCCGACTCCCGCTTCCAGGCCGGGCTGCGTGCAGGCGAACTGGGGCTACCTCGCTGAATCAAGAGTGACTGCGGCCGTCCAACGGTCCGCCCGCCCCAGCGCCCCGGCGTGGACCTCGACGTCGCCCTGGTCGTGGCCCGCTTGGGTGCCGAGCACGGGTCCGGAGCGTGCGTGCACCGGGGGCTTGGGGGCAACGCTTTTCGGTGGACGCCGACGCAGCTCAGGTGGCACGCTCCGCTGCGTGACCGCTATGCGCATCCTGGCCGAGTTCGGCTCCACCGCAGCCGTCGGTCCGCTTCGGTGCGGCGCGACCCTCAACGACATCGCGGCGACACTCGGGCCGCCGTGGGACATCGGGCGGGTGAGCAAGCGGCGGCGCTGGCCCCACCTGTTCTCCTACGGAGACGTCGAGCTCTGCGTGTGCCGCTGCCGCCGCGTCACGCTGATCAGCGTGCAGACCTGGCGAGACGCCATCGAGCTTCCCGTCCCAGGGACCGGGACACTCGCGGCATACACGGGCCCCCTCACTCACGCGCGGGTCACGGAGGAGCTCCGCGTGATCGGTTGCCCGTTCACGCCCGTGACACTCCACCAACCCCCTGGGCAGATAGCGCTACGGATCGACTCGACAGGCGTCACCTTCACTTTCCGGGCGGAGGCCGACTCCGAGCCGCTCCTGGACAACGCAGGGCACTGGATCAGCGCTCATGAATGCACACCGCCGGAAGCCGGTGCCTCGGACGACGGCTTCGGCATGTGAGCCCAGCCGTCCCCAGCTCAATGAACCCTCGCGTACCCCCACGCAGCAGTCGTTCTCCTCGGACCGTACGACGTCGTCCCGACGTTCTGGCCGTCTGCCGGCGCACGGGGGTCTCATCCGAGGGACGTCGGCGCGGCACGCGGGAAGGTCCTCGTCCCGTTGTCCGCGCGGCAGGCCGGATGCACGCGGCGCGCGCCCGGTCCGGCGATGCGGTGCATGAGCTGAGCAGTACCGGAGGCTCACCGGCACAGGCGCCCGCAACATCAGCACCGTTGATCACTACTCCGCGGAGCTGCTGCCCGAGGGCGAAAACGGCGGACCTGCCGTCCGGCCGACTGTGCACTTCGCCCCCACGTCCGGCAACACCTTCCGGATCAACCTCGGCGACAAGCAGTTGTCCCGTGCCGCGGCCCTCGTCACCGCCATCGGGGACGTGCAAGGAGGCCGCCTCCCTCGGTGAGGCGGCGGTGGCGGATGAGGGTTGCGGCTACGCCGACGCAGGCGGGGCGTTCGGTCTTACGTTCGTGGGGGCGAGACAGGCGTCGACAGACGGCGAGCCGGGGAGACGGCTTGTTCGGCGACCCGGTGGTGGTGGCCGAGCCGCTGCGGGGGCTCGACACCTCGACGCGTCACGCGTCGAGCAGCAGTGAGGCGACCGCACCGGGGGCCTCATGCATGGCGTCATGACCGGTGGGGAGGTCGCGCACCTGCCACCCAGGATCGGCCTGGAGCCGGGTGCGGGTTTCAGCGAACGGCGTCCGGTCCTCCCATCCCGAGCAGTAGACGAACTCCCGCCGAGGCACCTGGTCGAGCGCTCCTGTGAGGCGGATCGTCTGTATGAATGACGCGAGGGGATGGGGACGGCGGCGGGGATCGCCGCCCTCGGGCGGTAGGACGGCGTAGCCGGTCGTCGCGGCGCCGGCAGCGAACACCTCTCGATATCGCGCGGTCGTCGACGACCAACACGACTCGCCGTCGCGCGGTACGTAGGCGTCGAGATGCACCAGCCGGGAGATCCGGCCGTCGGCGCGATCGGCTGCTGCGGCGGTCACCATCCCGCCGTAGCTGTGACCGACCAGCGTCGCGCCGGTGATGTGGGCGCGATCGAGGAGCCGCAGTACGTCGTCGGCGTGCGTGTCGAGGTTGGCGGTCGCGACCGTCGCGTCGTCGTCGTCCGGCCGGAGACCGGTCAGGGTCAGGGCGTGCACGGCATGGCCGGCACGCTCCAGCAGCGGAACCACCGCCTCGAACGACCAGGAGCCATGCCACCCGCCGGGTACGAGGACGAACGTCGCCATCTGCTTCTCCTTCGCTCGAGCCGTGGCACCAGCGGGGCACCGCCCGCAGCCACTTCGCGTGGAAGCAGTGTCATCAGGTCGACGCGGGGCGCGCTACCCATAGATCGCCCACCCATGCGCGGATGTGCAGCCAGGCCCGCCCCATCACTGGTGCGGCGTCTTACGCGGGGCCACGGAGGCCTGGGCGCCGGTGGCACCACTGCGCAGGTGAACACAGGGGAGGGGGCGGGCTGTTGTCGATGTGACGCGTCGGCAGCAGGTACCGATCGCGCAGTCGAGCAGCCGGACGCCGCGCCCTCCCTCGGGGGGCCGGGACCGTGGGATTCGGGACCGACAGAATCTGATAGAGTCGGACTCGCCGGAAAGGGAAACGCGAAAGCGAAGAACTGGAAAGCGAGAAAAGCAAGACCCGCTTCGACCGGGAATCGGACAC
>NZ_JBEXXO010000063.1:0-4959 GCF_040630435.1 Streptomyces sp. NPDC005803 | reverse complement strand
AGGCCGGTCACCGGGTACGTACAGCCAGGTCAGCGGGGTCTCGCCGGTCACAGGACACGCTCCGCCCGCAGCGCCGCGATCTCCGTGCCGCTCAGGCTGGACACCCGGCCAAGCGCTGGGCAGCGCTTGGCGGCGGCCGCTCGCACGACCCCGCCGGGAGTCCTCGCAGAAACTACCGCTTGCGAATGACTTGCGGTCAGTCGTACGGTCAGGTAGAGGGGGCCGGCAAAATGAAGGAGCACCGATGGGAACGCCCACGCGAAGGAAGCGGGTCGCCAAGCCGCCCGAGGAGCGGCGCAAGGACATCATGGATGCGGCCGCAGAGGTATTCGCCGGCAAAGGCATCGCGGACTCGAAGATCGAGGAGATCACCGCGCTCGCCGAGGTTTCCAAGGGCACCTTCTACTTGTACTTCAAGACGAAGGACGAAATCGCCGCGGCGCTGTGGGAACGCCACATGGACAACTTCGCCGGTGTCGGCGAAAAGATCCTGAGCAACACCGACGTGCCTCTCGACACCCGTCTCGTGGACGTTCTGGAGTCGCTGTGCCGCTTCGCACTCGACCATGCCGACCTGCACAGGGTCTTGTATGACGGAGCCGGTGCCCAGGCGGTGCACGCGGCGACCAACGAACGCCTGATCGGCATGATCGCGACTGCCGCACGGGGCGGCGTGGAGTTGGGCGAGATCGAGTGCAGCCATCCGGACATGATGGCCAGGGCTCTGTTCCACGGCTTCTGCGGGGCAGTCACCGACGCGATCACCGGTTTCGCACCCATCACCGACGACGAGGTGATCACGGCAGCGGGCGAGATGACACGAGCCGTCTTCGGACTCAGCGGGTCGGCGTCCGACCAGGGCGGTTCGCAGGAGTAGCGCCGTCCGTCCGAGAGTGTTTCCGCCCCGTATGCCGAGGACGCGTCCTCGGCATACGGGGCGGAAACACTCTCGGCGTACCGGACGGAAATGCTCGGCGTGCCAGGCGAAGACGCCCTCACCGGCCGGGCATGAGCGCAGACGCAGACGTCGTACGCGACGAACTCTTCGCCGAGGGACCGTTCCTCTCCCGGTCCCAGCACTCTCCGGAGGCCCGGCACTTTCCGGAGGACAGCCGGGAGCACCGGAACGCCGGGGTGTCCGGTGAAACGCCGGACGCCCCGCTTCTGCGGCTCTGCGCAGCAATCTCCACGGCAGTGCAAAAGCGACTTGGGTCACACCGCCTCCGATTGACTGTCGGTCAGTCAGTGGTACTGTGGTCTCATCCTGCAACTGACAGGGCGCCCGGCCACTCAGCCGCGTGGCCCCTATCTCCGAGGTCAACATGACTAACTCGAAGTACCCCGCCCCGCCGTTCGACACGGAGCTCAAGCCCGTCCTCGACGCCGTTCTCCAGGCCTTCAACTCCTCACTCCACCCCGAGGACATCCCGGCACTGCGTTCCGGTGGCTTCACCCCGGGCGTCGAGGAGCTTGTCAAGGACCGGCCGATCAAGCACTTCGAACTCACCGTTCCTGGCCCCCACGGGGCTCCGCTCCTGCTCTCGGTCTTCCGCCGGACCGACCACGTCACCCCCGGGCCCGCCTTCTTCTTCACTCACGTGGGCGGCCTGATCTTCGGCGACCGCTTCGTGGGTATCGCGCCGATCGTCAACTACGTCGAGCAGTTCGACGCCGTGGTCGTCACGGTGGAGTACCGGCTCGCCCCCGAGAACCCCGCGCCGGCTCAGGTCGAGGACGCCTACGCCGCGCTGAAGTGGACTGCTGAGCACGCCGGTGAGCTGGGCTTCGACCCCGCCAAGCTCATCACCGTCGGCGGTAGCGCCGGTGGCGGACTGGCCGCCGCCGTCACGTTGAAGGCCCGCGACGACAGCAACGGACCCGCTCTCGCCGGCCAGCTGCTGATGTACCCGATGCTCGACGACCGCAACGAGACCGTCTCCAGCCACCAGATCGACGGCATCGGTGTCTGGGACCGTACCAGCAACTTCACCGGATGGAACGCCGTGCTGGGTGAGCGCCGCGGCACGGACGACGTCTCGATCTACGAGGCTCCCGGCCGGGCCACCGACCTCTCCGGCCTTCCCCCTACCTACCTCGAGGTAGGTAGCGCGGAGGTCTTCCGCGACGAGGTCGTCGCTTACGCCTCGACCATCTGGGCCGCGGGCGGCTCCGCCGATCTGCACGTCTGGGCCGGTGGCTTCCACCTGTACGAGCTGGTGGCCGCGGACACGGTCATCGGTACCGCCTCCCGGGAGGCCCGCACCAGCTGGGTGCGCCGCACCCTGGGCCTGTAGAACCACCCTGCCTGCCTCGTCGGCGCGAAGCACTGAGGCAGGCAGCAGAATCATCACCCACCCTGCGGCGGCAGCACAGCGTCCGCGGCAGGGGAAGGCCGGTGAGGTCGTCGGTGGATGTGCCGGCCTGCGAAAGGCGGCACACCCACCGTCTGGCACCACTGTGCCGACGAACCCAGGGGTGCTGAGCGGCCGCCGGTGCGACAAGCCGTACGACGTGCAGGCCGTCAGTCGTGTCCTCGTCATGCCGCGAACGCGCCTCCGCACCTTTCGTGCCGCACACCTTTCCCCGTAGGGGCCCCGCGCACGAGCGTCCGTTCGCCGGCATCGGAGTACCGGTGACTGCGGACCTCGACGTGGCGCGCAGCGTCCGGCAGGGTCGTCGTCCAGCCGGTCGGGGGCCGAGGGCCGACCGTTGGTGAACCGCGGCGGACCGACCGTCGGTGCACCGGCCGACGGCGGACCGTTGGAGCACCGACCGGCGGCTGGCCGGCCGATGGCAGCCCGGCGGAGGCGGAAGCGTTCGCAGACGCCGGGCAGACATCGCGGCACGATGCCGGCGAACTCCACGGAGGATGCCGACAGCCCACTCCCGCGGCCCCGCACCTCATGCCCCGCACGTCGGGCCGCCCGGTCCCCACCCCCGATCGTGTACCCGGTCGGCCGGTCGAGCAGCGCTGCCAGAAACGCGCTTCGTGGTACGCCTCCGCCTGTCGGTCCGGCCTCCGGCCGTCCGGGCGGGAAACGGGACGGTGCCCCGCCCACACGTGACGGGTCGGCTCCCGACAATGCACGACAAGCAGCCCCACGGCCGCTCCGCGGCCGATACGGCCAACTCACCGGATGCCTTCGGTATGCGAGCTGAACTGCCCCTGCCTCATGGAGAATTCGTGCTCACCACCACAGACGATCTGGCGCACGGCGTCCTGTCCGTGCGACCGGCACCGCCGCTGCGCGCACCTCTCACCGCCGGCCTGCACTGGCTGGACACGCCCACCAGCCCTGCCCTGCTGTACGTCCCCGACCGCCTCCCCCCGTGGCCCGCACCCCTGCTGGTCGCCCTCCATGACGCCGGTGGCGTCCCCGGCGACATGCTCACGCTCCTCAGGCCCGCTGCCGCGGAGCACGGCGCGCTCCTGCTGGCTCCCGCCTCCGCAGAGGTCACGTGGGACGCCGTCGCCGTCGGACGCTTCGGCAAGGACGCGGTCGGTCTGCAGCACGCCATGGCCACCGTCTTCGACCACTTCCCCATCGATGTGGACCGGATCACCGTCTCCGGATTCTCCGACGGTGCCTCCTACGCCCTCGGCCTGGGGCTGGCCAATGGCGACCTGTTCACCCGCGTACTGGCCTACTCCCCCGGTCAGGTACCGCCCGTGCACCGGCACGGCCGCCCCACCGTCTTCGTTTCCCACGGCTCGGCCGACGCTGTACAGCCCATCGCCCGTACGAGCCACCGCATCGTTCCCGCCCTCGACCACGACGGTTACCACGTCGACTACATCGAGTACCCCCTCGGCCACCAGGTTCCCGAAGCGGTGGTGACCGCGTCGAGCGAACTGCTGGGCTGATCCCCGGCGCGGACAGGGGTGAGTACGGCGTTCAGCCTGCCAGGGTCCCGGGGCACACACATCCCCGGGGCCCTGGTGCCGGTGAAGCCGAGCCGGCAACGGAAAGGGTGGGAGCGTCATCCTCTCTCCACCTTTACGTCCGTAACCGCTGGGACGGCAGCAGCCGCCGGGGCCTCGCCGCTCTGTGGTGTCATGCAGAGGGCTGCCAGAGCGCTCAGCAGTGCCGCACCGGTGAGGATCCACCAGCCCTGCGCAAAGGTGTCGCGGGCATCGCCGGCGGGGGGTGCGGACCCGAGGACGGCCACCAGTGCGGCCACTCCCAGGGTGGTGCCGATCTGGCGATTCATGGTGACGACTGCCGAGCCTGTCGCCGCTTGGTCGGCCGGCAGATCCGTGGTCGCGGCGGCGAGAACGGTCGGCATCGCGAGGCCCACGCCGGCTCCCGACAGCAGGCTGCTGGGCAGCATCTCGGAGGCGTAGTGGGGTGTGGTGCCGGCCCGCAGAGCCAGCAGGGCGCAGGCCAAGCCGTACAGTGCGGAGCCCAGGGCGGCGATCGTTCCGTTCGGCAGCCGGTGAGCGAGGCGCTGGCCGATCGCGGCGAAGACGGGAACCATCAGCGGGCCGGGCGCGACGGCCAGGCCGGTGCGCAGCGCGCTGTAGCCCCACGTCTGCTGCATCCACATAATGATGGCCAGCAGGTTGGCGCCGAACGCGAAGGAGAACAGCAGACCGACCGCATTGGACCACGCAAACGTGCGAACGCGCAGCAGAGTCGGCGCGATGACCGGTGCGGGGTGGTGCGCAACGCGGAAGCCGAAGGCCAGGGCGCCGAGAACGGTCACAGCCAACGACAGTGACGTTTCCTTGGATGTCCATCCCCAGTCAGGCCCTTTGACGAGGCCGAGACTGAGTGAGCCGATGGTCGCGGCGAGTGCCGCGGTGCCCAGGATGTCGGGCAGGGTGCGCGCCAGGCCGCCACGGGGGTCGGCCGGTACGTAGCGGGTGCTTGTGGCGAGGGCGAGTGCGCCGATGGGTACGTTGATGAGGAAGACCCATTGCCATGCTGACTGGACGAGCAGGCCGCCGAGGGCTGG
>NZ_JBEXXO010000062.1:0-7232 GCF_040630435.1 Streptomyces sp. NPDC005803 | reverse complement strand
TGGAACAACTCCCACAACTCGTCCGGCACCAGACGCTCAACGATCCCCACCATGACTCACAGAATACCGAGTCACCCAAATGAGATGACCTCTTAGGGTGAGAAGGACGTTACGTGCGCGCACCTGGGCGGGCCCCGATGCCGCCACCGTGCCATCCCGGTCGAGCCGAACGCACCACAGCAACAGGGCCGTACCCCAAGCACGGAGCAGCCAACGCCCGTACAGCACGCCAAGCAGCAAGGCGCTCAGCAGGCCTATGGCAGCCATGATTACTGAGGCTGAACTCGTGGTGTCGTAAGGGGTGACGGCTGGCGGGTGGCTGCGGTATCACCGGAGTCATGCGGTATCCACAAGGGGGCGGGTTGACCGCCGAACGACAGCAGTTCCGCGAGGAGTTACGGCTCAAGGCGGCCGAGCGGTTCGCCCTGGGCGAGGGCAGTACCGCGATCGCCAGGGATCTGCGGGTCAGTGTCCGCTCGGTCCAGCGATGGCGTCACGCGTGGGCCGAGGGCGGCCCGCGGTCCCTGCGGTCCCAGGGGCCGGCATCACTGCCAAGGCTGAGCGAGAAGCAGTTCACTCAGCTGGAGGCGGAGCTGGCCAAGGGGCCGGCCGCGCATGGCTGGGAGGACCAGCGCTGGACGTTGAGCCGGGTCCAGACGGTGATCGGCCGACGCTTCCACCTGACGTACACGATCCAGGGCGTGCGGAAGCTGTTGGTGCGCAACGGCTGGTCCTGCCAAGTCCCGGCCCGCAGAGCGATGGAGCGGAACGATGACGCGGTGGCGGGGTGGGTCAAGGAGGCGTGGCCCCGCGCGGAAGGTTAGCGGCGGCCCGTGGAGCCTGGCTGGTCTTCGAGGACGAAGCCGGCTTCTCCATGACGCCGCCGCAGGCGATGACATGGTCGCCACGCGGTCGCACCCCGGTGGTCCGGGTCCGCGGACGTTCCCGCAGACGGATCTCCATAGCCGCGCTGACCTGCTACAAACCCGGGCACCGATCGAGGGATCTACCGGCCCCGCCGCGACGACGGCAACCGTGACGGGCGCAAGAGCTTCTCCTGGCGCGCTTACCGGGACCTGCTGATCGCCGCCCACCACCAACTCGACGGCTCCATCGTCCTGATCTGGGACAACCTCAACGTCCGCAAAGCCGCGGGTCTGCGGGAATTCGCCGAATCCCGCGACTGGCTGACCATCCGCTACCTGCCGCCCTACGCACCCGACCTCAACCCCGTCGAAGGTATCTGGTCACTCCTACGACGCGGATGGCTCTCCAACGTCGCCTTCAGCACCCCGGAACACCTCGTCCAGACCGTCCGGCGCGGCCTGCGGCACATCCAGTACCGCAGCCACCTCGTAGACGGCTGTCTCACCGAGACCGGCCTGACCAGCAGCACGACATCCCGAGTTCAACCTCAGTAGCGGACGGTGAGCCCGAGCGTCTCTTCACAGTCGTGCATAGACTGCTTCTCCTTGTCGCTGTCATGACTGGTTGGGGCGGAAGGAAGACCTTCGGCCGCGGAACCCATGGGCGGCGACGGCGATCGTCCTCCTTCCGCCTCTACGGCGCAACGAGGACGCCGCCGCTCATTGTGGGTGGCCCCCGGCCGGGCCCTGAGGATCAGATCACTTGCGGAGAAATGCGTCGACGTCCGCGGCGAACTCCTTGTGGTACTGGAACAGGAAGCCGTGGGCCGCGTCGGGATAGATCTTGATCTCGGCGTCGGGCAGGAGGCCGGCGAGCAGGTGGGAGTAGCGCGGCAGGATCATGGGGTCGCTGTCGCCGTTCGCGACGAACACCGGCTGGGTGATGGCCGTCAGACGCTCCAGCAGGGAGTGATTGGGTATGCCCCAGTTCGCGACCGCGTCGTACTGCGCAAGTCGGGTGGCCCAGGTCGTCGGGGCGTCGCGGCCCTCGCTGCGCTCGCCGAAGATGCGGCCGAGGACCGCCTGCCCGGCTGTCCGTCCTGCCTCTGTGGGGGTGAAGAAGACACTCAAGTAGCCCTCTGCGGAGGGAGCTTCGGTGCCGACGGCACCGATGACGTCCGGAGCCCAGCCGTGCATTCCCGCTGCGCCCTGAGGCGCCGCAGAGGCCAGAACGATCCGGTTGACCAGGTCAGGACGGAGCAGAGTGATCTCCTGGGCGACGAAACTGCCGATGGAGAATCCCAGCAGGTCCACGCGTGACAGGCCGAGCGCTGCGATGAAGTCGACGGCGTCCTCGGCCATGGCGGCGATCGTGTGCGGGGTGTTGCCCGTCGTTGCAGCGACACCTCTGTTGTCGAATGTGACGACCCGTCGCCTCTGTGCGAGCGCGTCCACCAGTGCGGGATCCCAGTTGTCCAGGTTCCCGCGGAAGTGCTGGAGGAGCACCAGCGGCGCTGCGTCGGTGTCCGTTCCGACACTGCGATATGCGTAGGTGATACCGGTGACGGCTTCTACGGTGAGTGTTTCGACGGTGGAGTAGGAACTCACGGAATTCTCCTCATGGCATGGTCGATCGGAAACACGTGCATGCCCGGGATGTCCACGCGTCCGCCGCTGTCCGTGTGTGGATCGGAAGGACGGATGAACATGCGGAGCGACGGCAGGGGGAAGGGTGATGCCGCTGTCGGCAATCCGGCTCGCGGACCGAGAGCAGCGGAAAGAATGTGGGGTGCAGGGCGCCGTAGGACCGGACTGAAGTCGTGCGCGGCTGCGGAGGGGGGCGCTGCCCTGTGGGCCAGGCGGCGAGACCCTTTAGCTTGCCGACCATAATGCAATGCAGTGGGTGGAGCAACCGAACAAGGGCTCACGCCCGGCCCGAGGGGAGCGTCATGCGTTACGCGAAGGAACACAAGTCCGCGACCCGGCAGCGGATCGTCCGGGTGGCCGCGCAGCGATTCAAAACAGGACGGCATCGACGGAGCCGGCGTGGCGATAGCGGACGCGGGGCTGACCAACGGTGCGTTTTACGGGCACTTCGCGTCGAAGGAGGACCTGGTCGCCCACACCATCGCCGATCAGTTCGACAAACAGCAGGAGGAGGTGGACTCCATGCCGTTCGACCGGCGAGGGGGCGAGGAGTTCATCCGCACTACCTGTCGGCCGGCCATCGCGACAACCCCGCTCACGGCTGCCCGTCCGCTGCGCTGCTCGGTGAGATAGGCCGGTGTGCCGACACCACCAGGCAGGTGTACACCGACGGTCTGCTGGATGTGATGGAGGCGATCGCGGTGCGTCTGCCCGCAGAAGGTGGTCAGGTGCCGCGGTCGGCTGTGCTGTCGGTGTTCGCGCTGATGGTGGGGACCGTTCAGCTCTCCCGCGCCTTGACGGACCGGGCGCTGGCGGACGAACTCCTCGGGCGCGCCGTCGCGGACGCGCTCGGCCGCCTGGGGGGTGGCGGCGGTTCTTGACGAGCCGTGAGTGCCCCCAGTCGGCGCGTGTCGGGTGTCCGGCGAGGAGGTGCCGGGTCCTGCTCCGGACGGGCGGATCGAGCGAACGCTCGACGCGCTCGAGCCCGACGGCGCCGGATGGCCGCCCTCAGGTCTCCGCTGATACCCACGCTTGCCTGATATAGTCGTAACGCATACGGTTATGTCGACCGTGTTTCGTCCTCGGAGAGGAACATCAGTGGCGCTGCAGCTTGGAGACCCGGCTCCCGACTTCACGGCCCCGACGGCCGACGGTGAGATCAACTTCCACGAGTGGCTGGGAGACAGCTGGGGGCTTCTCTTCTCCCACCCCGCAGATTTCACGCCGGTGTGCACGACCGAACTCGGCGCCGTCGCCTCCCTCCGGGACGAGTTCGCCAGGCGCGACACGAAGGTGGCAGCCGTGTCGGTCGACAGCGCTGAGGCCCATCGGGCGTGGTCCGACGACATCGCCGAAACACAAGGACACGCCGTCGACTTCCCCATGATCGCGGACGAGGACCGAAAGGTCTCCGAGCTGTACGGAATGATCCATCCCCAGGCTTCCGACACAGCGACAGTGCGCTCCGTGTTCGTCATTGGACCCGACAAGCGGATCAAGCTCACCCTCACGTACCCGGCCAGCACGGGACGCAACTTCGCGGAGATCCTCCGCGTCATCGACTCGCTGCAGCTGACGGCCGAGCACAAGGTCGCCACCCCCGCCGACTGGCAGAGCGGCGAGGATGTCATCATCACGCCGGCGGTCGACGACGCCACCGCCGCCGAGCGCTTCCCCGGCTACCGGACCGTCAAGTCCTACCTGCGGTACACCCCTCAGCCGAGCCGACCCTGAGGCGATCGCCCAGCCGTGCCCTGTCGGCTGACGACACGCCTGCGCACTGACGACTCGACAAGGACACTGCCGTGAACCCCGCCGAGGACGACCGGCAGGCACGCTCCCTTGCCACGCTGCGCGCCTGCGCGACTCGGGCGCAAAGGGGTTTCCGCCCCCGCGTCGGCCCCCGACGCCGACATCGACGCAGCACTTCGCCACATGGCGGAGCGATTGCGGACGGCCGCCGGCATGCTGCTCCTGGCAACTGGCAAACCATCAGGACGCAGACTGCTGGGACTGCCGGAGACCGGAAGCAACATCGACCGCGTCCCAGGACCTCGCGGGCCGGTGACTTTCCGCGACCTGTACGTGCGGCAACTGCTGGTGATACCGACAGGTGAGGACAGCGCACAGCGCACGGAAATTCATCCGGACGACCCGCACCGCCTGCTTTCCTGGAACGCTGCACTGCTCCCCAGATCATGACGGTGAACGAGGTGTCGGACGGCATGCCCGCTTCCGTCCCCGGCGCGGAGGGAAATCGCACAGATCGCTCCTCCTGGCCCGGAGGCGGCATCCCCCTCCGGGGAGGGGGAGAAAACCTCATGCGTCGTCACCGACAGCGGGGCTCAGGGCGACAGCGGAATGTAGCGCGATCCCGGTGACCACGGCCATCTCGTCGAGGACCATGCGGTCGGAGTGGATGGGAGCAGGCTCTGCCACGTCCGGCGGAGCCGCTCCCAACGCGGCGAGGCATCCCGGCACTTGCTGCAGAACGAATGACCAGTCTTCACCGGCCAGCACGGGAGCGGGCATGCGGACGACACGGGAGCCGCCCAGCGTGCGCGCCGCGATGTCCAGAACCTGTTCCGTCAGTTCCGGATCGCTGACAGTGACCGGGTAGCCCATGTCCGGGGCTTGGATCTCGGCGCCGCACAGGTGCGCCGCTGCTACATGGTCCGCGACGCGGCGCACCCCCTGCACAATGGCCGCCCGGGCCTCTTCGGACACTGCCCGCACGGTCAGCCGCACCGTGACGGACGAGGGAATGACGTTGGCCGTCGTGCCTGCCTGGACGCTGCCCACGGTCAGTACGGCGGGATCGAATGCCGATATACGTCGGGTCATCATGGTCTGCAACGCCAGGACGATCTCACAGGCGACAGGCACAGGGTCGATGGCGGTGTGGGGCATCGAAGCGTGTCCCCCCTGCCCGGTGACCACCACGTCCAGCGTGTCCACGGAGGCCATGTGGGACCCGGACGTGCTGCGATCACCCCGGACGGGAGCGAGGGCATGATGTGCAGGGCGAAAGCGCGGTCCACCGCTCCGTACCGCTCCAGGATTCCTTCCTCGAGCATGACCTTGGCGCCGCCCGCGCCTTCCTCGCCCGGCTGGAACATGAAGATCACGCGCCCGTCGAGTTGATCCCGGCGCGCGGTGAGCAATGTGGCCGCGCCGATCAGCATGGCCGTATGGGCATCGTGCCCGCAGGCATGCATCACGCCCGCCACCCTCGACGCATAGGACAGTCCGGTCCGCTCGGTCAGCGGCAGAGCGTCCATGTCACCACGGAGCAGCGTGGTGGGACCGGGCCGGCCGCTGTCGAGCACGGCGACCACGGAGCTGATCCGAGCGCCAGTGAAAACAGTCAGGGGAAGACGGGCCAGTGCCTTCAGCACGGTCGATTGGGTCGCGGGAAGGTGGAGCCCCAACTCTGGCTGGGCGTGCGACTCCCTGCGCACGGCGACCACCTCGTTCAGCAGCCCTCTGGCGTCGGCCAGAAGACCGCCGTTGCCTGACGTCATTTCAGGACATCCTTCCTGAGCGGCAGATGACGGGCGCATCGCCGGACTGGGTGTGGGAAGCGGAAACCCGCGGATCACCTGCCGGCATCACCGCTGTCTTCGCGGGGGCCGCCGCACACGGCTTTGAGACGGGAAGCGCGGACGGCCCCGTCAAAAGAACAGGCTGCCGGAGTGAAGTGAGCAAATCGTGGTGTGGCATGAAGCTCATCGAATGGCCGACCCGATGCGGTCAGGTGCGGAAAGTACGTCGGGATTCCACCGGCAGGGAACGCGCTCGGGATTCACCGGGCGTAATGCCCCAAGCGCTGACCATCGCCAGGACAGCAGCACCGGTTACCATCCACCAGCCTTTCGCGAACCCTTCCCGCAGGTGGCCGGAGGGAGTGTGCTGGGTGAGGGCGGCGACCAGCAGCGCGACCCCCAGACTCGTTCCGATCTGCTGACTCATGTTCACCACTGCGGAACCGGTGGACGCCGAGGGCGCGGGAAGAGCAGCAGTCGCCGACGCCAGGACGGTGGGCAGGGTCAGTCCCACATCGATCCCGGAGATGATCAGGGGCGGCAGCATCTCGGCCACATAGTGCGGATGCGGGCCGACGCGCAGGGCGAGCAGCACGCTGGGGAGAGCGAACAGAACGCAGCCTGTGACGGCCAGGGCCCTGGCGGAGAGACGCCGCGCCGCGTACTGGGCAAAGGCGGTGGCGACGAGGACGACGAGCGGGCCGGGGGCGACAGCCATTCCTGTGCGCAACGCGCTGTAACCCCAAGCCTGTTGCATCCAGAGGATCATGGCGAGAACGTTCGCGCCGAACGCGACGTTGAACAGCACACTTGTGACGTTGGACCAGGTGAAGATCTTTACCCCCAAGAGGGAGGGAGCGACGAGGGGAAGGGGGTGGCGCAGGGTGCGATGGCGGAAGATGCCCACTCCGGCAACGGTCACCAAGAGCCCCGTGGCAGTATCAGTCGATGCCCAACCCCATGCGGGCCCTTTGGCAAGGGTGAGAGTGAGTGCGCCGATGGTGAGGGCCAGTACGAGTCCACCGACCACGTCGGGGATCCCCCTCAAGACGGCGGAGCGGTGGGGACGGGACAGAAGTCGGGTGCTTGTGGCGAGGGCGAGTGCGCCGATGGGTACGTTGATGAGGAAGACCCATTGCCATGCTGACTGGACGAGCAGGCCGCCGAGGGCTGG
>NZ_JBEXXO010000061.1:0-7393 GCF_040630435.1 Streptomyces sp. NPDC005803 | reverse complement strand
CCACCGGGCCGGGGCGCGGATGGAGGCGGACGGCATGATGCGGCGTCGGGCCCCGTCCCGGGAACGAACCCCTACCGCGCCCGCTCCTCCACATACGCGTTGTACGCCGCCACCTGCGCCCGCCGGGCCACCCGCTCCACCGGTCGCAGCGCCTCCCCCCGCGCCGCCATCTCCGAGGCGCTCACCGCACCGCCGTGCCCGTTCTCGTACGCCACCGAGACCAGCAGCCCGACCCGCTGCGCCAGCTCCAGCACCCGCACCGCCCGCGGCGGATACCCCGGGGCGAGCACCTCGCGCCCCCGCTCCGCCCGCGCCCGGTACGCGTTCACCGCCGCCTCGGCCACCGGCCCCGACCCGGCCACATCGAGCCGTGACAGCAACGCCGTCGCATCCCGCAGCGCCTCGGCGAGCTCCCGCTCCGCCTCGCCCAGCGACGGCACGTCGGCCGGCGGCGCCTCCCGTACCGCCAGGCACCGCCACACCACGTCGACGTGCCGGTCCCCGGCCGGCCCCGCCTCCCGCACCTCGGGCACCAGCCCGTACGGGGCCCCGTAGGTGACCACGGCCTCCTCGGCCTCCAGCGCCCGGGCGTTGAACTCCGCCGGACCGCTGAGGCCCAGCGGGTGCCCGGGAACCGGCAGCGCGACCCGGAAGCCCGTCGCCCCCAGCCCCCGCAGCCGCCCCAGCGCGAGCGTGAGACCGACCGGTCCCGCCTCACCCGGCAGCCCTTCGACGCGGTGCACCGCGTCCTCCCCGACAATGGCGAGCGCCGCGTCGTCGGGCGACACGAGTCCGGCCAGCAGTGCGTTGCCCCAAGCGGCCAGCAGTCCTGAGCGTGGTTCCGAAAGCATGGCGACAGCCTAGGGGCTGCCCCGCGGCCCCCGGCGGGCGCACGACGACGGGCCCAGCGCCTGAAGCTCTCGCACGGTGGCGTAGGTTTTCCCTGGGAGCTGTGCCCACAGGCACGCGACGATCTCGACACTGCATGGGGAGACAACGCGCTCATGAGCGATGTACTGGAGCTGGTGGACGTATCCGTGGTCCGCGACGGACGCGCTCTGGTGGACGACGTCTCCTGGTCGGTCAAGGAGGGGGAGCGCTGGGTCATCCTCGGCCCGAACGGCGCCGGCAAGACCACCCTCCTCAACGTCGCGTCCAGCTACCTCTTCCCGACCAAGGGCACGGCCACGGTCCTCGGCGAGCAGCTCGGCGGCGTCGGCACCGACGTCTTCGACCTGCGCCCCCGCATCGGCATCGCCGGCGTCGCCATGGCGGAGAAGCTCCCGAAGCGCCAGACGGTCCTGCAGACGGTGCTCACCGCCGCCTACGGCATGACCGCCACCTGGAACGAGAGCTACGACAAGGTCGACGAGGACCGCGCCCGCGCCTTCCTCGACCGGCTCGGCATGACCGAGTACCTCGACCGGAAGTTCGGCACCCTCTCCGAGGGCGAGCGCAAGCGCACCCTGATCGCCCGCGCCATGATGACCGACCCCGAGCTGCTGCTCCTGGACGAGCCGGCCGCCGGTCTCGACCTCGGCGGCCGCGAGGACCTCGTCCGCCGTCTCGGCCGGCTGGCCCGCGACCCGTACGCGCCCTCCATGATCATGGTGACCCACCACGTCGAGGAGATCGCCCCCGGCTTCACCCACGTCCTGATGATCCGTCAGGGCAAGGTGCTCGCCGCCGGCCCCATGGAGACCGAGCTCAGCTCCCGCAACCTCTCCCTCTGCTTCGGCCTCCCGCTCGTCGTCGAGCACCAGGGCGACCGCTACACCGCCCGCGGGCTGCCGCTCGCCTGAGGGCACCCGCTGCCGCAGCCGTACCAGGGCGCTCGCGCCCTGTCCGCGGAGGTACTCACGGTCATACGATGACCACGTGGACATCGACGCGTGGGTGTGGTGGCTGATCGGCGCGGTGGGACTGGGCATTCCCCTCGTCCTGACCGCGATGCCCGAGTTCGGCATGTTCGCCGTGGGAGCGGTCGCCGGAGCCGTCGTCGCGGCTCTCGGCGGCGGAATCGTGGCCCAGGTCCTGGTCTTCGTCATCGTCTCGGTGGCGCTGATCGCCGTGGTCCGCTCGATCGCCGGCCGGCACCGCTCGGACCGGCCCCACCTGGCCACCGGCATAGACGCACTGAAGGGCCGTCAGGCCGTCGTCCTGGAGCGGGTCGACGGGCGAGGCGGCCGGATCAAGCTGGCCGGGGAGATCTGGTCGGCCCGCGCCCTCGACGCGGAACTCAGCTTCGAACCGGGCCAGCAGGTCGATGTCGTCGACATCGACGGGGCGACGGCCGTCGTCATGTGAGAGAACCGCCCCCACGGCAGCGCCCGCTCTGCCAGACTCGATGTCGATCATCATGGAAACCGGACCGGCAGGACAACCGACCTGACTCACGGCCCACACGATCTCGACCTCGATCATCGCGATCCGTCGGCAACCGAAGGGCACGAGGAAACGATGCAACCGATCATCATCGTCCTGATCATTCTGGTGGTGCTCGTCTTCATCGCTCTGATCAAGACGATCCAGGTCATCCCCCAGGCCAGCGCCGCCATCGTGGAACGTTTCGGCCGGTACACCCGCACCCTCAACGCGGGCCTGAACATCGTCGTCCCGTTCATCGACTCGATCCGCAACAGGATCGACCTCCGGGAACAGGTCGTGCCCTTCCCGCCGCAGCCGGTGATCACCCAGGACAACCTGGTCGTCAACATCGACACGGTCATCTACTACCAGGTGACCGACGCCAGGGCGGCGACGTACGAGGTGGCCAGCTACATCCAGGCCATCGAGCAGCTCACGGTCACCACCCTCCGCAACATCATCGGCGGCATGGACCTGGAGCGGACCCTGACCTCCCGCGAGGAGATCAACGCCGCACTGCGCGGAGTCCTCGACGAGGCCACCGGCAAGTGGGGCATCCGCGTCAACCGCGTCGAGCTGAAGGCGATCGAGCCGCCCACCTCCATCCAGGACTCGATGGAGAAGCAGATGCGCGCCGACCGTGACAAGCGCGCCGCGATCCTCCAGGCCGAAGGTACGCGGCAGTCGGCCATCCTCACCGCGGAGGGCGAGAAGCAGTCCGCGATCCTGCGCGCCGAGGGTGAGGCCAAGGCCGCCGCCCTGCGCGCGGAGGGCGAGGCCCAGGCGATCCGCACGGTCTTCGAGTCCATCCACGCCGGCGACCCGGACCAGAAGCTCCTCTCCTACCAGTACCTCCAGATGCTCCCGAAGATCGCCGAGGGCGACGCCAACAAGCTGTGGATCGTGCCCAGCGAGATCGGCGACGCACTCAAGGGCCTCAGTGGCGCCTTCGGCAACCTCGGCGGGGGTGTGCCCGGCTTCAACACCGGCAAGGAGCGCCGCGAGGAACCCCCGGTCGACTGACGTGTACATCCCCCGTGCATGATCGGTGCACCAAGCGCCGATCACGCACGGGGGATTCGTCATGACCATCTGGGAGATGCTCGCCGTCTTCGCCGCGGGGATCAGCGCCGGCACGATCAACACGATCGTCGGCTCGGGAACGCTGATCACCTTTCCCGTCCTGCTCGCCACCGGCCTGCCCCCGGTCACTGCCACCGTCTCCAACGCGCTCGGCCTGATCCCCGGCTCCATCAGCGGCGCGATCGGCTACCGCAAGGAACTCGCAGGACAGCGCCGACGCGTTCTCAAGCTCGCCGTCGGCGCCATGATCGGCGGCCTCACCGGCGCGACCCTGCTGCTGGCACTGCCCTCCACGGCCTTCGAGACCATCGTGCCGGTCCTGGTCGCCCTGGCGCTCGTCCTGGTCATCCTGCAACCGCGCATCAGCAGAGCCGTCCAGCGCCGGCGCGAGCACACCGGCGCCGTCGCCCGCCCCGACGGCGGTCCGCTGCTCTTCACCGGCCTGATGCTCGCCAGCGTCTACGGCGGCTACTTCACCGCCGCGCAGGGGATCATCTACCTCTCCCTCATGGGCATGCTGCTCGACGACACCATGCAGCGCCTGAACGCCGTGAAGAACGTCCTGGCCGCCGTCGTGAACAGCATCGCGGCACTCTTCTTCCTCTTCGTCGCGGACTTCGACTGGACGGCCGTCGTCCTGATCGCCGTCGGCTCCGCACTCGGCGGCCAGATCGGGGCCAGGATCGGCCGCCGGCTCAGCCCCGCGCTCCTGCGCGCCCTCATCGTGACGGTCGGCACGGTCGCCATCGTCCAGCTGGTCCTGCGCTGACACGGGGAAGCCCGCCCCCTCACGAGGGCGGGCTTCCCCTACGTCGCCGGGCGTACGGCGCCTACGCCGCTGACTGCGACAGCCACTCCGGCAGCGCCGACCTGTCTCCGGCTCCCAGGGCCAGCAGCATCGCGTCGGCCGGAGAGGGGACGAACGGCTGCCTCAGCAGCGGCATCCCCGCCTGCTCCGGCGTACGCGCCGCTTTGCGGTGGTTGTCCTCGGCACAGGAGGCCACCGTGTTGAGCCACGTGTCCTGACCGCCCTGGGCACGCGGCACCACGTGGTCGACGGTGCTCGCCCGGCGCCCGCAGTACGCGCACCGGTGCTGGTCCCGGATCAGCACACCCCTTCTGGACCACGGGGCCTGTCTTCGGAACGGCACCCGTACGTACCGGCAGAGCCTGATCACGCGGGGCACCGGAATGTCCACGGCGGCACCGCGCATACGGAGATCGGGATGCGACTGCTCGACGACGGCCTTGTCCTGAAGGATCAGTACCACCGCACGGTTCAGCGTGACCGTCGACAGCGGCTCGAAGCTCGCGTTCAGCACCAGCGTGTCCCGCATTTCGCCCACCTCCCGTGTGCCGCCCGCCCCCTGGCAGGCCCGGATCAACTCTGGCCGGGCAGGCCGTGATGGACAACGCAATAAAAAATGCCCTGCCCTGATCTCTCCAAGACCAGGGCAGGGCAAACAGCGGTGGAACCTTTCGCTTCACTCGCTCCCGGCGGGCTCCGCGTACTCACCGATCAGCTGGGCGCGGCCGAGCGTGTGGAACCGCAGGTTGAAACCGACGACCGCGGGGGACGCGTCGCTGTCGGGACCGAGTTTCTCGCTGTCCACCGCGTACACGGTGAAGACATAGCGGTGGTTCTCCCCGGCCGGCGGGGCGGCCCCGCCGAAGTCCTTCGACCCGTAGTCGTTGCGGGCCTGCACGGCGCCCGCCGGCAGCCCCTCGAACGTCCCGCTGCCCGCACCCGCCGGCAACTCCGTGACCGACGCCGGGATGTCGAACACCACCCAGTGCCAGAACCCGCTGCCCGTCGGGGCGTCCGGGTCGAAGCACGTCACGGCGAAGCTCTTCGTCTCCGCCGGGAATCCCTCCCACCGCAGCTGCGGCGAGGTGTTCCCCGCCGCGTAGACCTGCGCGTCCGCGAGTACACCCCCCGGGGCCAGGTCCTCGCTCACCACGGTGAACGAGTCAACCTCGGGATGGAAGTCATGCGGAAGCGGGGCCCTCTTCGGCTCGGTCACGTCGGCACCTCTCCTGGTCGGTTCTGCTTCCGGAAGGTCTCGGAAGGTTCTCGGAAGGTCTCCTTCCCCCCGACCCTAGAGCCAGTTGCGCTGCCCGCCGACCTGCGCCAGCCACTGGTTCAGGTACGCCGCCCAGTCGGTCCCCTGGAAGTCGTGCAGACCCACCTTGAACGCGCGGTACGAGTCGCTGCCCTCACTGAAGAGCCCCGGCTTCTTGTCCATCTCCAGAACGACGTCCATCTCGCGGTCGTCCGCGACGAACGTCAGCTCGACCTGGTTCAGCCCCCGGTACTGCGACGGCGGGAAGAACTCGATCTCCTGGTAGAACGGCAGCCGCTGGCGCGTACCGCGGATGTGTCCGCGCTCCATGTCCGCGCTGCGGAAGCCGAAGCCCAGCTGCCCGAAGGCGTCCAGGATGGCCTGCTGCGCCGGCAGCGGGTGCACGTTGATGGGGTCCAGGTCCCCCGAGTCCAGCGCCCGCGCGATCTCCAGCTCCGTGGTCACCCCGATGTTCATGCCGTGCAGGTGCTGGCCCGCGAACATCGTGATCGGCGTCTCCCAGGGGATCTCGAGCCCGAACGGCACGACGTGCACCGCACCCGCCCGCACCTCGAACGCGCCGCCCAGCCGCAGCTTGGTGAACTCGATGTCCTGCTTGGTCTCCTGGTCCTGGCCCTCGACCTCGACCCGGGCCTGCAGACCGACGGAGAGCCCCTCGATCTGCTGGTCGACGGACCCGCCCTGGATCCGCACCTCGCCCTGGACGATCCCACCCGGTACGACGTTGAGCTCGGTCAGCTCCGTCTCCACCGAGGCGCCACCGGCACCCATGCTCGCGAGCAGCCGCTTGAAGCCCATGTTTTCTCCTCCTTGGTCCTGACCCCTACATACGCGCCATGACCGTAGTCGGTTCCCGTACCCTCGAACCTCATGATCGATGGCACGGACCGTACGCCGCTGAACCGGGACTTCTTCGACCGCCCCGTGCTGGAGGTGGCGCCGGATCTCCTCGGCCGCACCCTGGTCCGCACCACTCCGGACGGCCCGATCGAGCTGCGCCTGACCGAGGTGGAGGCGTACGCGGGGGAGATCGACCCCGGCTCCCACGCCTTCCGGGGCCGGACGCGACGCAATGACGTCATGTTCGGCCCGCCCGGCCACGCCTACGTCTACTTCACCTACGGCATGTGGCACTGCCTCAACCTGGTGTGCGGCCCGGAGGGCATGGCGAGCGGGGTCCTCCTCAGGGCCGGCGACATTCTTACGGGCGCCGACCTCACCCGCAAACGTCGTATTTCGGCCCGCAACGACCGAGAACTGGCCAAAGGTCCGGCCCGCCTCGCCACGGCCCTGGACATCGACCGCGCCCTCGACGGGACCGACGCCATCGCCCACCCGGGAGCCCACCTCTGCGTGCTGCACGGCACCCCTCCACCGCGCGACCAGGTACGCAGCGGCCCGCGCACGGGCGTGGGCGGTGACGGAGCCGTGCACCCGTGGCGCTTCTGGATCGACGGCGACCCCACGGTGAGCCCGTACCGCGCCCACGCGCCACGCCGCCGGGCCGGCCGGGCGACTTGACTCTCCCTGGGGCGACGCCTAATGTAGTCCGAGCCGCTTTACACGGGTGCAGCTTCTGGTTCGGTCCATCGGATCGCATGCCGGACAACCCGAAGCGGTCAACCACTACCTACGATTCGCCCTTGAGGGCGCGAATTTCGGCATGCCGGAATTCGACCTCATGACTCGATTATGAGTCGCCGGGGAAATCGGCTAACGTAGTGAACACGCCGAAAGGGAAACGCGAAAGCGAATTCCCCGAAGGCAATCCCGCTTCGACCGGGAATCGGACACGAAAGAGTCTGATAGAGTCGGAAACGCAAGACCGAAGGGAAGCGCCCGGAGGAAAGCCCGAGAGG
>NZ_JBEXXO010000060.1:0-8552 GCF_040630435.1 Streptomyces sp. NPDC005803 | reverse complement strand
GCTGGAACAACTCCCACAACTCGTCCGGCACCAGACGCTCAACGATCCCCACCATGACTCACAGAATACCGAGTCACCCAAATGAGATGACCTCTTACCCATGCTCACCCAGGCTCAGCGCTTCAATTCCCACCCTGCGGTCCAATACCTGGCAGGCACCGCAGAAGCCGTGCCCACCCGCTCCGACCTGTTCGACCTGGCCGTGCTAATCCCGCGTGATCCACCATCTGCCCGACCGTGTCCGGGTCGCACGCGAGCTAGTGACCTGGTTCGGAGATCCTGTCGCATTAGCGGCAGATGCGGTCGAGGATCTGGTCGGCTGTCTTGGTCCATTTGAAGGGCCGGGCATCGTCGTTCCAGACCTTGATCGACTCTTCGAGTGAGGTCTTGAGGTCTCGAGGGAGCAGAACACACCACGTGCGAGGCAGCGCCGTTCCAACTCGGCGAACCACCGCTCGACCTGGTTGATCCAGGACGAGTAGGTCGGGGTGAAGTGGAGCTGGAAGCGGGGGTGTGCGAGGAGCCACTTGTGCACCACCGGGGCCTTGTGGGTGGAGAGGTTGTCGCAGATCACGTGGACCTCCAGGCCCTTGTCGGTCTGGCAGTCGATCTCGTCGAGGAAGTCCCGGAAGTCCACCGCCCGATGCTGGGCGGAGAGCCTGGTGATCACCTTGCCAGTGAGGGTGTTCAGGGCGGCGAACAGGTCGACGGTGCCGTGCCGGACGTAGTCGAAACTCCGCCGCTCGGGCACTCCCGGAATCATCGGCAGGACCGGTGCGGTCCGCTGGAGGGCCTGGATCTGCGGCTTCTCGTCCACCGCGAAGACGACGGCGTTGGCCGGCGGAGCGAGGTAGAGGCTGACGATGTCGCGGATCTTGTCGATCAGGAACGGGTCCGGGGAGACCTTGAACGTCTCGGTCCGCCAGGGCTGGAGGCCGAAGGCGTGCCAGACCAGCTCGGTGCTCGTCCGCCGACGGTGGCCCGCTGGGCAGATCGGTCGGAGACGAGACCGGCGATCGCAAGGTGGATCTCGGCGTAGCTGTCGCGCTGTCCGGTGAATCTGCGCTAACGACCTCGTGCATGGTTGGGGTGAGGTCGTGTTGAGGTTGCGGTCGGCGTTTTGATCATGTGGCCGTGACGGAGGTGCGCGTGCCTTCGTGTGGTGGGTTGCTTGTTGGTCGGTGTGGCCTTGAGCAGGGCGTTCGCTCGCTCGGCGATCCCGTACCTCGGATGACCTTGTTGAACGTCTGCTGCGCCACGGAGACTTCCACTTGGCCAACATCACCGTGAGCGGGGTAATCCTCGACTGGGAAGGGTTTGGCCTGGCCCCGCGTGGCTGGGACGCCGCGCTGTTGCACGCCTACGCCCTCGCCGCCCCTGCTACCGCTGACCGCATCCATCTGGCGCTCGCGGACGTCCTCGACACCGAGGCCGGCCTGGTCGTCGCGGCTGATCTCCTGCAGCCAGTCTCGCGCGGAGATCACCCTCAACTCGCGGACCGCTCCGGGAACTGATTATGGCTCTCTCTCCTGACTGTGTGCTCCATCGCCTGTCGAACCACTTCGATGTCACCCGATAGTGCGGCAGACCCGACCGCTCGGCTTGGTCGCGGCGCTGCTTTGACTCTGCCTGCATGAGTCCCGTGCGGCCAGCAATCAGGTGAGCGGGGCCCGACTTGCGCCATGGAAACGAAGGCGGTGCTGCGCCCCTGCGTCTTGGAATGCAAGGGGCGAGCGGGCCGAGCACTCCTACCCGGCACACTCGCGCCTCTAGCCGCAAGACCCCATCGTCTCAGGGCTGCGCACCCGGTACACCGCCGTTCCGCCACCCCCGGCACCCCTCTCAGACCGGCCCCACGGCCAGCTGCTCCGCGGCCACCCGCAACCGCCCTGCACTGCGTCAGCTGACGGGAACCCCGCCTGGGTGGCAGCGCCTTGCCTTGCGACCGGAACCGCAGGGGCAAGCAGCGTTCTTGGGCACGTTACGGCCTGGTCCTTCGGGTTCGGTGCGTGCGCTGCGCGGGACCATGTCTTCGCCCCGTTTGCGCCACTGCTGCAGCGGCACCGGCAGAGCACCGGCACGCTCGAGAACCCAAGGGCCTGTCACGCAGAATGCCTCATCCCCGGACTCGCGGGAGAAAGTGAGGATCTCCTCCTCGCTGCCCCTCAGCAGCAGCCCGGCAACAGCCGGGTACTCCTTGCCCGCGAAGGTGCGCATCCCCTGCACCTTGAAGACGTTCTTGGCGAATGCGGCGCCTGCGATCAGTGCCGCTCCGGTGACCACATCACCCTCGCCCTTGTCATCCAGACGGTTGAAGAGCCGGATCAGGACCCGCTCCGTGTCGCTGACCGGCAGATCCTGCTCCCGTGCCAGAGCGTCGGCAAACTGTTCACGGATCTCATCGGGGGAGTGGTAGGAGAACTCGTCGGCCTGGCCCTGATGCTCGAAGTGCAGCGTGTGGACACCCTTTTGCAGCTCCGATTCGTGGGCGAACACCGTGCTGGTGGACTCGAACCCCACGAACCGCACCACCCGGTCCCGCACGGCCCCTTTACGGAACTCATCCCCCAGACGCGCCTGCGGAGAGAACAAAAAGGGACACACCTGGGCCGCGTACAGCGCACAGATTTCATGCACCGGGGCCTCGCCGAAAGCCGCCGCGGGCAGCGGCCCCTCCTTGAGCACCGTCTGCCAGCGCAGCTCGTCAGCGAACGGCAGACCGCAGACGGCGCACCAGTCGAACGTGGCCAGGGCCAGCTTGCGCCGCTCATTGATCGATCCGAAATCCACCCCTTGCGGGCCGCGCTCCACCGTAGCGATCACCGGGTACCCCCGCTGGTCGGCCGTCAGGTGCTCCATACGGCGCGGCAGCACGACCGTGCTCTGTGGTGCGTGATTCATCCCAGCCCCCTGTCACCGGCACAGGCCGGTGCTTACCCCTCTGCGTGCGCCCCCATCATGCCCGTCCCGCTGCGAGTGCCGGAGGCAAATGCCCGTTTGTTGCTCTGGAAGTCGACCCTGCACGCGAGCTGACCAGCCGCCGACCAACCCCTCCTCCGACGGCCGCTCACAGGGCCCCAGAAAGGTCCCGTCGCAGACCGTGCGTGATCCGACGCCACCGACGAGCTTCTGCGCTCGAAAGGAACCACGCCACGGTGGTCCGCTCGTCCAGATCGCCGAGCTCCTCCAAGCTCTTCGCCATCTCCTGCGCGCGCGTCGCGCCGTGCCGGGCCGCAGCCCGGGTGCTTCGGGCGAGTTTGTGCAGCCGGTGTGTGGCTCGGTAGTAGGAGACCTGGTTATCGGTCAGACGCCGAACGGCATAGCCGCCGCACTTGCGGCACGGGTCGAAGCCCTCATGGCCCATAAGTTCTTCCACGCTCACCTTGTCGTCGTCGCAGCTGAGGCCGCGCATTGGGCGCCGGTGAGCGCAGCCGGGGGAGTGGGCCCGGCCCTGGTACTTGCCGGTCGCGTCCGTCGTGTAGACCTGCACGCGGGCAAGGACACCCAGCGGCAGCGGCGGGACACCAGAAGGCCAGACCGATTCGGCGTCCGCCATGAAAGGCTCCAGGTCCAGCTGTTCCATGGCCAGGAGCCCATTCCAGACGTCAGCCGCAAAGGACCTGCGCGGATGACCCCGGTCGTCGCATTCATCGACATCAAGTGCGCGTAGATCTGTCACGGTGCGGGCAAGGACCAGCGACCGCAGCGCCTGCCCCGCCTCCCGGCGCCCCTCGCACAGCAGCGTGAGCACCCTCTCGCCTTCCGCCGCGCTCAGGCTGCGGCCGAACCCTTCATCGCAAGGGTCGAAAGCACGGCTGGCCCACAGCGCCGTGTCCTGCGTCCCAGCCACCGCGGCGGGCGCCTGCCGGCCCTCGAACAGCGCTTCAGGCACGTCACTGGCGCCGGCGATGATGACTCCCTGCCACCCCGCAGAACACCGCTTCTCCAGCACACTCAGTGGCACCACCTCCACCCCGGCCTCGACGCCGAGCACCACATACAGCTGCTCCGGATCCCGCACCGTGCTGCGCAGCGCGGCCAAGTCCTTCGGGGTGACCAGACGGCGGGCGCTGACCGGAGTGTCATCGAACACGCCCGGAGCCAGGCCGCCTGTCTTTTCCGGCGTCGCGGACTCGCCGGGCGCATCCTCCGTCACCGGGGCCGGCTCCTCGTAGGACAGGGCGCCCCGGTGCGACAGCAACTGGGCGGCCACTGGGCCGGGCACACGCACCGTGAGGGTCGACTGCTGCCAATCGGCCCCCACCGTGTACGAGACGAGGATGCCCCGCTCCCACTCGCCCAGCCGGTCCAGGACCGAGGTCCCGGAGCCTCTGACGGGCACGCTCCCTCCGGGCAGGCGCACAAGCAGGGCCTGCTCGGCAGCCCCTTCCGGTGCCACCGTGTGCGAAGCCTGTTCCGCCCACTGGTCCAGAAGTATCCGGGCGCGCTCCAGCATCTGCGCGCGCCCCTTACGCCGGCTGCTCATCGTGCCGGTGAGCTGGTAGACGAGGTGGTCGTGTTCCCGCGGATGCTCCCAGCTGTCCTTCGCGCAGGACTGCCACCGTTTCCACAACGAAGTCAGCTGCGCCGCCGCCTCGGCAGGGGAGCCCAAGGGGCTGAACGCCGGGTCGTCGCAGGGAAGCGTGGGCGTGTCCAAGGCCGCCACCTCAGCCGCCAGGACGAGTGCGTCCCGCTCGACGAGCTGCTCGGCCTGGGAGCGCAGCGCCTCCAGGCGCTCTTCCTTGTGACGCACCCCAGCTGCGGCCCAGCTCCGCAACCAGGGAAACAGGTCCAGGACCTGGTGTACTCGGATCAGACTGGCCAGCGCACCGTGCCACTCGGCGAAGACCAACTCGCGTACGCGTCGGGCTTCCTGGAGTTCCTCCCAGGCCGATTCATCTTCGTCCTCGTCCTCGGCCTCTTTCGAGGTGGTGGCAACCGGGCCGCCGGAGCAAGGCCGGTGCAGGAGGGAAGCGGCCTGAGCCACCTGCAAATCGCTGCACGCCTCCTCGTCTGCCTCGTTGTAGGAACCCATCTCATACAGCAGCCCGAGGCCGGTCACCGTGCGCAGGAAGATACCCAGGCCGGTCCCTTCACGCGCCCACGAGCCGTACGTCGTGCACTTGGGACACATCCGGCCGACCACCTCGGCACCCAGCCGTACTTTCCGTTCGGTGACGGTGCGGGCAGAGCGCACATAGGAACACGAGTGCGCGGCGTGCAGTTTGGCTCGCTTGCCCGGCGCGGACCACACCGTGATCCGGGCGCCTTCGAACGGGCCAAGCGGTACATCCGGTGTCAGCAGACCGTACGTCATACAACCCCCTCATGACGGTCTCGAAGCCTAGCTCTGACCACCGACAGCGGTGACCGCTTTCCGCCGGCACGCCACGGGCCGGCGCCGCCGTGCTCGGGAAAGGCCACCAACTACATCAATATTTGCAAATGCAATGATTAATGTAGTTGGTGGATGGAAATTCATGCTTTATGCGGGATGATTGATGGGATGTATTTCTCGCGAGTATTCCTTCCTCTGAATAACGTGGGCGCTTGCGTCCTTAATGATCCGAGTAAGTCTGCAAGTGTGGCCGCCCGATCCAGTCGAAGACCGGGCGGCAGGGGGCAGGAACTGCTGCTCGAGACATGTCTGCAGCAAGCCTGCGGTTCAGGAGCGCGGAGTCTGAGGAGGCCGCCAGGTCATTTTGTCCCGGCTTCATGGTGCATCGGGCGGGGGTACGAGGCCCGGTGGCGCTCTGCCTTGGTGCGGGTTCCTACGGTGTGTCGGAGTCACGCGGCGGCAGTCCGGGGATGGCGCCGTCGGCCAGGCTGGTGCGGATCTCACGTACCGCTGCCTTGGGAGAGCCGTGCAGTTCGGTGCAGGCGATGATGACTTGCCCACCGGCGCCTGAGGGGTGTTGTGAGGTGGCTAGCTCCGTCAGACCGTCGAGCAGGGCGGCGCCGGTGCGCTGGTCCTTGGGGCTGTTGCCGAGGCCGGTGAAAGGGCTGTCGAGCATCAGGAACTGAGGCACCGGCATGGCGGGGACTTCCCGCGCGGCGTCACGCAGCGCCAGCAGGGTGCTGACATTGATCCGTGTTCTGCCGTGTCCGGTGACGACAGTCGAATCGAATGCTCCCCCGTTGATGGTGACGGAGAAGTCCTCCGGGCTGACCGAGGCGGTGGTGATCTCCGGATCGCATGCCCGCATACGTCGCAGCAGGTGGTCCGACCACCGGTCGGTGCCCTGCTTCACCATCAGGTCGGTGTCGTTGCGTGCCGCGGTGTATGCGGCTTCGGCCGCTTCCTTGGGCTCCTGGAGCTGCGGCAGCTGTTCGCGTAGTCCGGTCAGTTCGGCGAGCTCCCGAAGGTGTTCGGTGTTGTGTTCGAGCCGGGCGGCCACCTCTCGCACGGAAGCTTCTGCCTCGACCACGATCTGTTGCTGTGGTGCGATCACGTCCTGGGCGAAGCCTCGTGCGCTGGCCCAGGCCTCCGTATGGGCCCGGTCGGCATCGCCGGCCCGGCCCCGCGCGTCCTCGGCGGCCTGCGCCGCCCGGCGGGCTGCTTCACGAGCCCGCTCGGCACCTTGCTGCGCCTGGGTCATCCGCTGCTGGAACTGTTGGGCGCGCTGCTGAGGCTCCGGGTCAATCCGCCGGCACACGGGGCAGTCATCCTGCGACAGCCCTGCCAGATCCAGCGGCCGCACGCACTGGGGGCAGAGGCTGGGATCGGTGGCTGCCTCTCGAAGCCCAGCCAGGCGTCCCCGGGCTTCGGCTGCGGCCGCCTCCAGCAGACGTGCCGTCCGCTCCCGGTCGTCGGCTGCCGTCCGGGCGGTCCGGCGCGCCTCCTCCGCGGCGGAAGCCTTTTGTTCCAGTGCGGCCAGTTCGCGCTGCAGCCGGCTGAGGTCAGCGCCTGCGTGACGGGCTTGAGCGGACCCCTCTTGGTGCTGCGCGGTCCACTGGGCGGCCCGGCGCTGCAGATTCTCGACAGACGGAAGCTCGTGCTCCTCACGGTCGCGCAGGATCCTCTTCACCCGGTTCTTCGCCGAACGCCACTTCTTGGTCTTGTCGGCAGAGTCCTGGCGCAATGCGTCGACGGTCTTGTGATCAGCCCCCAGCAGCACACGGCCCACGCAGACCCGCTGTTCCTTGCCCTGACCGCCGAGGTACTGGGTGGGCAGGCTGTCCTGGCGTGCGTAGATCCACGGCTGCAGCAGGTCCAAAGTGACGCGGGTCCGCCCAGTGCCCAGCCTGGGAATGCCGAGCAGGTCCTGGAAAGCGTCGGCAGCGGCCCTGCGGGACTCGCCGCCCTTGACCGGATGTTGTTCCTCGACACCTGTTGTGATGTTGGTGAAGGCCACATCGTCCTGCGGGTTCGTTGTGCTGCGGGTGATGCGCCACTGTGGTGGTCCGATGCGTGCTGTGAAGCCGATACGGGCGCATGCCGCGGCAGCGCGCATCAGTTTTGTGTGATCGACGCCGAGCGTCCACCAGATGGCTTCCAGCAAGGTGCTCTTGCCCGAGCTCGTCTCCCTGGTCAGTGCCGTGAGTGGGGCATTGAAGCGGCGCTCTGGCGCCCCTTCGGCCACCTCGAAGAATGCGGTCTCGATGTTGAACGCGACCATCTGTTGCCTCCCGCGGATTCGACGGTGCTCCCCGCACGGCCGTGTAGCGGTAACGAGCGGCTGTCCGTGACGGTGACGCACAGCCGCTTCCCAGACACCCATGCGCCCTGGCACCGGCAGCACGGGACAGTCCTATGACTGAGACGACAAGGACATCTCAGGTCGCCCTACGGCGCTCTTCGGCTTCGCGAGAGACCTTGTTGACCAGGTTCCAAAACGAGTCCGCAGGCCCGGCGCCCGCCGTGGTGCGGCCGGCAGCTCCCGGGCCGAAGAGCTCAGAGACCCGATGCTCCCAACACCTTCGGCACTGACAGTCGCCCGCGCTGTGAGTGGGACAAGTCCGGTCAGCCATCTCGTATACCCGGGCAGCCAACGCCTCCGCCCGCGCCCTCCACTGGCCCGCATCAGACCGGGCACTCGAAGCCTCCTGCTCAGCTCGCCTCTTCGCACCGATCATCGCCCAGTCTGGCCCGCCACCGTAGTAGCTCATGATTCGCCTCTCACAGATCGTCGCCCCCTCCTACAGCAACGCCACAACCGCTCAGCGAGACACGCAGCCCCCAACCCCGGGCCAGACCAGCGAGCCCCGGAGGGGATCGCGATCGTCACCCGACAACCCAGAAAAGCAGTTGGGACCTGGAAGGGCCCAACCCCCCACCACACTTCTGACAAAACATCAATTCCAATGGCCATGGAATGGCCATATCTTTTCCGGGGCATGGAATGCCCCAACAAAGCTTCAGAGAAAAGAAAATGAGACTCACTCATACACACCATCCGTGCCGGAGGCACGCGAATCTCTTCCGCCCGGAGGGCGGAAGAGAAACCACGCCCCGGAGGGGCGGCGGAAAGCGCCGGAGGCGCTTTCCGCGCTTTTCGGGCGGGGACGCCCGAAACGAGCGAAGCGAGTATTTGCTTCCGGAGGAAGAGCAA
>NZ_JBEXXO010000059.1:0-8887 GCF_040630435.1 Streptomyces sp. NPDC005803 | reverse complement strand
GGAACAACTCCCACAACTCGTCCGGAACCAGCCGCTCAACGATCCCCACCATGACTCACAGGATACCGAGTCACCCAAATGAGATGACTTCTTAGACCAGGGAGCACCTGATGTGCCTCGCGGAGCATGTTCTGGGCCGGGGCCTCGCCCAGCTCGCGCCGCAGTTGATCGGCATGGGCGATCCACAGCCGGTACAGCCGCTCCCACATCGCGGGCTCGCCGGGCCGCTCGTCCACGTGCTCCTGCGTCAGGCCGGCGGCGTCGACCTGCTGGTGCCACGCCGGGTCCGCACCGCGCCTCAGCGCGCGGGTCACGACCAGGCGGCCGCCGGTGGCCAGGACGCGACTGAGCTCACGCAGCGCCGCCCCGCGATCGGCGGCACGCCCGAGTGCGTCCACGCACACGATGCCGTGGGCACAGCCGTCGGGGAGGCCGGTGTTCTCCAGTTCTGCGACGCGGAAGACGGCGCGGTCGGCGGCCGGTCCGAGGAAGTGGGCGCGGCGGGCGGTGGCCTGGGCGACGGCGACGGGTGAGAGATCGAAGGCGTCCAGGCGAACGGCGAGGGCGCGGGCCAGCCACAGGCCGATGCCACCGGCGCCGCACCCGGCGTCCACGAGGACCTGGCCCGGACACAGCCGCAGGCGCGCGGCCAGCAGCCCCAGCAGGGGCCAGTCGCAGGAGCTGGAGGCGGCGACCTCAGCCGGGTAGTCCTCGCCCATCGCCTCGGCATACAGGCGGGCAACCAGCTCGGTGCGGGCGCGAGCAAAGTGGAAGGCGTCGTACTGTGCGGAGCGCTGTCTACCGGGGGTTGGCGGCGCTGTGGTGGTGGTGTTCATCGGGGCATCGACCTTCTGATCCGTGAGTGGGTGCCGGGGCAGACGACCTGTACGGCGTGGGCGGGGCTGTGCGGAGCGGACAGGTCCAGGGCCGCCGGTTCGTGCCCCGTGACGTGCGCGACTCTCCGGGCCACGGCCTTTGCCTGGTCGGCGAAGCCGCCGCCGACCGAGGCGAAGCGGGCTGTTACCTCCGGCCACGGCGCGAGCCCGGCGGCCTGCGGTAGGCGGAAGGGGGCGGTGTCGAAGCTGCCCGGATCGCTGGGGAGGTCGTCCCGGGTCCCGGCGATGGCGGCGAGCCGGGACTGAGCGGCCTCGGTCACCGCCCGCGTCAGCGCGATCTCCGGGAGGCTGTGGCAGCCGCCGCCGGCGAAGACGACCGGGTAGTCCTGCGACCACAGATACGCCACGCACACCGGCAGCCCGTACGGGCCGTCCACCATCGCGGCCTCCAGCGCCATACCCGCTGCCGCGAGGCGGGCGATCACCTCCCGGCCGTGCGGGTCGTCGACCGTTGCGGGGTCGATCAGCGTGCGAAGCCGCCCGCCCGCCTGCCCGTCCCGGTACAGCACATCGCGCTCCACCACCTCGAACAGGCCGTGCAGCAGAGCCTCGTCGCGGCTGTTGCCGCACGCCAGGCCGGTGCTGGTCGCACGCCACACATCCGGGGTCCACCCGGGCCGCTGCCCGCGGCGGCGGACCAGGTCGACCGGCAGCAGCACCTTCGCCCCGCTCACCAGGCCGGTACCGGCCGCCCACTCCACCACCATCCGGGACAGGGCCTGTGCCGGGTACGGGGCGGTCAGCGGCAGCGCCGCCACGGGGCAGTCGGGGGCGACCTTGGCGGCCGGGCCGTACGCGGCGACGGGCAGCGGCTGCTCGACGTGCCACAGCTCGATTGCCTCCATGACCGCCGACAGCTTCGCCAGCAGGGGTGTGGCGCCCTTGCCCTGCGACGTCGACAAGGTCAGCGAGGCGGGCCGGATCGCCGTCCACACCGGCAGTCCGATGCAGTCCAGGCCGGTCAGGTCCGCGACCCGCGTGATGCCGAACTCCGGCAGCCGTCCGGCCACCGCCTCCCACGTCTCCTGCGGCGTCCGGGCGCGCACTGTGCCCGGCAGCGCCACTAAATCGTCAGCATCCAGCATGGGCCGCCTCCGTTCTCTCGGTCTCTTCCAGGAACCCGGGCACGAGCTGCTTGGCCGCCTGGACAGCACGCGCTCCGCAGACCAGACCGCGCGCGGACGCCTCTGCGTCGAACTCCCGCTCGGGGCACCGCCACACCCGCAGCAGGAGCTCACGGGTCACCTCGTCTCGGATTGCCGCAGTCGAGAAACCGGGCCGGCTACGGCGAGCCCAGGCGAGAGCGTCGGCGTACCGGGCGACCGCCCGGCGGTCCAGCGTGCTCTCGTTGGCCAGCAGCAGCGCCACGGTCTGCTCGTCACACAGGTCGACCGTGGCGTGGAACACGCGGTCCGCGGGCAGGCCCCCGCCGCCCGCCTGGGCCAGCCGCACTTCGAGCGGCAGCCCCGGCTCGCCGCCGGAGGGATGCCGGGAAAGGCGTTCGAGGTAGGCCGCCCACCTCTCGCGGAACGCCGGGTCGAACACCTGCTGGTAGACGAGGCGGTCCTCGGTGGACAGCACCATCCCGTCCACGCATTCGCGCGCAGCGGCGTTGGACCAGCGGCGGAAGTAGGCCGTCTTCCACACCGGCGGCTCGACGCCGGCCCGGTTCGTCGCCGCGGCGTCATCCAGCGCAGCGCGTACGGCGTTCAGCGCGTCGGCACGCTTGAGGTCACCGAAGTGCCGGTCCCGCTCGCGCTGCCCCGTCAGCCACCCGGCGAACCCGGTCTCGCCCTGGTGGCGGCACACGGCCCGCACTGCGGCCCACGTGCGATGCGGGTAGTAGACCGCGCGCAGCATCTCCAAAAGCCCGGCGGCCCGGTCGCTATCGAGGACCCCGGCCGACTGGGCGAGCTCCAGGCCGTGCCGGAGGTTGACCAGCGGCCAGGTCAGCGCGCCGAACTCCCCGTCCGGGGCCTGCCCGACCGCGACCTCGTCGTCGCCGTCGATCTCTCCCGAGGCGTACGCGGTGTAGATGCTGCCGAGGCCGACCATTCCGTACGGCGCCAGTTCGGCCGCTCGCAGCGCACCGATGCTCGCCGCCCCGATCATCCCGACACCCCGGCCCATCACGGCCAGGATCTCTTTGTGCCGCAGCGCCGGCGCCTGGTGATACACCCCGTCGATGAGCACCACCGTGTCACCGCCCCGGATCGCGGCGTCGAACAGGGCGCCGTGCCCCGCCGGCGGAAGCACCCGCACACCGGGCGCGGCGAGTACGGGCTCGGACGCCGACAGCGTCGGCCCGACGAACACGTGAATCACTACGGCCTCCACAGTGAAGCGCGAAGGGCGCCCCTCCCCGGGCCCACGGGCACACGAGACAGGAGGGGCGCCCAGGTCAGGACGCGAACGAGAGAGGGGACTACTCCTCGTCCTCGACGTCGACGGCGACCACCACGGGCCCGGTGATCTCCTCGGTCCCCTCCGCCGAAGCCGAGGTGCTGGCGGCCGCGATACCGGACTTGGACTGCTCCACGGGACATCTCCTTCTTGCCGATGAGACGGTGCGGGCCGGCTGCCCGTACCGGTGGTGCCGCAGGCCCGGAGTTGGTTCACCCGGCACCCGCCTGCCCGCCCCTGGCCGGGGCGGGAAGTCTCCAGCCGCTGGTGAGGGTGCGGTTGTCAGCGGCGATCCACTCCATGCCGCCGCCCTCGGGACGCAGGAAGACCGCGCATGGGGTAATCCGCCGGGTGGCGGGGTCCTCCCACTCGCCGATGAACTGCACGATGCCCCGGCGCCCGTGGCCGCCCCCGTCGACGACCGCGGCGCCCTCACCCAGCCAGTCGGGCAGGCCGTCGTGAGCGACGGGCCGGTGCGCAGAACTCATGGCACAACCTCCGTGTTCGGGCTCCCGCAAGGGTGAACCCTGCCGAGAGGGACACGGAGGGGCATCTCGAGGGGCATCATGTGCCCATGCCGATCGGACAGTTGATCCGTGATCTGCGCACCCTCAAACAGTGGACCCAATCCCAGCTCGCCGACCAGCTGGCCATTTCCGCAGGTGACCCCACCGGGGCGCCGGGCCGGGACGCGGTCAAACGGTGGGAGACCGGCAAGGTCATCCCCGGCAAGCACTGGATCGGACACCTGTCCCGCGTACTGGGAGCCCCTCACGCTCAACTGGCCGCAGAGGCTACGCTCGACCGAGTGAACCGACGAGCCTTCCTGGGACTGTCCACCCTGGCGCTCTCGCACGGCCCACTGGCCTCGGAGATGGCGGCCAGCATCGCCGCCCGCGACCCCGGCCCCCTGGCCCACGTGCAGACCACCCACGGCGCGGACATTGTCACCGCCTCGCTGACGGACAAGACGGCCGTGACGAACCTGCGCGGGTGGATGCTCAGCGGCGACGTACCGATTTTGCGCGTCAACGCCGCCGGCATCCTCGCCAAACTGCCCGGCCAGGGCCAGGCCGACCAGGTCGCCCGCGTCCTGGCCCACGACGAAGAGGTCCGCCACCTCTACATGACCGCGGTCACCTCCCGCGTCTGCGCCGTGGACTGGACGACCGCCGGACGCATCGCCTCCCAGCCCGCCACGTACGGCCACCGCGCGGGCTTCCTCGCTACCCGCTTCGCGAAGGAGGCACTCAACCCCCAGGACTCTGGCGCCCGCTGGTGCTCTTCGGTCATGCTGCGGGAGCTGAGCCCCATGATCGGACGGAGTCCCGCGTGATCGTCTTTGAAGTCCCCGCAGGTGAGCTGGTCGACGAGCTGAACAGGCAGGCTGCCGAGGCGGGTGTCACCGACGCGGCGATCGTCTCCCTGATCGGGGCGGCCGACTCCTTCACTGTCTCGACCATGCCCGAGGGCGACGCGCTCAAGGACACCATCACGAAGTACGACCTGCCCGGCGAGATGACCGGCACCGGCGAGATCCGCAATGGCTTTGCCCACATCCACGTCGTCATGGGCGTCGAAGGCGACCGCGCCATCGCCGGACACCTTCACGAAGCCCACATCGGCACCCACTTCGCCCGCGCCTACGTTATTCCCACCGGCTGACCGCCTGGGCAAGGCGCCCGTACTCGGCCCTGGTGAGATGACCGCCGCAGCGCCGTCGGCGTCCTCGTTCTGGGCACCACCTGGGGCTGGCCCCCGCCCGCCGCTCTCCGTGAGGCCGGAGCCCGTCACCTGCTGTCCGATCCCACCCGCATCGGCCTGTCCTTCCTGCACCACCTGACCTCAATCCGCGCGACCTGACCCACTCGCCCCGCTGGGCAGCTGAGCCGGGACCGTGCCGGAAACCACGGGCGCACCGAAGGAAGAACCATCGAGGATAAGAGAGGCACCCATCAACGCGATCAGATCACAGGAGATGCAGCGGCTGGCGTTCATCCGGCTGCTGGTGCAACAGGGCGTGGAGCAGTCGGCGAAGCCGGAACCGATCGCCGCGGCCGCCATTCTGACGTTCCACGATGCTGTGGAGCTCTTCTTGATGCTCACTTCTGAACACCTTGGTGTCACCGTGCCGGAGAAAGGCGGCTTCGTGCCCCGGTACTTTGACAGCTTGCACCCAGACAAGGCCGGCCCCACGGGCATTGATCTTGCAGGCCGACTCGGAGTCAAGCGGCTAACGGACCACCGGAACGCGTTCAAGCACGCTGCCGCGCTCCCCTCGGGCGCCGCCGTCATACAGGCTCGCGACGACACCGAGCGGTTCTTCGAGGAGAACATGCCCAAGGTCTTCAAGATCGCTTTCGATTCGATCGACATGGTCGAGCTCATCCCACGCGCCTCGACGCGAGAGCAAGCCCGCTCAGCCCGCAGCGCGTGGCAGCAGGGAGACCACCTGACGGCAATGGGCACTCTGGCCACAGCCTTCGAGGAACTCTTCACGACGCACGTCATGAACCCTGGTCACGGGTACTCGCCCTTCGCTTTCGGCCCCGCGGTCGAACACGGAGCCTTCATGGGGCAGAGCTTTGCCCGCGCCGTCACGACGGCGAGCGGCGAGCGTACCAACCGCAACCCGACCCACGCCATCGAAGAAATTGGGCAACAGTTTCAGCAACTCTCCTCGACCGTGTTCGAGATGCAGGCAGCACTCAGAGTGATGACGCTCGGGCTCGACCTCCACCGGTACTTCCGCTTCAAAGAGCTCTGCCCCGACATTCACAGGTACGCAGACCAGCGCTTTGAGTTCTACGATCCTGGCAACCGCTTTCAGGCTGACGAGGACGGCTTCGCGTACTGCGAACAGTTCCTTCTTGCCGCCGCGCTACGACTCGCGGAGCTAGAGGGGCACGCAACCCCGACTTGGCGGAGCGCCCGCTGACAGCACGGCGAGGCAGGCATAGCCGGACAGCCCCAGGCGGGCAAGCCCAAGCGCCCTCTTCATGGCTGCGCAACACCACGCCCTCGCCGTCGCCAGGGTTGACCACGACAGGCCAGCCAGCACTCCGCTACGCGCCTTCCGGAGCGGGAAGCTGGATTCCCCTGGCTCGTGAGATCCAGTGGACTCGCTGCCGTGATGGCAGCAGGTTGTAGTGAAGAGTGCGCAGCCCGGACCCCTCGGTCAGGTGCCATGGAGCGATCATCCATAGTCCCTCCCGGTCGGGGACCGGGAGGACCGGGGAGCCGGTCAGTACCAGGTCCCAGCGATCCGTACTCCCGTTGTCACGGTCGTCCAGTGCCGTCACCGTGCCCAGCACCTTGTGCGGCAGTTCCTGCCCTGCCTGCTCAGCGGTGAAGTTCTCCGACAGTTCCTTGATGGTGAATTCGCGTTGCAGGTAGACGTCTCGGCTTGTTCCGCCGGGTTCCAGGAGGATGACGCCGGCGGCAGTGGGCCGCCTGTCCTCGTCCGCGACGACCAGGTCGCCGTCGAACCGTGCCTGCACGCGCCGATCGCTGAGATTTTCCAGGACCAGGATCTGCTGCAGTACGAGACGGTTGGCGCCGTCCTGTTCTCCGGGGAAGTGCCAGGTGTGCCCCGGTGGCCAGGGGTTGCACGGCATCCCCGAGCTGGTCGCTGCCAGCGGGTCCCACTGCGGGGCACTGAGCTTGAGGATGACCTCTGGGGCCTGGGAGTCGAGTCGGCTGCGGATGGCGTCGGCGGTCATGAGCTGGCTGACCTTCAGTGCTCCGCGCGTGAGGTATCCCTGCCACACGACGCCACCGAAAGCCAGGGCGGTGCAGATCGAGCCGAGGGCAACCCAGAAGGTTTCTGACATGGCGGAGATTCTGTCCCCACCTATGCGGCCACGCACCAGCGCCCCCTGCCAGAGCGGGGATGGACGGTGTGGAACGTCTCGGTGCGCGGTGGCGAAACGCCCCGGCAGCCCGCGGGTGGAGCAGCGCGCGCGGTTTCGGAAATGCATGGTGCAGGCCCAGTGATTCCGTTTAGCGTGATCTGGCTGGCGAGCGTCAGCAGCATGTGGTGAACACACTGGAGTACCGATGTCTCTGCCCGCACGGCTCACCGCCGCCTTGGGACAACACCCTGATCACCTCACCGAGGACGATCTGCAGCGTGCGGTCGACAACCAGGTACCCGAGAGTGCCGACCTCGACTGGAAGAAGGACTTCTACAAAGGCACCGACGCGGGCAAGAAGGAGCTCGCCAAGGACGTGGCTGCCATGGCCAATACCGCCGGCGGCATGATTGTCATCGGCGTCGACGACGGCAAGCAAGACCATGCACACAAGCTGGACCCCTTCGAGCCGATCCCGGGCCGCGGCGAGGAATGGATCCGCTCGGTGCTCGCGAATTGGATCCAGCCCGTCGTACCCAACGTCGGTGTGCGGCCGTTGAAGTCCGCCGTGCACGAGGGCAAGATCTACTGGGTGCTCACCATGCCCCCGAGCACCCAGGCCCCGCACGCAGTCGCGGCCCCCAGCAACGACTACAACTTCCGCGTGCACGTCCGGCACGGCACCACGACCCGCACCCTTGCCGAATCCGAGATAGCTCAGCGCTACCGCGACCGCTTCCAGGCGGCCTCCGACGACGTCGACCGCATCCGACACGTTACCGACGCGGGCCTTGGCCACCTGTCGGCCTATCTGACCAGAACCCTGGGCGGCAGCAACGCTCCGGTGACCTACTACCCGGGCTGGGTCACTCTGTCCGCAGTTCCGTCCCTCCGCGGTAGCTATCCGCTGACCACTCAGGCCGATCGCAATACTGCCTTCAAATGTTTCCACGACCTTGCTTGCCACGGAGTGACACTCCGCGCGAGGCCCGAACACCCAGCGCTGGTGGGCCGTCGGCAAGTCCGCTTCGAAGGCCTTCCCACCGGCCAGCTCCATCAGGACGGCAGCTCCTACACAGCACAGACCATCAACATCCACAACGATCAGCGCGATCCTGACGGTCCCGACTTGATGTCCCAGCGCGCCCTCGAACTTGACCTCGTGACCCTGGTGCAAGCAGCTGCGGCCTGGGCCGCAGAGACCGGAGCAGCCGGCGACCTGATGCTGTCAGCCGTACTGCACCGCTACGACGGTAGCGACAAGCCCGTCCGGCTAATCGTGACCGACGACTTCTTCCAACGCGGCCCGGCGCTACCGCTTCCTGCTGCTCCTGCGGAGACGACAGGGGACCTGTCCGCCATCGTCAGCGACAAACGGGAAGCTGTTGTCGTGGCCTGTGCTCTTGTATCGGACTTGCTCGCCGACATGGGAGCCCACCAACCGCACATCCTCACCCCCGAAGGAAACATCCTGACGGACCGACTCAACGACGGACTTCGCCACCAGCTCACAGGCTGGGAGTCGTAGCACCACGGGTTCCGAGTCGTCCTACGCCAGGGGAGGGGCTGCGGGGCCCAGGATGTGCACACTCCAGTGCGACACCGCAGACACCCGGACGCGCCGGCCGACCCGGTCCACTGTCGTGGCTCGGTTGAAAGAGAGCAGGTTCGGATTCTGTGAGCTGCGCATTGCTCACTTCGATGAGCGAATGGCCGTGACGGGAGGCGCTGGTC
>NZ_JBEXXO010000058.1:0-9371 GCF_040630435.1 Streptomyces sp. NPDC005803 | reverse complement strand
CGGGCGGCGGGGACGGCGCCCCGCACCCGCTCCACCACCTGACGCAGGTGCTCCGGAGTCGTACCGCAGCAGCCACCCACCAGGGACAACCCGTAGTCGCGTACGAATGCCTCCTGCGCGTCGGCCAGTTCCGATGCCGTCAGCGGGTAGTGCGCGCCGTCCTTGGTCAGTACGGGGAGGCCCGCGTTCGGCATCGCCGAGAGCGGGATGCGGGAGTGCCGGAAGAGGTAGCGCAGGTGCTCGCTCATCTCCGCCGGACCCGTCGCGCAGTTCAGACCGATCATGTCGATGCCCAGCGGCTCCAGCGCGGTCAGCGCCGCACCGATCTCCGAACCCAGCAGCATCGTGCCCGTCGTCTCGACCGTGACCGAGACGATGACCGGCAGGTCGAGACCCGCGTCCGTCCGGGCCTGGTGGGCGGCGACCACCGCGGCCTTGGTCTGCAGGAGGTCCTGGCTCGTCTCGATCAGGAGGGCGTCGGCGCCCCCCGTGATCAGGCCCTCGGCGTTGAGCCGGTAGGCGTCGCGGATCGTGCGGTAGTCGATGTGGCCCAGCGTGGGCAGCTTCGTGCCGGGCCCCATGGAACCGAGCACCCAGCGCTGCTGCCCGGTGGACGCGGTGAACTCGTCGGCCACCTCGCGGGCCAGCGCGGCGCCCTTCTCGGACAGTTCGCCGATGCGGTGGGCGATGTCGTACTCGCCGAGCGCCGCGACGTTGCAGTTGAAGGTGTTGGTGCCCACGCAGTCGGTGCCGACGGCGAAGTAGGCGTCGTGCACCGAGCGGACGATGTCGGGGCGGGAGACGTTGAGGATCTCGTTGCAGCCCTCCAGCTGCTGGAAGTCCTCCAGGGTGGGGTCCTGTGCCTGCAGCATGGTGCCCATCGCACCGTCGGACACCACGGCGCGCGTGGCGAACGCCTCGCGGAGAGCGGCGATGCGGGAGGCGGGGCCGGCGAGGTCCGTCATGCCGTGCCGCCCCAGGCCGGGGCGAGCTCGCGGGCTGCCACGGCGCCGTAGACCCGCTCGGCCGTCGCCGTGAGTAGGGCGCGGTCGACGCGATAGGTCTGGGAGCCGACCGTCGACAGGGCGGCCGAGGCCACCAGGCAGCCGAGCCGGGCGGCGGCGGCCGGCGGCAGGCCGCGGCTGAGCGCGGCGAGGAAGCCGGCCCGGAACGCGTCACCCACCCCCGTCGGGTCGGCGATCCGCGCGTCCGGGACGGCCCCGACGGTGAGCGGGGCGCGGCCCGCGCGGTCGATGCGCACCCCCTCGCCGCCCAGGGTGGTGACCCACGCGCCGACACGGGCGAGGACGTCGTCGCGGCCCCAGCCGGTGTGCTCCAGGAGGAGGGCCGCCTCGTACGCGTTGGTGAACAGCCAGCGGGCGCCGTCCACGAGGTCACGCACCTGCGGGCCCTCAAGGCGGGCGAGCTGCTGCGAGGGGTCGGCCGCGAACGGCAGGCCGAGGTCCCGGCACTCGCGGGTGTGACGGAGCATCGCGTCCGGGTCGTTCGGGCCGACCACGACCAGGTCGGGGCGCCGCCCCTCGCCGAGCACCCGGCCCAGGTCGATGTCGCGGGCCTCCTGCATGGCGCCCGCGTAGAACGAGGCGATCTGGTTGGCGTCCTGGTCCGTGATGCACATGAAGCGTGCGGTCCCGCGCCCGGCGGAGACCAGGACGGCCCCGGTGTCGACGCCGTGCTCCTTGAGCCACACCTCGTACTCGGCGAAGTCGCCGCCCACCGCCCCGACGAGCATCGGCTCCAGGCCGAGGCTCCCGAGGCCGAAGGCGATGTTGGCGGCCACTCCGCCCCGGCGCACCTCGAGCTCGTCGACCAGGAAGGAGAGGGAGACACGGGCGAGCTGGTCGGGGAGGAGCTGGTCCGTGAACCGCCCGGGGAAGACCATCAGATGGTCCGTGGCTATAGATCCTGTCACCGCGATACGCACATGAACTCCTGCACTCCTGTCGGTGGCCGGCGCCGGCCGGCCGGTCGTCCGGCCGCCGTCGGGCCGGATTCCTGGGGTTGTCAGATGCCCGCTGCGGTCTTGAGCGCCGCCGCCCGGTCGGTGCGCTCCCAGGTGAAGTCCGGGAGCTCACGGCCGAAGTGGCCGTAGGCGGAGGTCTGGGCGTAGATCGGGCGCAGCAGGTCCAGGTCGCGGATGATCGCGGCCGGGCGCAGGTCGAAGACCTCCGCGACGGCCTTCTCGATCCGCTCCTGGGCGACGGTGCCGGTGCCGAAGGTCTCGACGAAGAGGCCGACGGGCTCGGCCTTGCCGATCGCGTAGGCGACCTGGACCTCGCAGCGGGCGGCGAGGCCGGCGGCGACGACGTTCTTGGCGACCCAGCGCATCGCGTACGCGGCGCTGCGGTCCACCTTCGACGGGTCCTTGCCCGAGAAGGCGCCGCCGCCATGGCGGGCGTAGCCCCCGTACGTATCGATGATGATCTTGCGGCCGGTCAGGCCCGCGTCGCCCATCGGGCCGCCGATCTCGAAGCGGCCGGTCGGGTTGACCAGGAGGCGGTAGCCCTCGGTCTCCAGCTTGATCCCGTCCTCGGCGAGTGCGGCGATGACGTGCTCGACGACGTGTTCACGGACGTCGGGGACGAGGAGGCCGTCCAGGTCGATGCCCGCGGCGTGCTGGGAGGAGACGACGACGGTGTCCAGGCGCACCGGGTGGGCGCCGAGGTACTCGATGGTGACCTGCGTCTTGCCGTCGGGCCGCAGGTAGGGGACCGTGCCGTCCTTGCGGACCTCGGACAGCCGGCGTGCGAGGCGGTGCGCCAGCTCGATGGGCAGGGGCATCGAGGTGGGCGTCTCGTCGGTGGCGTAGCCGAACATGATGCCCTGGTCGCCGGCCCCCTGCTCGTCCAGCTCGTCGCCGCCGGAACCAGGGGTGGCGGCCCCGACGCGCTTCTCGTACGCCGTGTCGACGCCCTGCGCGATGTCGGGGGACTGGGCGCCGATGGACACGGAGACGCCGCAGGAGGCGCCGTCGAATCCCTTGGCCGAGGAGTCGTAGCCGATGGCGAGGATCGTGTCGCGGACGAGGGTGGCGATGTCGGCGTACGCGGACGTCGTCACCTCGCCCGCGATGTGCACCTGACCGGTGGTGATCAGGGTTTCCACCGCGACGCGCGAGGACGGGTCCTGGCGCAGCAGCTCGTCGAGGATGGTGTCGCTGATCCGGTCGGCGATCTTGTCGGGGTGACCTTCGGTCACGGACTCCGAGGTGAACAGACGGCGGGACATGTCTCTCCAGGGATGGTGGGTGGTGACGACGGTGGTGGTGAGGGTGCGCCGGGCCGCGGGTCAGTCGGTGCCGCGGAAGATCGACGGGTCGGGAGCGTCGTGCTCCTCCCCGGCGAGCAGCGCGGGCCGTACGGCGCCGGGGGCGAGGCCGGGTGCGTCCGGTGCGTCGTGCGGGCACACCGGGGCCTGCCGGGTGTGGTCGACGTGCTCAAGGGTGTCGGTGCTCATCTCTGCCTGTCTCTCGGTGGCTGCGGGACAACGCCGTACAGGACCCAGGTCTCCGATCGGGTTCAGGGCACGCGGACGGCGCCGCTCAGGGGCCGTGCGCGCCGCTCGGGGGGCGCCGCGTCCCTGGCGAGCAGGCAGTCCTCCAGGAAGCCGAGGGCCTTGAGGTGGTAGGTGCGGGCCGCCCAGCCGAGGCTGAGGTTGTGACCGGCGTCCGGCTGGAGGTCGATGACCGTGCGCGGCGCTGCCAGGGGCCGTCGCAGGGCTTCCAGGGCCTCGTCGTCGAACCGCCACCACTGCTCCTGCTCGGCGAACGTGAAACGCACCGGGATCCGCACCCGCCGGGCGATGTGCGGGTACATCCGGGGCCACAACGGGCCCTCCTGCGCTTCCAGTTCGGGTACCGGAGAGATCAGGTGGCGGCCCTGCCGGAAGGCGTCCGGGGGGTACAGCCGCAGCGGGCCCCAGTGCCGGCGCCAGTCCCCGTGACCGTTCTGGCCCGGGAGCTGGTCCGTCCGGACGGCGAGGCGGCTGCCGAGGCCGGAGATGTCCAGGCCGAGGAGGGCGTCGCCGCGCGCGTCGGCGGCCGCCGCCAGGGCGAGTTTGCCGCCGTTGGAGTGGGCCACGAGGAAGAGGCCCGCGCCGGTGTCGTGGGTGTCGGCGAACGAGGCGAGGGCGGCGTGCAGGGTCGACGACTGCTGCATCAGGGTCTGTCCGCGCGGCAGCGGCGAGGCCGAACTCCCGTATCCGGCACGGTCGATGGCGAGCACCGTGTAGCCGAGGCCGGCGCCGAGGTCGAGCAGGGACAGACCGGGGCGGACCCGGCTGTCGAAGTAGCCGGCCCGCATGCCGCCTCCGTGCACCGAGACCACGACGGCCCGCGGGGGGCCGGAGCGGGCGTGGGCGATCAGTCCCGACAACGGGATCCCGTCCGCGTCGAGGGTGATCTCGTCGACCGCGTCCGGAGCCGGCGTCCTCATGGCCTGACCGCGGCCGGCCACCGGGCGAGGCGGCGGCGCACCCGGGAACGGGCGGCGGTCCGGGGCCCGTGGGGGCGCGGCGGCGGGGGAGCGGTGCGGCCCGCGCGCGGGCCGGCGTCGAAGGCGCTCATCAGCGGTCGGTGTCGGCGCGCCAGCTGCGCGGCGTGCCGGTGCGGGAGCGGCGTTCGAGGCGGCGCCAGCAGGCGGTGCGGCGGTGACCCGGCTCCGCCTCCCCGTCCGGGTCGGCCAGGGCGGCCAGGCGGGAGAGCAGCACCGCGGTGACAGCGGCCAGTTCGGCGGCGTCGGGGTGGCCCTTCTCGATGCACAGGTAGGTGCCGGCAGGGGCGGTGGCCGTGCTCTCGGCAGTGTCTGCCGTGTCGGTGGTGTCTGCGGTGTCGGTGGTGCCTGCGGAAGGTGGCATGACGTCGTCGTCTCCATGCTCGTACGGAACGGGAAACGCGAACGCCGCGCGGGCTCGCCGGTCCGTCGGCGGGGGATTCACGAGGACCGGCGAGCGCGCGCGGCGAGCTCGGGTGGTGCGGTGGTGCGGTCGGGTCAGGCGGTCGGACCCAGGTCGCCGACGAAACGGCCGGTGAACAGGTCCTGGCCCTTGAACTCGGAGACCATCTGCGCCGGGGCCACGAACGGGCCGTCGGGCGAAGGCAGCTGCCCGACACCGCCGTTCGGACCGAGCGGCAGCAGGATCATCGGGAAGCCCAGCGGCTGGTAGGTCGCCTCGGGCTGCTCACCCTTGATCTGAGCGGTGATGTTCTTGGCGACGACCTCGGCGTGCTGCATCGCGTAGCCCGCCATCTTGGCCTCCGCGACGTCGGTGAGGTCACCGAGCGCGTAGACGTGGTCGTAGCCCTTGACGTTGAGGTTCTCGGTGACCGGGATCCGGCCCTGGGCGGTGAGGGTCGTGAGCTTGCCGTCGGTGAGGTAACCGCTGTTGGTGGTCGTCCCGTAGGCGCGGTACCAGACGTCGGCGGTGATCTCGTCGCCGCCGTCGGTGGTGACGGTGAACGAGCCGGCGCGGCCGGACTCGGTGCTCGGCTGCGCCGTCAGGCTCGTGCCGAGACGGACCTCGACGCCCAGCGCGTCCAGCTGGCCGCGCAGGTCCTCGACCACCTCGGGCTTGAAGCCGGGCAGCAGCTCCGTGGCCGGGTCGACGATGGTGACGTGCTTGTCCGGCCAGACCTCCTTGATCTCACCGGCGAGTTCGAGGCCCACCGGGCCGGCGCCGAGGACCAGCACCCTGTCGGCCTGCAGCAGTTCCTTGTGCGAGCGGCGGAAGTCGTCCAGCGCTTCGACGACGGTCTCGGAGGACGGGTTGGCCGGATAGGCGTACGAGGACCCGGTGGCCAGCACCACGTAGTCCGCGGCGACGTGCTTGCCCGAGGACAGGGTGACGCCGGTGGGGTCCACCGATACGGCGCGGTCCTGGATCACCGTGCCCTCGGTGAGCAGGGTCTTGAACGGGAAGAACATGTTGTTGGCCCACTCGGGCTGGGTCAGCGCGCGCAGCGATCCCGCCACGTTGACGAACGCGTCCCGCGGGTCGATGAGGACCACGTCGGCTTCGGACTGCAGCGCCTTGGCGACCGCTGCGCCTCCGTAGCCTCCGCCGACGACGGCGACTTTACGACTCATAATTCACGCTCCACAGAACAGGAAGACTGCATCGGGGTCTGATCAAAAACGCTACTGGTTCGCACTCCGAACCTCAACACATAAATCTTTCAAGAACTACAGATCTTTGTTAAGTAACTACAGAGAAATGTCAGCCCGTAAAAAAGCCGGACATATTCACGACAACGCATCACACCAGGTGAAGGCGCGTATGGTGCAAGCCCGCGTCTCGGTGAAAAATGAAGTTCCTGCTACGAACTTCCGTTGCCGGCTGATAGGCTGCGCGCGTGGCTAAGCGCGAAGAAGGTGACATGGGAGTGGTCACCGCACTGGTGCGGTCCTCATTCCTGGTGAATTCCCTGTACGCCCGGGCAAGCCGGGAGCACGGCCTCACACCGCAGCAGGGGCAACTGCTGTGCGTCCTGATGGCCCAGCCGTACGGCATGGGTGAACTGGGCGCGATGCTGGGGCTCGCCAAGTCGAGCATCACCGGCCTGGTGGACCGCACCGAGAACAACGGCCTGGTGCGGCGCGAGACGGATCCGCGGGACTGCCGCGCGGTGCGGGTGGCGCTCACCGTGCGCGGCGCGCGGCTCGCCGACCGCTTCTACACCGACGCGTGCCGCCGGATCGAGGAACTGCCGGCCGGACTCGGCGAGGAGCAGCGAGCGACGCTCGCCGGCCTGCTCGGCCGCGTGGTGCAGGACAACGACGGCCCCGTGGTCTTCGTGGAGCCCGGCCACGGGGCCGCCGCCGACGGCTGAACGCCGCCCGTACCGCTCAGGCCGCGACCAGCCGCTGGGTGAAGGCGAGCGCCGCGGCTTCGAACTGGAGGGCGGCGTGCGAACCCGCGGCGTGGACGTCCCGCCAGATCCGCTGCATCCCGTGCGAGGTCGCCTGTCCGCGGGTCCCGGTCACATGGAAGAGCCGGTCCACCGCGCCGACGAGGAGTTCCACCGCCAGCGTGCTGTCGCGGTGGCTGCGCACCGCCGCCCCGTCCTCGCCGAGCCGGCCCCGGTCCGCCGTCCCGGCGACCCGCGCCAGCAGCAGGGCCGCCGCGTCGATCTCGCCCGCCGCGCGGGCGTAGGCGATCCGGTGCGACTCCCGGGCGGCCGACCGGGCCCCGCTCGGCTGCTTGCCGAGGTGTTCCCCGACCAGGCGCAGCGCGGCGCGGGCCGCGCCGAGGACCGGAGCCGCGAAGGTGAGCCCGTTCACCGCGAACAGCGGTGCGGCCTGGGCGGTGGTCCCCGGCTCCGGGAGGTTGCCCAGGCGCATGTCGTCCCAGACGAACGACCGGTGCTCCGGTACGAACGCCTGCTCCACGACCAGGGTGTGGCTTCCGGTGGCGCGCATGCCCAGTGTCGACCAGCTCTCCTGGTGGGTGAACGCGTCCTTGGGCACGGCGAACACCCGCACGGAGCGGTCGCCCTCGCGCGGCGGCGCGGAGCTGAGCAGTGCCCAGTCGGCGAACTCGACCCCGCTGACGTAGAGCCACCTGCCGGCGAGCGACCAGCCGCCGTCCACCGGCTCCGCCCGGACGCCGGCCGCCACCATCGAGCTGACCAGCCGGGTGTCGGGGCCCTTGGCCCAGATGTCCTGTCGCCCCTCGTCGGGAAGGTAGGCGCTGAACCGTCCGTTGTACGCCCACAGCGAGGCGAGCCAGGCGGCGGACGCGCATCCTTCGCCGATCGCGGCGACGGCCCGCGTCACCGAGTCGAACGAGGCGTCGGCGCCCCCCTGCGCGAGCGGTGCGAAGCCGCTCGGGAAGCCCGCCGCGGCCAGCGCCTCGGCCGTCGCCGGGGCGAGGCGCCCGGCCACGTCCGCGGCCACGGCGCCCTGTCCGGCCGCCGCCACCCCGGCGGCCAGGGCCTCCCCGTCGGGCCAGATCGTGCCGTCGTCGCTCATGACCGCTCCCTGATGTACTCGATCTCACTGAAGTAGAGCGCGACGCCGGTGGCCAGCTCGTCCACCACGGACGGCTCCTTCGGGGCGTCGGCGAAGGCGCGGAAGCTCTTCCCGTCGGTCCACTGGGCGTACTTGATCACGTACTCGCCGGACAGGCTCCGGTGCACGGCATGGGACACGTAGCCCGGTGTCGTCGCCAGTTCCGGCGGGTCGCAGGTCATCTCAGCGAGCACGGCGGCCTGGTCCTCGGGCGCCGACCTGACGACGATCGCCACGGTGAACCAGCGCTTGTCGAGGGAGATTTCGGGCTCCGGGTCCCAGGTGTGGACGACCTCGCAGGGGATGCTGTCCAGGCGGGACACGTCGAGGGCGCTGCCGAGCCGGCCCCGGGTGGCGCCCTCGCTCATGAACGCGTCGTACGCTTCCTGGCTCTCCCACTGCGCGTAGTTGAGCACCGAGGCCCCGTCGAGGCCGCGATGGAAGTTGCCCGACACCAGCCCCGGCTGGACGTCGGCGGGCGGCAGGCCGCGCCACTGGTCGAACAGCACCTGCTGCGCGTCCGGCCCGTCGGTGTGAAAGATGTTGAACAGCGTGAAGAAGCCGTCCTTCACCCTGATGGAACTCATGTGGTCTCCCTGGTTCAGGCGGCGTACGGGCGCACGGTGCGGGCGTCCTTGAGGGCGGAGGCCCACCACTCCAGCTTTTCGAGCATGACCTTGGCGGGGACGGCGGCGTCGGGTGCGCGCAGAGCGCCGTCCTCGCCGATGTGCTGCCACACGCCGTGGAAGCTGACGGTGTCGCGGATGGTGGTCGCGTGGAGTTCCGCGAACACCTGGCGCAGTTGCTCGACCGCCCGCAGGCCGCCGGAGAGTCCGCCGTAGGCGACGAACGCGACCGGCTTGGCCTGCCACTCGGTGCGGTGCCAGTCGATCAGGTTCTTCATCGGGGCGGTGAAGCTGTGGTTGTACTCCGGAGTGATCACGACGAACGCGTCGGCCGAGGCCAGGCGCTCGGCGACGGCCGCGAGCAGACCGGCCGTCTCGGCTCCGGGGTCCTGCGTCAGCGACAGCGGCAGCTCGATGTCGGCCAGGTCCAGCACGTCGACGTCGTACATCGCGCTGGCCTCGGCCTCCTCGACGAACCAGCGTGCGACGGCCGGGCCCGTGCGGCCCACGCGGGACGAACCGATGATCACGGCAAGGCGCAGTGTTTCCTCGGGCATGACTTTCCTTCCTGTGAGCCAGCAGCCAGACATGACGAGCGGGGCGGGCGCGGGGCGCGGGCCGGCCTCAGGCCGACGACGGCGACGACCATGTCGGTCGCGAGCCTGGACTCGTCGAAGGAGAAGAAGGCCGGGCCGAAGGGGACCCCGACGCTCAACGT
>NZ_JBEXXO010000057.1:0-10487 GCF_040630435.1 Streptomyces sp. NPDC005803 | reverse complement strand
CATCGTCGCCAAGACGGATGCCCGGGTCCGCTCCGAGATCCGGCGCGACTGGAAGCGCAAGGGGGCCGAGGGCGCCCCGCGCCCAGCCCGCCGCGCCGCGCAGGTACGACGTGTCGGTGGGCCCCAAGCCGTGCCCTTCTCGGAAGGCTTCAGGGATGATCCACGCCGTACTGCACGCACTGTCGATCACCGGTTCCATGACCTGGGAGATCACCTGGGCCCTGATCCTGGGCTTCGCCTTGTCCGCCGTCGTCCAGGCCGTCGTCCGCAAGTCCACCGTCGCCTCCCTACTCGGCGACGACCGCCCCCGCACCCTCGCCATCGCCGCCGGCCTCGGCGCCGCCTCGTCCTCCTGCTCGTACGCCGCAGTGGCCCTGGCCCGCTCCCTGTTCCACAAGGGCGCGAACTTCACCGCCGCGATGGCCTTCGAGATCGCCTCCACCAACCTCGTCGTCGAACTCGGAGTGATTCTCGCCCTGTTGATGGGATGGCAATTCACCGCGGCGGAGTTCGTCGGCGGCCCCGTCATGATCGTCGTCCTGGCGGTGCTGTTCCGCCTGTTCCTGCGCGACAAGCTCCTACGCCAGGCCCGCGAGCAGGCCGAACGCGGACTGGCCGGCTCCATGGAGGGCCACGCCTCGATGAACATGTCCGTGCAGCGCGAAGGCTCCTTCGCCGGGCGCCTGTTGTCGCGTGAGGGCTTCACCTCCACCAGCCACGTGTTCGTCATGGAGTGGGCCGCGATCCTTCGGGACCTGGTGATCGGTCTGCTCATCGCCGGCGCGATCGCCGCCTGGGTGCCGGACTCCTTCTGGCGCACGTTCTTCTTCGACGGCCACCCGCTGGCATCCGCGCTGTGGGGGCCGATCATCGGCCCGCTGGTCGCGATCGCCTCGTTCGTGTGCTCCATCGGCAACGTGCCGCTCGCGGTGGTGCTGTGGAAGGGCGGCATCAGTTTCGGCGGCGTGGTCGCGTTCATCTTCGCCGACCTGCTGATCCTGCCGATCCTCAACATCTACCGGAAGTACTACGGCGTGAAGATGGTCCTCTTCCTCCTCGGGACCTTCTACCTCGCCACCGTCATCGCTGGGTACATCGTGGAGTTCACCTTCGGCGGTCTTGGCCTGATCCCGGACCAAGCCGACGCGAAGCTCCCCATGGAAGGCATCACCTGGAACTACACCACCTGGCTCAACATCGTCTTTCTCCTCCTGGCCGCCGTCCTGCTGGTGCGGTTCTTCCGCACCGGCGGCAAGGCGATGCTCCGCATGATGGGCGGATCCCCCGCCGCCCATCACGACGGGCATCACGCCGGCCACCGCCAGGACGCCCCCGCAGAACCGGGACACGAAGACCAGCACCACTGAACGAATACCGCGTTCTCCATGACGATGCAGCCTTCACCCAGCTCCACCGGCCCGCCCCCGGCGGTGGGCACCGCACCGAACAGCACCCTGCGCCCGGCCCCCACGCGCACGTCCCCGCAGCGTGGCGGTCGGAGCGACATAGGCCGTGGGGTCGACGGAGGGCGAACAGCCTGACGAGTGACAAGCATGGCCGCGATCAGCTGTTGTCCTTTCGTACGCCTGCCAGTGTCCACGACGTACAGGCATGAGGTCTGGGCGCTGGTCAACGCGTCGACCAGCTGGGCGAACTCGGCACGCTGCCGGGCGGGCAGCGTGGCGTAGAGCCGCGCCTGCAGCTCGTCAGTGAGTTGCCCGGCGCGTTGCCATCGGGGAATCAGGGCCGCGGCGGCTGAGTTCGCGGTACCGGTATCGTCCGGTCTCCCGACCTGCCGTACCGGCGGCCTACGTTCAGAGAGCGATGCAAATGACCAGCCGGCAAGCAACGACGACCCTGTGGCGCCCCACCGGCCCCAAGGAGCTGGATCTGGTTCGGAAGCTGAACTGGCATGCCTGGCCGCCCCGGCTGCCCGAGCAGCCGATCTTCTACCCGGTCCTCAATGAGGACTACGCGGTCAGGATCGCGCGGGACTGGAACGTGAAGCACGATGGCGCCGGCTTCGTCACTCGTTTCGAGGTCGAGTCGGAGTTCTTGAGCCGCTATCCCATCCAACAGGCCGGCGGGCAGACGATCCTCGAGCTCTGGGTCCCGGCCGAGGAACTGGACGACTTCAACGCCCACATCGTCGGCGCGATCCAGTTGGTCCACGAGTTCCGCTGAGACGCGGACTCAGCCCGGTGAACGGGGCTATCCACGAGGACTCCGAAGCCGTGATCACACCAGCCATACAACAGATCATTTCAGTCGCCGACAGGTCTCCTCGCGCGTCCGTCGCGGTGGGCTGCATCGGGATGACCGCCCCGACCGTGCAGCACTCGTAGCGATCGTCACCGCGGTCCCCCCGACACCGGTCAACGTCCTGGTGTCTCCGTCGGACATGGTGCTGACCGTCGCGGAACTGCAGCAGGCCGGGGCAAGTGCATCAGCCTGGACTGATCTTCTGGGCACCGGACAAACAAGGAGGGACAGGGCGGGGCTCATGCTCTCTCCCGGAGACGACGACGTGACCAGCCCAGACGTCTCCTGGCCCTATAGCGGCTTCAACATGTTCAGGGAGTAGCTGGCCCAGACAGAGGGGTTCACCCTTGCGGAGTTGATCGGATTCGGTGGAGACCGCATGGGGAGCAGCGCCACTACCACGCTGGCACCGCTACTCGACCATCCGGTCCCCCGGGGTGTGCCGTGGTTCCCCGCCGACGTCGAGAAGTGGTCGGTGCGGTGGGTGCTGCTGCACCTGATCGAGGAGACCGCACGCCACGGCGGCCACGCCGACATCATCCGCGAGAGCCTGGACGGTGCACCCTCTACCCGCTGATGGCCGCCCCCGAGCAGCGGCCCGACCCGTGGTTCGAGCCCTGAGAGCCCGCCGCGTCCCGGTGGTTGAGGGCTACAGGCCGTCAGAAGTCGTGCCCTATCGGCCGGATATGGTCGAGGCGCTCTTGCGGACCGGTCCTACGCTGGAGGCATGGCCACCGATCCCTTGCTGAGACAAGGCCCCGACTCGACGGATCTGGTCCTGCGCGCGGGCCCGGCCGGGCCGGCGTGGAACGCGCTGACCTCGGCGGGGCCGGCACTGTTCACTCCGCTCGCCCTGGGCGTGCCGACCCTGCTCGTCGCCTTCTGGATGGCGCTGGCCGGGGCGCGGGCGTCGACCGTGTTCGTGGTGGTGGGGGTGATCGCCGGGCTGGAGTACCTGATCGGCTGGCCGGCGCTGGCCTTTTCCCGGGCCCGGGACATCCTGCGGGTGGAGTTCGCGCCGGCCGGGGTGCCCGCGTTCCTGCGGTTCGTCCGGGCCGCCGGGCCGGACGACTGGCTGCCCGTCGAGACCCTGCGCGAGGTGCGGCTGACGCACAAGGTGGTGGAGCCGTACCAGGGGGACTACAAGCCGGCCGTCTCCACGCTCGCGCTGGAACTCGTCCAGCGGAGCGGTAGGGAGCGGCTCGCGCTCCCGTTCGGCGGCGACCCGCAGCGGCTCGCCGACGCGCTGGAGGCCCTGCTCGGCCCGGCTGGGGTCGTGGTGGAGCTGCGCACCGAGCGCAGCACGCGCGAGCGGCCGCAGCCCAACTCCGGCTGGACCTCCGGCGGTTCGGCCTCGGCCGGCTCGGGTGGCGGCTGACCCGGCTGCATCGACGGGCGCTCCAACGGCCGGGGAGCGCCCGTCGATGCAGCCGGGGTCAGACGGTGCGGGGCAGCCTGCCGCTACTTGGGCGCGTTGAGCCGCCAGGTCGGCTCGGCCGCAGCCGGGTCCTCCGGCCAGGCGTGGCGGGGGTAGCGGCCGCAGAACTCGGCCCGCACGGCGCGGTAGCCTCGCGCCAGAGCGGTACTTCAGCGCAGTTTCTTCTGCCTGCTCCACAGCAACGGCCCGGACATCCAGTTCTAACCGGTCGGCGCCGTGCCCGTCATGTGGAACAACGACGAATGGGCTGACGCCACCCGTCGTTGAGAACGAGGCGGTGCCTCAGGGCACGCTAACCGCTGCGGGGCTTTTATCCCCCGGCGATGGACTTCCGGGCGGCAGTGACACACCCTTTCTCCCAGTGCCACCATCCCTTGGCCTCACCGTGCCCCAGGAACATGTGAATCTGCGGCAGATCCGCCTCCGGCGGGAGATCCAGAGCCACCATCCGGTACTGCTCGATTCCCTCACCGGTCGTGCCGAGGCTGTGGAAGATCTTCAGAACGCTCTGACGGGCAGCGGCGGAGCTACGAGACGGCGCGGCGCCGGCCAACAGCCTGCCCGGGACCGTCAGGTCGACGCGCCTGAGAGCCTTCAGCGCATGGCGCGCGGCTGCGTCAGCTACCGGCAAGCACTCCGCGCTCCACCGAGCGCTCGACGAACGGCCTCGCGAACGCCTCGTGCCGGTGATCGATGATCACGTCGGCGAACCGGGTCTTCCTTTCCCCCACCGGATGGCCTTCGAACCCTTCGCGGACCTTCTCCCGCAGCCTTGCCGCGTTCCGCTTCCCCATCCCGGGGCAGAGGGCGAGAACCGCGTCGGAGAAGTCGTCCGGTGTCAGACGTGCATGCGTCACATCCTGCCAACGACCATCGGGCCCATCGGACTCGGCCAGCCGCCAACGTACCGGCGGCGGCCACATCCGCGCTCAGAAGCGTCGGGTGTAGCTGTGGAAGCAGACGCGGGCCCCGGGTCGGCCAGGCCGTCGTGTCCCCGGCTCTACTCCTGAACAAGGTCATAGACAGCCCGTTGAGGGTCGCTTTTGACGATGAGCCCGTCCGCGCACAGGTCGCGCAGGATCTGCCGGACCCGTTTCTCCGCTGCCTGTTGGTCTTCCCACATGTGACCGTGGTCGCCGAGAGCCGTGATGGCACGCTGCGGATCCCAGGTGCCGCCGTGGGCGCGAATCGCCTGGGTGAGGACATGCCGGTCGGGATGGTCCTTCTTGCGGTGGTTGACGATGCTGGCAGGGGCACCGCTGTAGTTGCAGTCGGCGCACTTCTCCCACGAGCAGTCGGGATCGGTGACGGCGGCGTGGCGGACGGAATGGTGCGAGCCGAAGCCGTGGGCGTGGAGCAGTTGAGCGACGGACCCGTCGTACTTGAGGGCCATGAGCGCTGCTTCGGCGATCTTGTCGTGGCCAGCGGCGAAGAACTTGCCCAGGCCCACGTCCTTCCCGCAGCCGCACCAACACTTGCCGGTCGGGATGAGGCGAGGCTTCTCATTGCTTGGCATGAATCCAAGGTAGCAATCCTTGAGTTGAAGTCAAGGTATAAATCCAAGGATGTTATCCAAGGATTGTCTTGACGCGGGCTCGCCGATCTCGTCGTCCACGACCGGCCCGAGCGGGCGGCCCCGCCGATCCGCTCGGCCGCCTTGCCGACTCCGGTCGACGGCACCTTGGTCATGGACCTCCGCATAGAGGTCCTCAAATACCTCGGTCCGTACCGTGGGATCCGGGGAGAACATGTTCCTGAGATGGCCCGGAACCCCACATACCTGACCGGGCAGGTGGCCGGTCGTCCAGTCGGCATCTTGTATGTGGATCATGGACGACGGTCTCCAAGGGATCACTGACATCCACGGCACCGGATGAACGCCACCAGCACCCCACGGACGCCCGCTCGACGCTCTCCGCATGGAGGGGCGAGGCTGGGCCCCCAGCGGGTCACTCTGCTGCGCCGAGAGCACAGGCCCCTGCGTTGGCAGGCCCGGTCTGGCCAACTCGGATGCACATCACGACACGTCTACCGCTCAAAGGACAGGTCGTGTGCTCAGTCACAATCCTCTGTGACTGAGCGCGATAGATGGCTCCGACAGACAGCTGCGATGCACAGAATGGCGGCAGGCGCGCGGGGTTCCATGGCCGAGGGTCGGCCACTCGTCGTTCAGGCCAGCGGGGCCCAAGGGTCGTCGTACGGTTCGGGTTCCTCCGGGTGGAGCATGCGGCGGACGCAGCGCAGGAGCCCTGGTTCGCCGCATCCGGCGACCGTCAGCCAGGGCAGGGCGTCCATGGCGCGGGCGCGCTCTTCGGTGGCCAGAACGCTGACGGTCGCCTGTAGGGCGTCGGGGGCGGGTTCGTCGGTGAGGCAGAGCCAGCCGATTGCGGCGGCGAGGCGGACTTCTGGAGGCTGTGTCCGGTCCTGCCACAGCTTGCCGACTCTCGCAGTGGCCGGGCGGTGCGGGTTGGCGCGTGTGGTCTCTGCGGTGGCGAGAACCAGGGCGGCCAAGACCATGGGGTCCTGCTCCTTGGCGAACCGGGTGGCGAAGGCGCTTCGGACCGTAAGGTCAGGGTCGGCCGCGGTGGCGAGAGCGTAGGAGGCGCCGATGCGCGTGCCGGGGTCGGACTTGTTGAGGAGAGGCAGGAGCATTGAGATTCCGGCGGTAATTGCGGCCCGGGCTGCGGCCACCGACCAGCCCGCCGGGTAGCCGGTCACCTCGACGCCGTAGTCGTCGTAGTCAGTGCGTGGCATTGAGGGTCGGTGCGGTGGAGGAGGAGTTCGTCGCGGGAGGCGGTTCCGAAGTGACGCGCGCGGGCCGGAGCGGCGAGACCGCCAAGAGCGTCAGCGCGGTGTGGGTGGTGGGGGTCGGTGGCGATCCGGATCAGGAACGGTACGGCGAGAGATGCTGCGGCCCGGCTGTCGTCGGCGCACATGCCGATCAGTACAGCCACCGCGTTGCGTGCGGTCCCGTCTGCGGTGTGCAGCTGCCGAACGGCATCTCGGGCCTCCTCCCCGTGAGGGAAGTTCCCCCACGGCAGGTCGTCGAGGGCAGCTCTGTTGCTGGTCTCGGGCCTGATAGCCGCAGCCACAGCCCGGACATCGAACGGACCTCCGGCGAACGCGGCCGGATCGGCCCCATCCACCAGAGCCTGGCACATCGCGAACGTCGGATCGGTCCGCCAGTCCCCCACACCGCACCGCCCCATTTTCGAATCCACAGAGATTCGATCATGCGCGATCCCGACGACTCGAGTCCACCTGTCAGGCAGGGTGCAGCCCGATGTGGACGATCTGCTCGGCCCATCCCCCTCAGCCCGGCGCCAGTCACCCAGGCACCGCCTCCACCACTGGTCCAGCTGGCGTCGACGACACCGGGCCATCGCCCGCCACTGCCACTACCAGCGCCGCACGCACCCCGATCGGGTGAGTGACGAACCACCGCCTCCGTGATGCAGCGTCAGCCATCTAAACTCCGAAAGGGCCCCGTGAACAGGGCATATGGAGAACTGCAACTGGAGTACTAGGCCCCGGTCAGCGCTTCGCTCCCTGGGTGCGGCCACCAGCAAGTGAACGGTAGAACGCGGGCCGCCCCTCGAACAACAGCAAGGTCGCCATGCCAAGCGCTTGTCAGGATCTGCACCACGAATGGGACGGCGAGCCGGGCTGGGTGCTGTTCCTGGTGGCCGGGCGACTGCTGGTCACCGTCGCCGCGCCCGTCTGGCAGGCGATCGTCGAAGCCGGCCGGCAAGCACCGGGCCCAGATCCGCTCGCGGCCATCGGCTTTCCCCGCCCGCCCGAGGACACGGACACGCCGTGGGTGATCGCGGCGGCTCACGGAGCGTGGACGTCGACGGCGGATCGTGGGGCGCGGGCCGCCTCACATGTTCGGGGCGCGGCGTGTGGAGGTGGCAGCCACTCCCCCGCTTCAGCATCAACCAGGGCCGGTCGGCCGAGAACTGGACCGCTCGGCAGACGCCGGCGCTGCGCCTGCGCGCGTTGGTGAACCTGCCCTGGGCCGAGGCAAGCCAACTGGAGATCAGCAAACCGCGGCGCACTCAGCTCGAACAGCAGCTTCTGCACAGCGCGGTGGCCGGGGCATGACGATGCTGTCCCGGCGCCGGGGCGTCGAACTGCCCGCCGCTCGCTGGGAACGGGGCCCCTTCGGCAACTCGGCCCGATCCGCCAGCTACTCGTGCGCGATCGCTGGACCGGGCGGCGGCCTGGCCCTGAAGGCGTCCGTCGTACTCGCCTTGCCCACCACGATGGAGCCCACCGTGGTCGCCTGCTCGGATGTTCTGGTCGAGAACCCGCAAGCCTGGGCAGCGGCCCTCGGCCCTGGTCGGGACACGCGGCTGGGCCTCGACGAGGTCCAGGACGTCCTGCTGACCACGTGGGAGACGGCTGCCGAGCTGCTGCCCGACCTCGTCGGTGACCCGGCCGGGCCGTCGTGGGCCGCCCCGCCCACCACCGAACTGCGGATGGCGTGCGAACAACCCGCCGACAACGGCGTCCTGACGGCCCTCGACTCGCTCGTCGACCTGGCGTCGCTCGGCACGAACGACGGCGGGACCAAGTCCGTTATGACTGTCACCATCACGGGCACGCCGGCCATGGAGCGGGCGGAGCGCCGAAGGCTGCTGCGCGAGGCGCTGGTGCACATGGCCCGCGAGTTCGGGTACGTGGACGCGGAGGTGGGCCTACTGTAGTTCGGCGGCCAAGCACCGGCCGTCCTGATCGGCGTGCCAGGTCAGGAGCCGACGGGGGCAGGCGGCTTCAGGAGCGAGGCCGGGAGGTAGGCGGACCTGGTTTGCAGGTCCCAGCCATGAACCTGTACGGCGAGTGCGGCCAAGGAAATCGCGCCCAGGGGAAGCAGAGTTCCGGGCGCGGGATCCTCACCGACACCGGTACGGTGCTGCGCCAGTCGTTCGTCCAAGGCCCTCTCGAAGGCGCTCTGATCGTCGGCGAGCAGAACGCGCAGCAGGCGCTGGTCGGGACTGACCGCGTGGGCGGCGTCCAGGGCAAGGGCGGCGTCCAGCCGCTCGTCCGTCGATGGCTTGGTCAGTGTGACCTGCGGCCAGTCTCGGGGCAGGTGGCCGCGGGCCGGGGTCAGGTAGGCGCACAAGGCGTCCATGTGTGCGAGGTCGTCCAGTTCGGAGACGGAGTCCCGGCCGGCGTGGGGCAGGTTGTTGTGGAGGGCGGGTGCGAAGTCGCTGCGCAGGACCAGACCGATCGCCCGCTCCCAGTCCTGCACCAGACCGCTGACAACGCAGATGTCGAAGGCGTCGATCCATGTGCGGGCGGTGACCGTATCGGTCGCGTCGTGCGTCTCGTCGTAGTCCAGCTCTTCGCTGGTCAGACGCGTCCTGGTCAGAGGCAAGGGGATCTCCCAATCGCCTCTGGGAGTACAGCCCAGGTCCACCACGCCCAGGCGGCACTCAGCAGCGGTGAGCAGGGCGAGGCGAGTGCGCTCGTCATCGAGGTCGGGGTCCTGGGTAGTGCGCGCTGCGACATGGTCGAGCAGCTCGTGGCCGAGTTCCTCGAGCATCACACGCATCGGATAGCCACGCTGATAGACATCCTCGAAAAGCTCCTGGACACGGTCCGTCTTGTCGCCAAGGGCCTGGTCCAGGCGCTGCGGATTCACGGGATGGCGTGGCGCGTGGTTGATCTTCATCCGTGCATGATGGCAGGCGCCACCGACATCGTCGCTCTCACGCTTTCCGTCCGGGGGCTTCGTTTACGTTCAGCAGCAGCGTTTGTCGATGAGTTCCAGGTTCTGGCACAGATCTTGGGGAGCCGTGGCGGAGGGTCACCACAGCGGCACCGTTCCAACCAGTCCCGCCGGTCGTTGTTCGTGTGTGCCGTTGACTGACGTGCAGTGGGCGCGAATCGAGCCGTTACTACCGAATCGGACAGGGCGGGATCACCGGGAGGTGATCGACGCGATCGCCTGGAAGTTCCAAACGGGATCGCGGTGGATCCATCTCCCGGAGAAATACGGTAACTGGCGAGGCGTCTACAACCGGCTGCGGATGTGGGCCATCGACGGCACCTGGGAGCGGGTGTTCACCGCACTGGTCGCGCAGGCCGACGCCGACGAAGACCTCAGCTGGGTCGTCTCGGTCGACTCGACCGACCTGCGCGCGCACACCAGCATGCGGCCGGGGCGCGGAAAGGGGCCCCAACAGGTGAACCGGCGGACCACGCCATCGGCCGGCCCCGCGATGGCCTGACCACCAAGATTCACCTGGCCTCCGATGCCCAATGCCGGCCGCTGGCCTTTGTGCTCACCGCCGGACAGGCCGGTGACGCACCCGCCTTCCCTCACGTCATGGCCCGCCTTCGGGTTCCTCGACGGCGAGGACGGCCCCGCACCAGGCCGGACGTGGTCCTGGCCGATAAGGCGTACTCCTCCCGCGCGATCCGCGATCACCTGCGCAAACGCGGGATCCGGGCGGTCATCCCCCTCCCGGCAGACCAACGCGGCCACCGCCTGCGGCGCGGCAGCCGCGGCGGCAGACCACCAGCCTTCGACCGCGAGGCGTACAAGCAGCGCAACACCGTCGAACGCTGCATCAACCGCTTGAAACAGTGGCGAGGCATCGCCACCCACTACGAGAAGACCGCAACCATCTACCTGACCGGACTCCACATCGCGGGCATCTTCCTCTGGTCTGCCCGGTGCTCTAAGAAGTCATCTCATTTGGCGAGCCTGCGGTAGCAGATGAGGGTGCAGGCGATGCTGGTGAAGGCGAGAAAGTGGTCGGCTTTGCGTTCGTAGCGT
>NZ_JBEXXO010000056.1:0-13940 GCF_040630435.1 Streptomyces sp. NPDC005803 | reverse complement strand
GGCGCCCGGCACGATGGCCGGGCGCCCGCCGCCTCAGAAACTGCTGCCGGATCCCGCGGTCAGCCGACCTCGGGGTCGCCCTTGGTGTAGGAGAGCCGCTCGACCTGTCCCGGCTTGAACTGGTCCTCGACCTTCTTGCCGTTGACGAAGAGTTCGATCGATCCGGCGTCACCGAGAACGAGGTCGACCCGCTCCTTGTCCTGGAACGTCTTCGACTCGCCCTGCTGGAGGGTTCCGTCGAAGAGGGACCGGCCGTTGTGGTCCTTGGCGGAGATCCAGCTCTTGCCCCGGCTCGCGCTGAGCCTGACCGTCACCTTGTCCTGGGGCGCTGCCGCGATGGCACTGTCCGAGGGGGCGGGCTTGGGATCGACGGGCTTGCTGGACGCCGGCTTGGGCGTGATCTTGTCGGACGTCGGTCCTTCGGCGACCTGGCCGGCCGTCGAAGAATCGTCACCGCCCTTGAAGAAGGTGAAACCGACGAATCCGACGACGGCCACGATGGCCGCGACCATGGCCGCGGTCCAGTTGGGCCGACGCGGTTCGGAACGGATCCGCTCAGCTTCGAACAGGGGTGCCGCCGGTGTGGGCGCGGGACGGCCGCCGTGCTCGGCGTCGTACTGCGCGACCAGCGGTTCCGGATCGGTGCCTACGGCACGCGCGAGCGTTCGGATATGGCCGCGGGCGTACACGTCGCCGCCGCAGCGGGAGAAGTCGTCCTGCTCGACCGCGTGCACGATGGGGATGCGCACCCGGGTGGACGTGCTGACCTCTTCGACCGTGAGACCTGCGGCGATGCGAGCCTGCTGAAGCACTCGACCGATGGAAGGCCGGTCGTCTTCGGGGGAGTTGCCGATGGACACGGGGGCGCCTTTCGAGCGTGAGCCACCTGCTGGGTGTTCAGTCTAGGGGGGGTACGAAAGGGTGGGGCAACCGGGAGGAAGGACTTTGTACGCCATCAGATTCGAACAGAGTCGGATTCGCCGGACCGCCCCGGGGAGGGACATCCTGCTGTCCCTCCTTTCAACTTGACGTACGGCCCGGCGAAACGGTTGCCCGCGAAACCTCACGAACCGGTTTCTCCACGGATCACCGCCAGCACCCCGTCGAGCTCGTCCGGCTTCACCATCACGTCACGCGCCTTGGAGCCCTCGCTGGGACCGACGATGTTCCGCGATTCCATCAGGTCCATCAGCCGGCCGGCCTTCGCGAACCCCACCCGCAGCTTGCGCTGGAGCATCGAGGTGGACCCGAACTGGGTGGAGACGACCAGCTCGGCGGCCTGGCAGAGCAGATCCAGGTCGTCGCCGATGTCCTCGTCGATCTCCTTCTTCTGCTTCGTCCCGACCACCACGTCGTCGCGGAAGACGGGGGCCATCTGATCCTTGCAGTGCTGGACCACCGCCGCGACCTCGTCCTCGGTGACGAAGGCGCCCTGCATACGGGTCGGCTTGTTCGCACCCATCGGCAGGAACAGCCCGTCACCCTTTCCGATGAGCTTCTCGGCTCCGGGCTGGTCGAGGATGACCCGGCTGTCGGCCAGGGACGAGGTCGCGAACGCGAGCCGGGAGGGCACGTTCGCCTTGATCAGACCGGTGACGACGTCCACCGAGGGGCGCTGCGTGGCGAGCACCAGATGGATTCCGGCGGCGCGGGCCAGCTGGGTGATGCGGACGATCGAGTCCTCGACGTCCCGGGGGGCCACCATCATGAGGTCGGCCAGCTCGTCGACGATCACCAGCAGGTACGGGTACGCCGACAGCTCCCGCTCACTGCCCTCCGGCGTCTTGAGCTTGCCGGTGCGCACGGCGTGGTTGAAGTCGTCGATGTGCCGGTAGCCGAACGCGGCGAGGTCGTCGTAGCGCAGGTCCATCTCGCGCACGACCCACTGCAGGGCCTCGGCGGCCTTCTTGGGGTTGGTGATGATCGGCGTGATCAGGTGCGGGATGCCCTCGTACGCGGTCAGCTCGACGCGCTTGGGATCGACCAGCACCATCCGGACGTCCTCCGGCGTCGCCCTTATCATCACCGAGGTGATCAGGCAGTTGATGCAGGAGGACTTCCCGGAACCGGTCGCACCGGCCACCAGGACGTGCGGCATCTTGGCGAGGTTCGCCATCTCGTAGCCGCCCTCGACGTTCTTGCCGAGCGCGACCAGCATCGGGTGGTCGTCCTCCGCGGCGTCCGCGAGCCGCAGTACGTCGCCGAGATTGACCATCTCCCGGTCGGAGTTGGGGATCTCGATGCCGACCGCGGACTTCCCCGGGATGGGGGAGATGATCCGGACGTCGGGGCTGGCGACGGCGTACGCGATGTTCTTGGCCAGCGCCGTGATCCGCTCCACCTTCACGGCGGGCCCGAGTTCCACCTCGTACCGCGTCACCGTGGGGCCGCGGGTGAAGCCGGTGACGGCGGCGTCGACCTTGAACTCGGTGAAGACGTTGGTCAGGGACGCGACGATCGCGTCGTTGGCGGCGCTGCGGGTCTTGCCGGGACCGCCGCGCTCCAACAGGTCGAGCGAGGGCAGCGCGTAGGTGATGTCGCCGGAGAGCTGGAGCTGTTCGGCGCGGGACGGCAGCGGCTGCGCCTGCGACCGGTCGGGGACCGGCTTGGTCAGATCGGGGACGCCCCCGGCGGGCGCGGGGGCCTTCTCGGCCCGCTCCCCCGGCCTCCGCACCGGCTCCGCCTCCCTGGCGCCCGGCACCGGAGTGCCCACGCGCTCGCGGTCGGCCGAGACGCCCTGGGTGAGGTCGGCGACGACCGGCGAGGGCGGCATGCCGTTGAGCACCGCCCCGTCGAGGGCGGCGGCCGCGGCGGCCGCGACGTCCACGGCGTCCATGGTGCGGTTCATCGCCGGCTGCACGGACGGCCTGCGCGGCCTGCGGCGCTTGGAGAGCGCGTCGGTCTCCGCCCGGTCGGGGTCGTACCCCTCGGGCGCATCGGGGCGGCGGACGGAGGAGCGGCGCGAACGGGCGGGCAGCGCCTCACGCCACTGCTCGTCGTAGCGCTCGTCGTCGTCCTCGTCCAGCGCCTCGGGGTCGTACACGGGATCGATGATCCCCAGCTTGGAACCGAGCAGCCGCAGCCGCTGCGGAATGGCGTTCACCGGCGTCGCCGTCACGACCAGCAGGCCGAAGACGGTCAGGAGCAGGAGCAGCGGTACGGCGAGCACCTCGCCCATGGTGAAGATCAGCGGTTTGGAGGCGGCCCAGCCGATGAGGCCGCCGGCGTCCTGCATGGCCTCGGTGCCGTCCTCGCGCCCCGGCGATCCGCACGCGATGTGGACCTGCCCGAGCACTCCGATGACCAGCGCGGAGAGCCCGATGACGATGCGGCCGTTGGCCTCGGGCTTCTCCGGATACAGGATCAGCCGTACGGCCACGGCGCCCAGCAGTATCGGCACGAGGAGGTCGAGCCGGCCGAAGGCGCCGGTGACGAGCATCTCGACGAGGTCGCCGACCGGGCCGCGCAGATTCGACCAGGTGCCCGCGGCCACGATCAGCGCGAGACCGAGGAGCAGCAGCGCGACCCCGTCCTTGCGGTGGGCGGGGTCGAGCCCCTTGGCGCCGCGCCCTATGCCGCGGAACATCGCACCGACGGCATGGGCCGTTCCGAGCCAGACGGCGCGCACCAGCCGGTACACACCGCTGGTGGGCGACGGCGCCGGTTTGGGTGCGGCGGCCTTCTTGGCGACCGCCTTCCTCGCGGGCGCCTTCTTGGCGGGCGCGACTTTCTTCGCCGCCGTCTTCTTCGCGGGCGCGGCTTTCTTCGCCGGTCCCGGGGCACGGCCGGCACGCTTCGCGGTGCCCGCCGTGCCCTGGGAACCCTTGCCGGACGTACGTGAGGCCATGGGGCCGAGGTTACCGGTGTCTACGGCAGTGAACACGTGCGCGGGCCGGTTCACCCGACCGTGTCGCCGTACGGCGGCCGGAAACTGACGCGCCCTCACGCACCGGGAGGCGGAACACCACCCGGCCGGAAAGGTCCGAACCGGGACACACTCGCCGAACAGCCCCGCCCTCCGGCCAGTTGCCGTATCGCCTGCCCGAAGCGGCCTGACGGAAAGGGGCGCTACGGTCCACCGCCGCGTTACGAGGGGAGCGTGGCGGGCCCGGCTCCGGTGCCGGGCTGCAGCGCGTCCAGTGCCCGCCGCAGCCCGGTGAGCTTCCGTTCGAGGTGAGCGGCGGTGGCCACGGCCGCGGCGTCCGCCGACTCGTCGTCGAGCTGCTTGGACAGGGCCTCGGCCTGCTCCTCGACCGCCGCGAGCCGTGCGGAGAGTTCGGCCAGCAGTCCGACGGGCTCCTTCTCGTGGTGCGCGCCCGCGTGCCCGTTGCCCTCCAGCTGGAGCCGCAGCAGCGCCGCCTGCTCACGCAACTGGCAGTTCTTCATGTACAGCTCGACGAAGACCGAGACCTTGGCGCGCAGCACCCAGGGGTCGAACGGCTTCGAGATGTAGTCCACCGCGCCGGCCGCATAGCCCCGGAAGGTGTGATGCGGACCGTGGTTGATCGCGGTGAGAAAGATGATCGGGATGTCCCGGGTCCGCTCCCGCCGCTTGATGTGCGCGGCGGTCTCGAAACCGTCCATGCCCGGCATCTGGACGTCCAGCAGAATGACCGCGAAGTCGTCCGTGAGCAGCGCTTTGAGCGCTTCCTCCCCTGACGATGCCCGCACCAGTGTCTGATCGAGCGCAGAGAGGATGGCCTCCAGCGCCAGCAGATTCTCCGGCCGGTCATCGACCAGGAGGATCTTGGCCTTCTGCACCATGGCCCGCCCTCCTCGTCCCGGAATCGCACCGGGCGCCGCCCCAGAGGACGGCTCCCTTACGCCGTCCGTCCTTGTGCCGGTCATGGTAGCCGCACCCCGCCCGTCACCACACCCTGTCACCGCGATGTCACTGTGCACACAGGGAAAACGCGGTGGGAGACCAGAAGGTTCCCCGGAAACCGCGTTCCCACACTCCTTCCGACACGACCGCTCAACACATCACGATCGATTCGCGCAACTGGCGATCACTCTCCGCGCATCCACTGCTCCATAACTGAAAGAAGATGATCGGAATCGACCGGCTTCGTGACGTAGTCGGATGCTCCGGAATCGATCGCCTTCTCGCGGTCGCCCTTCATCGCCTTCGCGGTCAGCGCGATGATCGGCAGGCCGGCGAACTGCGGCATCCTGCGGATCGCCGAGGTCGTCGCGTAGCCGTCCATCTCCGGCATCATGATGTCCATCAGCACGACCGTCACATCGTCGTGCTGCTCCAGGACTTCGATGCCCTCGCGCCCGTTCTCCGCGTACAGGACCGACAGGCCGTGCTGTTCCAGCACGCTGGTGAGCGCGAAGACGTTGCGGATGTCGTCGTCGACGATGAGCACCTTCTCGCCGCCGAACCTGAACGTCCTGCGGACTTCGGGCTCGTCCTGGCCACCGAGTGTCCAGGGCTGCTCCTGCGGGGCCGGCCGGTCCGTCGCGGAGGGCGCTCGGGGCGGCAGCGACGGCTGCTGCCGCGCACCGCCCAGCGCCTTGCGCCGACGCCGCGACAGTCCCGCCGCGCCCCCCTGGTCGAACGCGTTGCCCGGCGTCCCCGATGCCTCCCCGAAGGTCGGGAAGCCCGGTGCCGGGACCTGCCCCGGGACCTGCCCCGCCTCGGGCAGCCGGCCGCTCTCGACCGCCACGCCGTGCACCTCGATGGGCCCGGGACCGATCTGCGGGTATCCCTGCGGCGGGAGTTCACTCGGGTGCAGCGGCAGGTACAGCGTGAACGTCGAACCGCGGCCGGGCTCGCTCGCCGCGTGGATCTCGCCACCCAGCAGCCGTGCGATCTCCCGGCTGATGGAGAGACCGAGGCCGGTACCGCCGTACTTGCGGCTGGTCGTCCCGTCCGCCTGCTTGAACGCCTCGAAGATCACCAGCATCTTGCTGGACGCGATCCCGATACCGGTGTCGGTCACCGAGAAGGCGATGAGATCCGCTTCGGCGTCCCGCAGGGAACCGGCTTCCAGCAACTGCTCACGAATCGCGTTCGGCACCTCGGCGCCCGCGTGCCGGATCACCAGCTCGACGGCGCCGCTGTCGGTGAACTTCACCGCGTTGGACAGCAGATTGCGCAGCACCTGAAGGAGCCGCTGTTCGTCGGTGTGCAGCGTGGCCGGGAGTTCCGGCGAGACCCGTACGGAGAAGTCCAGCCCCTTTTCCGCGGTGAGCGGCCGGAATGTCGCCTCCACGTAGTCGACCAGCTGTACCAGCGCGATCCGGGTCGGACTGACGTCCATCTTGCCCGCCTCGACCTTCGAAAGATCGAGGATGTCGTTGATCAGCTGGAGCAGGTCGGAACCGGCCCCGTGGATCGTCTCGGCGAATTCCACCTGCTTGGGCGACAGATTGCCCTCGGCGTTGTCCGCCAGGAGTTTGGCCAGAATGAGCAGCGAGTTGAGCGGCGTCCGCAACTCGTGCGACATGTTCGCCAGGAACTCCGACTTGTAACGCATGGAGACCGCGAGCTGTTCGGCGCGTTCCTCCAGGACCTGGCGCGCCTCCTCGATCTCGGTGTTCTTGACCTCGATGTCGCGGTTCTGCTGGGCCAGCAGCTCGGCCTTCTCCTCCAGTTCGGCGTTGGACGCCTGGAGGGCCTTCTGCCGGTTCTCCAACTCCTGCGACCGGTCGCGCAATTGCTCGGTGAGCTCCTGCGACTGTTCCAGCAGCTTCTCGGTCGTGGTGTTGACGCTGATCGTGTTGACGCTCGTGGCGATCATCTCGGCGAGCTGGTTGAGGAAGTCCCGCTGAATGTGGGTGAACGGCTGGAACGAGGCCAGTTCGATCACTCCGAGGACCTTGCCCTCGAAGAGCACCGGCAGCACGATCACATGCGCGGGCGGCGCCTCGCCGAGACCGGAGGAGATCTTCAGGTAGCCCGGCGGCACGTTGTCCACCTGGATCGTCCGCTTCTCCTCGGCCGCCGTGCCGATGAGCGTCTCCCCAGGGCGGAAGGACGTCGGCATGGAACCGGCGGAATAGCCGTAGCTGCCCCGCATACGGAGCTCGTACGCGCCCTCCTTGCCGCCCTCCGCACCCAGCGCGTCGGTGTCCCCGGTCGACGTGGCGAGGAAGAAGGCACCGTGCTGGGCGGAGACGACGGGGGTCAGCTCGCTCATGATCAGCGAGGCCACGTCGTCCAGATCGCGCCGCCCCTGCATCAGACCGGAGATCCGGGCGAGGTTGCCCTTGAGCCAGTCCTGCTCCTTGTTGGTGGCCGTCGTGTCGCGCAGGTTGGCGATCATCGTGTTGATGTTGTCCTGCAGCGCCTGGATCTCGCCCGCGGCATCCACATCGATCTTGAGATTGAGATCGCCGCGGGTCACCGCGGTGGCGACGGCCGCGATGGCCCGCACCTGACGGGTCAGGTTCCCGGCCATCTCGTTCACCGACTCGGTGAGGTCGCGCCAGGTGCCGTCCACGTCCCGCACCCGCGCCTGACCGCCCAGCTGCCCCTCGGTGCCCACCTCACGCGCCACCCGGGTCACCTGCTCGGCGAAGGACGACAGCTGGTCGACCATCGTGTTGATGGTGTTCTTCAGCTCCAGGATCTCCCCGCGCGCATCGATGTCGATCTTCTTGGTGAGATCACCCTTGGCGATGGCGGTGGTGACGGTGGCGATCTGGCGCACCTGACCGGTCAGGTTGGACGCCATCGAGTTCACGGACTCGGTGAGGTCCTTCCACGTACCGGAGACCCCGGGGACGCGCGCCTGGCCGCCCAGCTCGCCCTCCGTGCCCACCTCGCGGGCGACTCGCGTCACCTCATCGGCGAACGACGACAGGGTCGTCACCATGGTGTTGACGGTGTCGGCCAGCTCGGCGACCTCTCCGCGCGCCTCCACGGTGACCTTCTTCGTCAGGTCGCCGTTGGCCACCGCGGACGAGACCCGGGAGATGTTCCGCACCTGACTGGTCAGGTTGTTGGCCATCAGGTTGACGTTCTCGCTGAGGTCCTTCCAGATGCCCGTCGCGCCTCGGACCCGCGCCTGGCCGCCGAGGATGCCCTCGGTGCCCACCTCGCGGGCCACTCGCGTCACCTCGTCGCCGAAGTTCATCAGCTGGTCGACCATCGTGTTGACGGTGGTGACCAGTTCGAGGATCTCGCCCTTGGCGTCGACGGTGATCTTCTTGGAGAGATCCCCGTTGGCGACCGCGGTGGTGACCTCGGCGATGTTGCGGACCTGAAGGGTCAGGTTGTTCGCCATGCCGTTGACGGACTGGGTGAGGTCCTTCCACGTGCCGGACACCCCCTGCACCTCGGCCTGGCCGCCGAGGATGCCCTCGGTACCCACCTCACGGGCGACGCGGGTCACCTGCTCGGCGAAGTTCGACAGCTGGTCGACCATCGTGTTGAGGGTGTTCTTCAGCTCCAGGATCTCGCCCCGGGCGTCCACGTCGATCTTCTGCGACAGGTCACCCCGCGCCACCGCCGTGGCGACCTGGGCGATGTTACGGACCTGAGCGGTGAGGTTCCCGGCCATGCCGTTCACCGAATCGGTCAGATCGCGCCACACGCCGGCCACTCCGGGCACCTGTGCCTGACCGCCGAGACGCCCGTCCGTGCCCACCTCGCGGGCCACCCGGGTCACCTGCTCGGCGAAGGCCGAGAGCTGGTCGACCATCGTGTTGATGGTGTTCTTCAGCTCCAGGATCTCCCCGCGGGCGTCCACGTCGATCTTCTGCGACAGGTCACCCCGCGCCACCGCCGTGGTCACCTGCGCGATCTGGCGCACCTGGGAGGTCAGGTTCCCCGCCATGAAGTTGACGGAGTCGGTGAGCTCCTTCCACGTGCCGGAGACGCCGTCGACCCGCGCCTGCCCGCCGAGGCGGCCCTCCGTGCCCACGTCCCGCGCCATGCGCGTCACCTGGTCGGCGAAGGAGGACAGCTGCGCCACCATCGTGTTGACGGTGTTCTTCAGCTCCAGCATCTCGCCGGCCACGTCGACGGTGACCTTCTGCGACAGGTCGCCGTTGGCGACCGCGGTCGTCACCTGGGCGATGTCGCGCACCTGGCCCGTCAGGTTCCGGAACGCCGTGTTGACGGAGTCCGTGAGGTCCTTCCAGGTGCCCGCCGCGCCCGGCACCTCCGCCTGGCCGCCCAGCCGGCCCTCGACCCCGACCTCCCGGGCCACCCGGGTCACTTCCGAACCGAAGGACTGGAGCTGGTCGACCATCGTGTTGACGGTGTTCTTCAGCTCCAGCATCTCGCCGGCCACGTCGACGGTGACCTTCTGCGTCATGTCACCGCTGGCGACCGCCGTGGTCACCTGGGCGATGTCGCGCACCTGGGTCGTCAGGTTCCGGAAGACCGTGTTCACCGAATCGGTGAGGTCCTTCCAGGTGCCCGCGGCACCCGGCACCTGCGCCTGGCCGCCCAGCAGGCCCTCGCCACCGACCTCGCTGGCCACCCGCGTGACCTCGTCAGCGAACGTGCGCAGCGTCTCGGTCATCTGGTTGATCGTCTCGGCGAGCTGCGCGACCTCGCCGCGCGCGCTCACCCGGACCTTCTGCGACAGGTCGCCGTTGGCGACCGCCGTCGTCACCTCCGCGATGCCGCGCACCTGTGAGGTGAGGTTGCCGGCCATCGTGTTGACGGAGTCCGTGAGGTCCTTCCACACCCCCGCCACGCCCGGCACCGTGGCCTGGCCGCCCAGCTCACCCTCGGTGCCCACCTCGCGGGCGACCCGGGTGACCTCGGAGGAGAACGACGACAGCTGGTCGACCATCGTGTTGACGGTGTTCTTCAGCTGGAGCATCTCACCGGCCACATGGACGGTGACCTTGCGCGACAGATCCCCCTTGGCGACCGCCGTCGTCACCAGGGCGATGTCGCGCACCTGCGCGGTCAGCCGGTAGGCCATGGTGTTCACGGAGTCCGTGAGGTCCTTCCAGGACCCGGACATGCCGCGCACCTGGGCCTGGCCGCCCAGCTTGCCCTCGGTGCCCACCTCGACCGCGACCCGCGTCACCTGCTCGGTGAACGCCGACAGCTGGTCGACGAGGTTGTTGACCGTCCGGGCGACCTTCAGGAACTCGCCGCGCAGCGGCCGTACCGTCTCGTCCGCCGTGTGCGAACGCAGCTCCATCCGCTGTTCGAGATCGCCGTCGGCCACCGCCGACAGCACCCGCCCGACCTCCGACACGGGACGGGCGAGGTCGTCGACCAGTTCGTTGGACGCGTCGATCGCGGCGGCCCAGGAGCCCTCACAGGCCCCCGTCTCCAGCCGCTCGGTGAGCTTGCCCTCCCGGCCGACCACGCGCCGTACGCGCGCGAGCTCACCGGTGAGGTGGACGTTGCGGTCGGCGACCTCGTTGAAGACCGCTGCGAGCTCCGCCATGACACCGTCGCCGGAGACGGTCACCCGCCTGCGGAAGTTCCCGTCGCGCATGGCCACCAGACCGGACAGCAGTCTGCCGAGTGCGGCGGCGTCGACCTCGACCGTTCCATTGCGCTGCTTCTTCACGGGCTGTCCGCCTTTACTGCGCGTGCCTGTTCCCCGCGCCGCCACGTCAGACTCCACCGTGTCCCTCCCGCAGGGGTTGACCGAATCGCTCGGCCCTTGTCCGAGAGCTTGCCCACATCCACTGTGGCTCATCGCCACGGCCCACCGTCGGCGGGTGACCATGCGGACGTCAAATCGTTGAAACGTACCAGGCCGGAACCTGTCGAGGTGGAACCTCCCATGGTTGTCCCCCCTCCATCGACCGGGAAGTCCGCACTTGTCCGGTCACTGGCTTGTTTCTGCCCGTCCTTGCCCGAACCCGGCCCTCGTGTATCCGTCACGTGGGCGGAGCGTCTAGCCTGGCAGGCGCATCGAAGTGGCGAGAAACGGGCACAGGACTCGGGGAAGCGACGAGACACCATATGGGGAGTGCTGTGATCACGGCGCGCGCGGCGGCCACCTTCGAACCGGTGGGGCGCTCCGTCGCGACGGCCCGCTCCTTCGTCCGCGACACGCTCCAGGGATGGGGGTACGCGGACGTCGTCGACGACGCCGTCGTCCTCACCAGCGAGCTCGTCACGAACGCGGTGGTCCATGCGGGCACGGCGGCGGACGTGCTGTGCCTGCGTACGGAGGACGGTGTCCGGGTCGAGGTATCCGACCACTATCCGGAACGGGAGATCCCGCTGCAGTCCGCGGGGCTGGAGTTCGGCAGCCCCGACCGGGAGAACGGCCGGGGCCTGCTGCTCTGCGCGGCGCTGGCTTCCCGCTGGGGGGTCGAGTACTCCCCCACGCACAAACATGTCTGGTTCCAGCTCGATCTCCCCGACCGGCCGGTGGGCATCCGCTCCGCGGGCCCGCTGCTCCCCGTCGGCCTGCTCCCCGTCACCGACGAACGGGTCAGGGTCGCCGTCGTGCAGATCGCCAGCTCGGGCGCCATCGCGGCGTGGAACGACGACGCCGCGTATCTGTTCGGGCACACCGCGGATCAGGTCACCGGCAAACAGTTCACCGACTTCACCGCCTGGCCGCAGACCCCGGGCACCAACACCGGCATCGCCGACGCGCTGCGCCTCTCGCGCTGGGAGGGCAGCTACGGGATCCGGGCCGCCGACGGCCGCACGATCCAGGTCTACGGCTCGCACCTGCGCGTGCGGGACACCGGGGGCGAGCCCTCCACGGTGTGCCTGCTGGTGCGCGACTACGAGCGGGCCGTGCTCCAGTCCCCGGTACGCACCCCGGTCTCCGACGCGAACACCGAGAGCCGTACGACGGACCCGTTCGAGGTCTTCATCGGCTCCCCCGCCCCCGACGACCTCGACGGGCTGCTCCAGCGCACCGTCGAGCGGTCCCGCGACATGCTCGACGCCGACGCCGCCTTCCTGCTGCTGGCGACGGACGACGAGACCGAACTGGAGGTGCGGGCCACGACCGGCCTGCCCTCCGCCCGTCAGCGCTTCGCCCGCGTCCCCGTCGAGACCGGCACCGGACGGTACGGCTCGGCGCGCATGCCCGCCGTCCACGAGGACCTGGACGCGGTGCCCGGTGCCGTCCCGCTGCTCGTCGACACGGGCATGCGCTCGGTGGTCACGGTCCCGCTGAAGGTCGAGGGCCGCCTCACCGGCTCCCTGGGCGTCGCGGCCGAGGCCGCCGGCCGGTATTCGAACGAGGAGGCCCTGCGCCTCCAGTTCGCCGCCGACCGGATCGCGCTGGCCGTCGAGTCCGCCCGCCTGGGAGAGCTGGAACGGCTGCGCCGCGGCTCGCTGTCCTTCCTCGTCGAGGCGTCCGACCTGCTGGCCGGCACGCTCGACCGGGACCAGACCCTCGCGCTGATGGCGCAGATGACCGTCCCCACCCTGGCCACGTGGTGCGCCGTGTACACGATCGCCGACCAGGCCTCCGACCCCTACCTCTCCTACGTACTGCACGAGGACGAGGAGCGCATCGACGGCCTCAAGGCCCTGCTCTCCAAGATCTCCCCGCCGGAACCGGTGCCGACCCCCGGCGCGCGTGTCTGGTCCGCGCCGTCCGAGGCCGCCCATCAGGCCGCCCTGCGCACATCGATGCGGAGCATCGGTCTCGGTGACCCCGGCGGGCTCGGCGCGGGCATCCGTACGACGCTCGCCACCGCGGCCGCGGTGGGCGGGGAGACCGTGGTCCTCCCGCTGGTGGCCCGTAACCGGGTCATCGGCATGCTCACGCTCGGCAAGCCGTCCGACGACCACTTCCGCCAGGAGATCCTGGAACTGGCCGAGGACCTGTCCCGACGGGCCGCCCTGGCGCTGGACAACGCCCGTCTCTATTCGGAGCGCACGGCGATCAGTCAGTCCCTGCAGCGCAGCCTGCTGCCGCCGGGCCTGCCCGACGTGCCCAACGTTGAGATCGAGGTCATCTACCGGGCGGCCGGTGAGGGCAACGAGGTGGGCGGCGACTTCTACGACGTCTTCCCGATCCGCGACGGCGCGTACGGGTTCGCCATCGGCGATGTCTGCGGTACGGGCCCCGAGGCCGCGGCCGTCACGGGTCTGGCCCGTCATGCGCTGCGTCTGCTCGCCCGCGAGGGTTTCGGCGGCCCGGCCGTCCTGGAGCGACTGAACGCCGCCATCCTCGACGAGGGCGCCCGCAGCCGCTTCCTGACCCTTCTGTACGGGGAGTTGTGGCCCCAGGAGGACGGCAGCGCCCGCCTGAAGGTGGTCTGTGCCGGCCATCCGTTGCCGCTGCGCCTGCGCCAGGACGGCTCGGTCGAGGCGGCGGCGGAGCCGCAGCCCCTGCTGGGCGTCATCGAGGACCTGGAGCTGTACGAGCAGACGGTGACCCTGAATCCGGGCGACGTCCTGCTGTGTGTGACCGATGGGGTCACCGAACGCAGGGAGGGCACCCGCATGCTCGGTGACGACGGACTGGCGGAGGTGCTGGCCAACTGCACGGGCCTGACGGCCGGTGCGGTGGCGGCACGCATTCTGCGGGCGGTGGAGCGGTTCGCCGCCGAGCCGGCCTCCGACGACATGGCCATCCTCGCGATGCGCGTCCCCGAGCCGCAGGTCGCCGGGTAGCGCCTGTCGGACCCGAACAGCCCGGAACGACCCCGTACATGCGAAAGGCCCCCGCCACTGGGCGGGGGCCTTTCGTTCTGTACGAGCCCCAATGCGGAATCGAACCGCAGACCTTCTCCTTACCATGGAGACGCTCTACCGACTGAGCTATTGGGGCCTTGCTGCCCTGCGGCAACGAGCTAAAGCATACCCTGAATCAGGGGGTGTGCAAAACCGCCTGTCGCACCGTCACCATCCCGCCCACCAGCGGCGTTCCGGGTACGCGCCGGCTCCTGGACGTGCCCCCGCGCTTCCCCGCCGCGGTGCGCCGGCGAAGAGGTCGGGAACGCAGAAAAGCCCCGTGCCACAAGGGCACGGGGCTTAACTGTTCAAAAGGAGTTCGGCGGCGTCCTACTCTCCCACAGGGTCCCCC
>NZ_JBEXXO010000055.1:0-15653 GCF_040630435.1 Streptomyces sp. NPDC005803 | reverse complement strand
GCACCTCGCCGCGTTGTCGGAACGCCCGAATACATCCAGTATGCGGACGCTCCTCCGCCTTGCGATGCACCGCATCTGACGCCGCGCGCTGATCCCCCAGGGATTACGGGACAGCCCTTGGAGCGACTGGCGGGCCGCGAGGGCACGCCCCTTGCACCGCGGACACTTTGCCGCGATCCGGGCGGTGCGCGGCGCCCGCCGCCCGCGCTCCCGTACCGGTCGTCGGTCCTCCATGCCGGTGCTGGCGCGGTGCACGGACGTCAGTGCACTGTCGAACTCCGTTGAGTACGTGGAGAGTCAAGCGTCTCGCCCCACGGCAACTAATTTCACCGGAGAGCAGCCGCACGGCACACGCGAGGGCGACCGGATCTCGGGGCCGCTTCACCACTCCGTCATATCAGGGGGCACATCAAAACGCTCCCTCCAGGCCGGCTCCGTACAACAGACAAAGGGAGAGCTCGATGGCTCAGTTCAGCACCGATCAGGTGGCCGCCCCGGCGGAACCCTTCGATCCGGAGGCGTTTCACGTCGTTCCGGCCAGGGAATTCGAGGATCTGCGTGTCGGTGAAGTCTTTCGTGCGCCCAGTCGCACTCTGACCGATGCTCACGCTGCCGCATTTCAGACGGTCTCCGCGGACAACCATCCGGTGCACTACGACGCGGAGTGGGCTCGCAGGCATGGGCACGCCGCCCCAGTGGTGCACGGCCTGCAAGTGCTCGCCTTCACGGCACCCGGGGCCACCTTGTTCCCCCACTTCATCGGGGAGGTGTTCATCGCCTTCCTGGAGGTGTCCTGCGCCTTCCTGAAAGAAGTTCACTCCGGGGACACCCTGTACCCGGCGCTCACCATCAGGGGTCTGGAGCACCAGGGCGACGACGGCGTCGTGATCACTGACGCCACGATCCACAACCAGCGTGGTGAACTCGTACTGTCCGGCCGGCACAAGTACCTGTTGCGACGCCGGCACTCAGCAAGTGAGCTCTCCGGCCCGGGGAACGAAGGCTGACTCCGCGGGGCAACCCCTGCCCGCGGTCCGGGCCCCGGGCTCCGTAGGCGAGCTTCAGGGCCTGGACCGTCATTCCGGGCCCCGCGTCCGCGGTCGGAGCGGTCTGCGGGACCTCCTGGCGGCTCAGTGGCTGCTGGCCGTTGCCACGCACGAACGCCACCGCATGACCACCGCCGGCTCACTGTGCGGTGCTGGGGCGTCCGCCGAACCGCGAGGCGGGCGTGAGGTGAACGAAAGGACGTCTCATGCGCCCATGGCTGAAGGGCAGCGTGCCCGCGGTCTTGTGGACGGTCTTCTCCTGCGACCCGCCGGACTCCTGTTCCTGGGAGCCCCGCTGATGCGCACCGTAAAAGCTCAGGCCGCTCAGAGCCCTTCCGGCACTGCCCGGTCCTGGCCGTGCGGCGGGCCACCTCGGGCAGGCGGAGGTCGATGCGCTCCAGCAGCTTCTGAGCTGCGGCGACGCGCTGGGTCGCCGTCATGAAGCGAGTCGGTACGACAGCACTGGCCCCGTTCGCCACCCGTGCCTATCGTGCGCTCTGGATGGCGCATCTGGTGTCAAGTACCGGTACCTGGATGCAGATGGTCGGCACCCAGTGGTTCCTCGTCGGGCACAGCGCGGCGATGGTGACGCTGGTGCTGACCGCGGCCGGCCTCCCGGTTGTCCTGCTGGCACTGCCTTTCGGCGTACTGGCCGACCGCTACGACCGCCGATCCGTGGTCCTGACCGCCCAGTTCGCGATGTTCGCCGTGTCCACCGTTCTGACCGTGCTGGCATTCGACAGCAGACTCACCGCCCCCTTGCTGCTGGGCCTCACCTTCCTGCTGGGATGCGGTACCGCCTTGATGCGGCCGGCCTGGCACGCCATCCAGCCGGAACTGGTCGAACGTAGCCAACTGAGGCAGGCCGCCGCACTGGGCGCCGTGAGCATGAACCTGGCGCGCGCTGTCGGACCGGTCCTGGGCGGCCTCCTGGTCGCAGCGGCGGACGCGGGCTGGGTCTTCGCCTTCAACGCCCTGTCCTACCTCGGCGTCGCCGCCGCCCTGCTGCTGTGGAAGCGACCGCGCACACGAGGGCCCTCCAGCGGAGCCGAGAGCCTCCTGGCCTCCGCCAGTGCCGGGCGACGCTACGTCAGGCATGCGCCCGGCGTAGGGCGCGTTCTCCTGCGCACCATCTTGTTCATTCCCGGAGTGGCCGCCTTGTGGTCACTGCTCCCGCTGGTGGCGAGCCGCTCCTTGGGGCTAGGCCCGGACGGTTATGGATTCCTTCTGGGCGCGGTCGGGCTCGGTGCGGTCAGCGGGGCCTTCGTCCTGCCCCGTCTTCGACGAGTGCTGGGGGCCAACGGCATTCTCTTCGCCGGAGCAGCCGTGTTCGCCGTCGTTCTCGCCGTCATGGCGGTGGTGCGTACTCCGTGGATCGTGGTGGTGGCGCTCCTTCCCGCGGGTCTTGCCTCCATCGGTGTGGTGTCCACCCTCAACGTGGCGATCCAGCAGCGGCTGCACGGCTGGGTCAGAGCCCCCGGCCTCGCCTATTACGTCATGGCCTTCCACGGGGGACAGGCGTTGACGGCGCCGCTGTGGGGAGCGCTGGCCGATGCCTTGGGAACGGCGGTGTCCCTGCTGACCGGGAGTGGCGTGCTGGTCCTCGCTGCCGCGAGTGTCCGCAGGTGGCCTCTGCAGGCGCCGGCCACCAGCGAGTCCGAGCCCTCCGTCCACTGGCCCGAGCCGTCCCTTCTGTTCGAGCCGGAACCGGCCGAGGGGCCGGTACTGGTCTCTGTCGCCTATCAGGTCGCCCCTGGCAGTCGCACGGCCTTCACGGAGTGCATGCTGCACCTCGCTCGTTCGCGGCGGCGCACAGGCGCGCTCAGTTGGGGCCTGTACCAGGACGGCCGGCGCCCTGACGTGTTCATCGAGAACTACCTGGTCGCTTCATGGTGGGAGCATCTGGCTCAGCATCACTACCGGCTCACATCCGCCGACCACTCGATGGAGGAGCGGGTTCGTCGACTTCTCGCGCCCCACACCTCGCCCGTGGTGACTCACGCGTTCGATGCCTCAGCCGGTCCTGTCGTCACGCTTGCCGAGCAGGCGCGGCCGGCCGGAGCAGACCCACCTGACCTCCCCTCATGAACGGTTCCCCTGCGGTCCGGAGAGAGGTTCAGCAGGCACCTTCGGCGTGCTGCTGCGTCTCCCGGAGGAGAGGCCTGGGCCGCTCACCGGCACCCTCCACGTCCGCTTCCCCGTCGCGGTGCGGCAGGTGCCGAGGGCGGTCGCGGCGCCCACCGGGAAGGAATGCGTCCGATGTGGTGTTGGCAGCTTCGCATGACTGAACAGACCGGTCTACTCAATGCGAGGAACCACATGCGGACGCAGCCGACGATGCCCGACCACGACATGACAGCCGCATCATCGGCAGGTCCGCTCCCCGCCGGAAAACCCAGGGCACTGCCCCCGCGCGTGGCGTTCTACCTGCTGGCCTCGATCATCGTGTCGTTCCTTGCCGCCTCCAGCGCCCCTACCCCGCTGTACGCCGTGTACCAGGCGGAATGGGGTTTCAGCCCGCTGACCACCACCGTCGTGTTCGGTGTGTACGCGATCGCCGTCCTGGTCGCGCTGCTCACCCTCGGGCGCCTGTCGGATCACCTCGGCCGCCGGCCGGTACTGCTGGCGGCTCTCGCAGCGCAGGCAGGGGCGATGGTGCTCTTCGCGACCGCCTCCGGTGTGCCGGAACTGATGATCGGCCGTGTGATCCAAGGCCTCTCGGCAGGTGCCGCACTAGGTGCGGTCGGGGCCGGGATGCTGGACATCGACCGGCCCCGCGGGACCATCGCCAACTCCTTCACGCCCGGTCTGGGAACGGCCACCGGGTCTCTGGCCTCGGCCTTCCTGGTTCAGTACCTGCCGGCACCGACGCACCTGGTCTACCTCGCGCTGGTGGCCGTCATGGCCGTACAGGCGGTGGGCGTGGCGCTGATGCGTGAGACGTTGACGCCCGAGCCGGGAGCGCTGGCTTCCCTCATCCCCGTCATCAAGCTGCCGAGGACCGTCCGGCGTGCGGTCCTGAACGCGGCGCCGGTCCTGTTCGCGGTCTGGGCCCTGGCGGGGTTCTACGCTTCTCTGGGCCCGTCCCTGGTCCGGACGATGACCCACTCCACATCAGCCGTCTACGGCGGACTGGCCCTGTTCGTGCTGGCCGGGGTCGGCGCCGCCGCCACGCTCGTGCTTCATTCGGCGGCGCCGCGCACAGTGATGTTCACCGGAATCGGCACCCTCGTCGCCGGGGTCGCGTTGACCCTGGTCGCCATAGGGAACGGTTCGTCGGCGCTGTTCTTCTTCGGTTCGGCGCTCGCGGGCATGGGTTTCGGCAGCGGTTTCCAGGGGGGTATCCGCACGGTGATGCCGCTGACCGCCGCCCATGAACGCTCGGGTGTCCTGTCGCTGCTGTACGTCGTGTGCTACCTCGGCATGGGAGTGCCGTCCGTGGTAGCCGGCTACCTGGTCGTCCATGCCGGGGGTCTGCTGAGCACGGCGCGGGAGTACGGTACCGCCGTCATCGTTCTCGCCCTGCTGGCCCTGGTCGGTCTGCTGTCCGAACGCCGTGTGAGCCAGGAGGCAGCAATAGGGTGACATCCCGGCAGGTGCGGCGACCAGAAGTCGTTTCACGGCGAAGGAGACAGGAGAGGGCCGCCATGACCACGAGTCGGACGGGGCTGGACGAACGCAGGCCGTCCGCGCGCGAACGCTTGCTGTCCGCCGCCAACGAACTGTTCTACGAGGAAGGCGTGCACACGGTCGGGACCGACCGGATCGTCGCACACGCGGGGGTGGCCAAGGCATCCCTGTACAACACCTTCGGAAGCAAGGACGAACTGGTCGTCGCCTACCTGCGGTCCAGGCACGCGGCCACCGCCGCACGGATGCATGCCGCGCTCGAGCACATCGAGTCTCCCCGGGAGCGCCTGCTCGGCGTCTTCGACGCGCTCGCGGAAATGTTCGCGGGCCCGAGCCACCGCGGCTGCGCGTTCACCGCGGCGAGTGCCGAGGCGACCCCCGGCAGTAAGACGGAACAGGTGTCGGACGACTACAGGGCCTGGGTGCGCGGCCTGCTCACCGAGCTGGCCCAGCAGGCCGGAGTCCCCGATGCCGAGACCTTCGGGCGCCAACTGCAGCTGCTCTACGACGGGTGCATGGTTTCGGTACGGATGGACGGTGACGCGAGCTCGGCGGCCGCGGCCCGCGCGACCGCCGAGGTCCTCCTGGACGCGGCCCTGTCCTCACCCGTACCCAGAGCAAGGTGACGCGCGATGTTCACGACCCGACCCACCCTCCAAGGCACCTTCGGCATGGTGTCCTCCACCCACTGGCTCGCCTCGCAGTCCGCGATGGCGGTCCTTGAGGACGGCGGCAACGCCTACGACGCCGCCGTCGCCGCCGGATTCGTCCTGCACGTCGTGGAACCGCACCTCAACGGCCCGGCCGGCGAGGTGCCGATGATCCTGGCGCCCGCGGACGGGGAGGTGCGGGTGCTGTGCGGTCAGGGCCCCGCCCCGGCCGGCGCCACCCTCGCGCACTACCGCTCGCTCGGCCTCGATCTGGTGCCCGGCACCGGACCGCTCGCCTCCGCCGTCCCCGGCGCCTTCGACGCCTGGATGCTGCTGCTGCGCGATCACGGCACCAGGACCGTCGCCGAGGTGCTGCGGTACGCGATCGGCTACGCCGAGGACGGGCACGCACCCGTCGAACGCGTCGGTCAGACCGTCGAGACCGTTCGCGAGCTGTTCGAGACCGAGTGGCAGTCCTCCGCCGACGTGTACCTGCCCGGCGGCAAGTCCCCCGAGCCCGGCCGGCTCTTCCGCAACCCCGCCCTCGCCGCGACCTGGCGCCGTCTGATCGCCGAGGCCGAGGAGACCGGCGGCGACGACCGCACCGCGCAGATCGAGGCCGCCCGCGCGATCTGGCGCGAGGGCTTCATCGCGCAGGCGCTGGTCCGCCAGGCAGCCGCCCCCACCATGGACACCAGCGGCAGCCGCCACACCGGCACCCTCACCGCCGCCGACCTGGCCGGCTGGTCCGCGTCGTACGAGGCGCCCGTCACGTACGACTGGAACGGCTGGACCCTCGCCAAGGCCGGCGGCTGGAGTAAGGGCCCCGCCTTCCTCCAACAGCTCGCCCTGCTCCCCGCCGAGCTGCCGCCGTACGGCTCCGCCGCATACGTGCACCTGCTCATCGAGGGCTGCAAGCTCGCCATGGCCGACCGGGAGGCCTGGTACGGCGACGCCGCCGAGGTCCCGCTCGGCACGCTGCTCTCCGAGCCGTACAACGCGGCCCGCCGCGCGCTGATCACCGACGAGGCCTCGCACGAGCTCCGCCCCGGCAGCCCCGACGGGCGCACCCCCGTCCTCAGCGAGCACGCGCACGCCGTCGCCGCCGGCGCGTCCGGCTTCGACGCCCTGGGCCTGCCGGCGGCCGGCGCGGGCGAGCCGACGGTCGCGAGGGACACCGCCGCCGTCGCCGGGGGCGAGCCCTCCGTCGCCGAGGACGGTGCGACCCGCGGCGACACCTGCCATGTCGACGTCGTCGACCGCTGGGGCAACATGGTCTCCGCGACCCCCAGCGGCGGCTGGCTCCAGTCGAACCCGGTCGTGCCCGAGCTCGGCTTCCCGCTCGGCACCCGGCTCCAGATGGCCTGGCTGGACGAGGGCCTGCCGAACTCCCTCACTCCGGGCCGCCGCCCCCGCACGACCCTCACCCCGTCCCTCGCCCTGCGCGACGGTGTCCCGGTGATGGCGTTCGGCACCCCGGGCGGCGATCAGCAGGATCAGTGGCAGCTGCACTTCTTCCTCGCCGTCGCCCTGCGCGCCGAGGTCCGCGGCGGCCTCGACCTCCAGGGCGCCGTCGACGCCCCGAACTGGCACAACGACAGCTTCCCCGGCTCCTTCTTCCCGCGGGGGATGCGCCCGGGCAGCGTCACCGTCGAGGAGCGCATGGACCCCGAGGTCGTCGCGGAACTGCGTCGGCGCGGGCATGACGTCACGGTCGGCGACCCGTGGTCCGAGGGCCGGATGTGCGCGGTCGCCCGTGACCCGGAGACCGGGGTGCTCTCCGCGGCGGCGAACCCCCGCGGCATGCAGGGGTACGCCGTCGGACGCTGACACCGGCCCGGTCATGACGGGGAGGTGGCCGGCCCGCCACCTCCTCGTCATGACCACGTCGTCGGCGCTCCGGCCGCCCGTGCTTAGCTGGGGGACATGATCGATGACTTCCTTGCCGGGGACCTGACCGAGGTCGAGGAGGCGGTCCGCGCAGCGGCCGCCGCCGAGATCATGCCGCGCTACCGGCAGCTCGCCGCACACGAGATCGTCGAGAAGAACGGTCCGCACGACCTCGTGACCACCGCGGACCGGCGCGCCGAGGAACACCTCACCGCATCCCTGAGCCCGCTCCTGCCCGGCTCCGTGGTCGTCGGCGAGGAGGCCGTCCACGCCGACCCCGAGGTGTACGAGGCGCTGGGCGGCGAGGCTCCCGTGTGGATCGTGGACCCGGTCGACGGCACCCGTCAGTTCGTCCGTGGCGAACCGGGGTTCTGCACCCTGGTCGCCCTGGCCCACCGGGGCGAGCTGCTGGCCTCCTGGACGTACGCCGCCGCCCTGGACGAGATGGCCGTAGCCGTCCGTGGGCGGGGGGCCACCCTCGACGGGACCGCGATACGGTCCGGCTCGCCCGCGCCCGGCGCCGTGCTGCGGGTGGCGATGTCCCACCCCGACTACACCACCGACGCGCAGAAGAAGGCCCTGCTCGGCCTGCGCACCGAAGGCATCGAGGCCCGCCCCTGCGGTTCGGCCGGCCTCGAATACCTCGCCGTCGCCCGTGGCGAGCTGGACGCTGTGGCTTTCAACTGGGAGTACGCCTGGGACCACGCGGCGGGGCTCCTCCTGGTCACCGAGGCGGGCGGCGCCCAGGTCACCCTGTCCGGCGCGCCGTTCCGGATCGCCGGGGGCAACGACCTGCCCTTCACCGCCGCCCGGGACCGTGCGACGGCGGAGCGCATCCTGAGCGCGCTGCGCGCCGGGGCCTGAGCGGGCGGTTTTTCAGGCCAGCAGGGTGCGGGTCAGCGCGGCGAGGCGTTCGCGCGCTGCCGGGTCGTACGCCTGCTCATGGGCGGACGTCTCCGTGAACCGGTCGAAGTAGCGGCCGCTGACCTCGGTGAGCGCGGGGTCGGTGATCAGCCGCACCGTGGGACGCACGCCCTCCTCGACGGGGACCGCCGGAGTCAGTCCGTACGCCCGCACCCCCTCGGTGTCCATCAGATGGGCCGGGTGCAGCGCGTTGAACGTGACCCCGCTCCCGGCCGTCCCGTCGGCGGCCAGGTCGAACGTCGACATGATCATCGCGAGCTTGCTCCGGCAGTAGGCCTCCAGGCCTTCGTAGCCGCGTTCCATCATGACGTCGTCGAAGTCGACCGGCGACTGTCCCACCGACGCCACCTGGACCACGCGCGCCGGTGCCGACGCGGTCAGCAGCGGGAGCAGTTCCCTGATCAGCAGATACGGCGTCAGATAGTTGACGGCGAAGCGGAGTTCATGTCCCTGGGCGCTCACCTCCCGGCGCCGCGGCTCGGCGCCTCCGCCGGCCACCGCGTTGTTGACCAGGACGTCGAGGCGGGGCTCGGCCGCCCGGACCGCCGCGGCCAGGGACCGGACCTGGTCCAGGTCGGCGAGATCGGCGAGGTAGGTGCGGACCTCGGCGCGGCCGCCCGAGATCGCCCGGACCTCGGCGGCGGCCCGGTCCAGCCGCTCCCGGTTCCGGCCGTGCAGGAGCAGGGTGGCGCCCCGTCCGGCCAGATCGCGGGCGAGGTGGAGGCCGAGTCCCTGGGTGGCGCCGGTGATCAGGACGGTCCTGTCGAAGGTGACGGGCGCGGGGCTGCGCCCTGCTTGAATATCCATGGCCTGAGTTATATCAAGGCCTTGATAGAACATCCATCCCTGTCATCTCGCCGCCGCCCGTCGCGGGGCCGGCGCTGTACGCTCGCGAGCATGGGAATGACCGCCGGCGACCGCCTCGGCGCGGACATCAAACGTGCAGAGCAAGCCCTCATGGCAGCCAAGAGCTCCGCGTTGAAGGACGCCGACCTGACCGTCGCGCAGTACGCGGCACTGTTCGCCCTCGCCGATCACCCGGGCATGTCGGGGGCGGCACTGGCCAGGGCCTGTCTGGTGACACCGCAGGCGATGGCGGCGGTGCTGAAGCACCTGGAGGAACGGGGACTGATCGTCAGGTCCGTGCACCCCTGGCACCAGAAGATGCTGGAGACGCGCCTGACCGAGGCCGGAGCCCAGACGCTGCGGCTCGCCGACGAGCGGGCGGTGCGGATCGAACGCCGCATCGCGGACGAGTTCACACCGCAGGAACGCGACACCCTGCGGGAGCTGCTCGCCCGCTGCGTCGCGGCCATTCAGCGGGACTGAGCGCCCTCAGGAAGGGCCGTTACCGTGCTTGACCAGGCAGAACGGATGCCCGGCCGGATCCGCGTAGATGCGCCACGGGCGATCGGTCCCGGCGGCGTCGTCGAGCACGGTCGCCCCGGCCGCCACCACCTCTCGCTGGGCCGCGGTCAGGTCGGGGACCCCGAAGTCCAGATGGAACTGCTGCGGGCGCTCCGGATCGGGCCACCGCGGTGGCCGGTGGTCCGCCACGCGCTGGAACGCGAGCACGGTCCCGGCGGCGGTGTGCAGCGTGGCCCAGTCGTCGCCGACCGCCCACCGGCGGTCCACCTGGTTGACGCGCCCGCCGAGCAGTGAGCGGTAGAACTCCGCGAGACGCAACGGATCGGGACAGTCGAGCACCACGCACTGCAGTTCAGCGATCATGCCTGGATTCTAGGATCACCGTCCGGATCACAGGGCGTGCAGGACTTCACGTACGTCCCGCACCACCGTCGCGGCCGACTCCACCGCCGCGGGATCCAGACCCCGCAGGGCCTCACCCACCCGTGCCGCGAAGTCCGCAGGCGTGTCGGGCAGGGCCGCGGCGGCGGCCAGCGCGCCCTTCTCGTTGAGGCACCAGTGACGGTGGTGCGCGTGCAGCGACTGGACCAGGACGCCGAACGCCCGGGACAGGCAGAGTGAGACATGCAGCCGGTCCCCGGCCGGCGCGGACTTGCGGGCTGCCACGACCGAGAAGTCCGCCTCCCACGCCGCATCGGCCAAGGCTCTGCGCAGCGGCTCCGGGTATTCGGACGTCGCCTGCTGAAGGGCCGTCAACTCACCGTGAGGGTCGGCGAGTACGCGCCCGAGGGCGACCTCGCCCGGGTAGGCGGGGGACCAGAAGCCGAGTGGGTGCCCCGGCTGGACCCCCACTTCGTAACGGCCCTGACGGCAGTCGGACCAGACCGCCTCGACCCGGCCCAGATCGCGCAGGATCCAGTCGACCGGAACGCCGTCCACCCGCAGCCAGGCCCCGCCGTTCACCCACGGCCCCCAGCCGCCCGGCCCGGCCACCTCGACCGGGGAGCCCTGGAACGCGGACGCCAGCGAGGTCAGCGCGGCGAGGTCCGGCACGCCTCGGTAGTAGAGGCCCAGGTCCCAGTCGGAGTCCGGCCGGTGGGCGCCCCGGGCCCGGCTGCCGCCGAGGACGACGGCGCGGATGCCGGGCACGGCGGTCAGCCGCTCCGCCATCTCGCCGATCCGGTGGCGCACGGCGGAATCACCCGGTAGCGCGAGGGTGCCGGGAGTCGGGCCCGGCCGGGGCTGCTGTGCGGGGTTCGACGGGGTCATCGCGCAGGACGATACCCGCGCCCGGACCGCTGACGCCTGCGAATATCCTGGGTGCTCAGACCGTCGGCTGACAAAGGAGTCCGAAGGTGCCGTCGATGCTCGATGCCGTCGTCGTGGGGGCGGGCCCCAACGGACTGACCGCCGCAGCCGAACTGGCCCGCCGTGGCTTCGCCGTGGAGGTCTTCGAAGCCCGGGAGGCCGTCGGCGGCGGAGCCCGTACCGAAGAACTCACGCTGCCGGGCTTCCGGCACGACCCCTGCTCGGCGGTCCACCCGCTGGGCATCGGCTCACCCGCCTTCCGCGCGATGCCGCTGGCCCGGCACGGCCTCGAGTGGCTGCAGCCGCGGCTCGCCCTGGCGCACCCGTTCCCGGACGGTTCCGCGGCCGTGCTGGCCACCTCGGTGGGGGAGACGGCCATGGCGCTCGGACCGCAGGACGCGGGGGCCTACCGGCGGCTCCTGGCCCCCTACCTCGGCCACTGGGACGCCCTCGCCCAGGACTTCCTGCGCACCCCGTGGGACGGACTGCCCCGCGATCCCTACCGCTGGGCGCGCTTCGGGCTCGACGCGATCCAGCCCGCCGCGCTCCTGTCCCGCCGTTTCCGCGGCGAGAAGGCCCGCGGCCTCCTCGCCGGACTCGCCGCCCACGCCATCGCCCCCACCAGCGGCCTCGCCACCGGCGGCATCGCCCTGCTCTTCGCCCTGGCCGCGCACGAGAACGGCTGGCCGGTGCCGCGCGGCGGCTCCCAGGGCGTCTCCGACGCCCTCGCCTCGTACCTGCGGGAGCAGGGCGGCGTCATCCGTACGGGAACGGAGGTCAAGCGCCTGGACGAACTGCCGCCCGCCCGCGCCTACGTCTTCGACACCTCGCCGACCGCGCTGGCCCGGATCGCCGGGCTGGGCAACGCCTACCGCGGCTACCGTTACGGCGCCTCCACCTTCAAGATCGACTACGCCCTGTCGGCCCCCGTCCCCTGGGCCGCGGAGGAGGCCCGCCGGGCCGGCACGGTCCACATCGGCCCCACGGCAGGCGAGATCGACACCGCCCTGCGCGCCGCCGTGACCGGCCGCGACCCGAGCGTCCCGTTCCTGATCACCGCCCAGCCCAGCCTCGTCGACCCGTCCCGCGCCCCCGAGGGCAAGCACGTCTTCTGGGTGTACGGCCACGTCCCGGCGGGCTGGCAGGGCGACGCCACCGACGTCATCGAACGCCAACTGGAGCGCTTCGCCCCCGGCTTCCGCGACGTCGTCCTCGCCCGCGCGGTGTCGGGACCGCCCCAACTCGCCGCGCGCAACGCGAACTACGTCGACGGGGACATCGCCTGCGGCGCCTTCTCCGGGCTGCAGACCGTGATCCGTCCCAGGCTCGCCCGGGTGCCGTACGCGACCGCGCACCCGGCGGTCTACATCTGCTCGTCGGCGACCCCGCCCGGCCCCGGCGTGCACGGCATGTCAGGCCACCACGCGGCGAAGGCGGTATGGCGGCGGCTGCGCGGGACGGGGCCGTCCGGCCGCCGTTGACGTCCGCCCCGCGCGGCCGGCCGCCAGGGAGGCTCGGGTCACGGCATGATGGCGGCATGCGCACACCTTCCACCGTCACCGTCACCCTCGTGCGGGGCGACATCACCCAGCAGTCCGTCGACGCCGTCGTCAACGCCGCGAACTCCTCCCTGCTCGGCGGCGGCGGGGTCGACGGAGCGATCCACCGCAGGGGCGGCCCCGAAATCCTGGCCGCCTGCCGTGCGTTGCGAGCCTCGACGTACGGCAAGGGACTGCGTACGGGCCAGGCGGTCGCCACCACCGCCGGAAAGCTCGACGCCCGCTGGGTGGTGCACACGGTCGGCCCGGTCTGGAGCAGCGCCGAGGACCGCTCGGCCCTGCTGGAGTCCTGTTACCGCGAAGCCCTGCGCGTGGCAACGGAGTTGGGGGCACGCACCATCGCCTTCCCGGCGATCTCCACCGGCATCTACGGCTGGCCGATGGACGACGGCGCCCGTATCGCCGTCCGCACCGTGCTGGCGGAGGCGGCCGCGCCCCTCGAAGAGGTGCGGTTCGTGCTCTTCGACGCGCACGCGTACGTGGAGTTCGAAGAGGCGCTGGCGGCGGCACGGACCTGAGGGAGCGCGAGCCGCGGCACGGACCTGAGAGAGGGCGGCCGGCGGCACGGACCTGAGTGAGCGCGGGCCGGCCCCGGGGACCGCCGTGCGGGCCGGGCTCAGACCGGCCGGGCCGGTCCCACACCGTCGACGTCGAACGTCACCTGGTCCTCGTAACACCACCACCACGTCTCGCCCGGCTCGTAGGAGCGGATCAACGGGTGGCCCGTCGCCTCGCGATGCGCGGTGGCGTGCTTGTTCGCGGAGGAGTCGCAGCACCCGACCCGTCCGCAGCTCTGGCACTCGCGCAGATGGACCCAGGTGTCGCCCTGCGCGACGCACTGCGGGCAGGAGTCCGGGCTGTCCGGGGTCACGCGCCGGACCTGGTCCAGATGGGAGCAGAGGGGCGCGGCCGTGTCCGTCATAGCGGGCTCTCCCTTGCGTTCCGCGCTGCGCGGCCGGACGGGACCGGTCCACGCAGTCCGACGGGCCTCAGGCCCGCCACGGGGGCGTCGAAGCTTTCTCCAGCCTCTCACCGGGGCGTCGGCTGTCAACTCAGGCCCCGCGCGGACCGCACCCCAGGGAGGCCGGAGAAGCCCTGGCAGGGCGAGGCTGATGTCGGATTCCCGCCAGCTCCGCCCCTGCCCGTGGCCCATGCTTGAACCATGCACACCGACACCGAGCGCTGCGTGCGGGCCGTCCAGTCCAAGGACGCCCGGTTCGACGGATGGTTCTTCACCGCGGTCCTGACCACCCGCATCTACTGCCGTCCCAGCTGCCCCGTCGTACCGCCCAAGGCCGAGAACATGACCTTCTACCCGAGCGCCGCCGCCTGCCAGCAGGCCGGGTTCCGGGCCTGCAAGCGGTGCCGCCCCGACACCAGCCCCGGATCGCCCGAATGGAACGCGCGCGCCGACTCCGTCGCCCGCGCGATGCGCCTCATCCGGGACGGGGTCGTCGACCGGGAGGGCGTGCCCGGGCTGGCCACCCGGCTCGGGTACTCGGCCCGCCAGATCGAACGCCAGCTGCTCGCCGAGTTGGGCGCCGGGCCGCTGGCGCTGGCCCGGGCACAACGGGCGCAGACCGCGCGGGTGCTCATCGAGACGACCGGGCTGCCCATGGCCGAGGTGGCCTTCGCGGCCGGGTTCGCCTCGATCCGCACCTTCAACGACACCGTCCGCGAGGTCTTCGCCCTCGCCCCCGGGGAGCTGCGCAGCCGCGCCGCCCGGTCGGCGAAGCCGCCGGTCACGCCCGGGGTGATAGCGCTGCGGCTTCCGTACCGCGGCCCGCTCAACCCGGGCAATCTCTTCGGGCACCTCGCCGCGACGGCCGTCCCGGGCGTCGAGGAGTGGCGCGACGGGGCCTACCGCCGCACGCTCCGCCTGCCCCACGGACACGGCGTCGTCGCCCTCACTCCGCGCCCCGACCACATCGCCTGCCGGCTCTCGCTCACCGACCCGCGTGACCTCACCCTGGCCATCAGCCGGTGCCGCTGGCTGCTGGACCTGGACGCGGACCCGGTCGCCGTCGACGAGCAGCTGCGCTCCGATCCGCTGCTGGCCCCGCTGGTCGACAAGGCGCCGGGCCGCCGGGTGCCGAGGACCGTCGACGGTGCGGAGTTCGCCGTCCGCGCCGTGCTCGGCCAGCAGGTCTCCACCGCGGCCGCCCGGACCCACGCGGCCCGGCTGGTCAGCACCCACGGCACGCCCGTCGACGACCCGGAGGGCGGCCTCACCCACCTCTTCCCGGCGCCGGAGGCGCTGGCGGGGCTCGACCCCGAACAGCTGGCCCTGCCCCGCAGCCGCCGCCGCACCCTCACCACCCTCGTCGGAGCCCTCGCGGACGGCTCGCTGCGGCTGGGCACGGACACCGACTGGGAGAAGGCGCGGGCCGAACTGCGCGCACTGCCCGGATTCGGCCCCTGGACCGTCGAGGTCATCGCCATGCGGGCGCTCGGCGATCCGGACGCCTTCCTGCCGACGGACCTCGGCATCCGGCGGGCCGCCCAGCAGCTCGGACTGCCCTCGACACCCGCCGCGCTCACCGCGCGCGCGGCGGGCTGGCGGCCCTGGCGGGCGTACGCCGTCCAGTATCTGTGGACCGTCGACGACCACCCCATCAACCACCTTCCCGCGCAAGGAAGTGCCTCGTGACCACGCCCCGCACCGCCACCACCACCGCGACCCGGCAGCACACCGTGATCGACAGCCCCTACGGCCCGCTGACCCTCGTCGCCACCGACCGGGTCCTCGCCGGTCTCTACATGGCGGGTCAGCGGCACCGCCCGGCGGAGGAGACCTTCGGCGTGGCCGACCCTGGCCCCTTCGAGGAGGTGGCCGAGCAGTTGGACGCCTACTTCGCCGGTGAACTGCGGGACTTCGACCTCCCGCTGCACCTCGCCGGCACCCCGTTCCAGCGCTCCGTCTGGGCCGAGCTCCGGCGGATTCCGTACGGCGAGACCCGGACGTACGGAGAACTGGCCGAGCACCTCGGCAAACCCGGCGCCTCCCGCGCGGTGGGGCTGGCCAACGGCAGGAACCCGGTCGGCATCATCGTGCCCTGCCACCGGGTCATCGGAGCCTCGGGCAGCCTCACCGGGTACGGCGGCGGCCTCGACCGCAAGCAGCGCCTGCTGGCCTTCGAGAACGGTGCGCACGCCGGCGCCCCGGCGCTCTTCTAAGGGCTGTCCCGTCATCCCTGGTGGATCAGCGCGCGGCGTCAGATGCGGTGCATCGCAAGGCGGAGGAGCGTCCGCATACTGGATGTATTCGGGCGTTCCGA
>NZ_JBEXXO010000054.1:0-16880 GCF_040630435.1 Streptomyces sp. NPDC005803 | reverse complement strand
CGCAGGACGACGAACATCGACCCGGGTCCGCTGCGTACCCGCCGAACGTTCGTCGTCCGAGGAGACGCCCCGGAGGGACCCCGGACCCCCACCCAGCGGGCAGGCGCACACCCCGCGGGGCAGGGCGCACCAATTGAGCCCGTCCGGCGATTGAGGACGGAACCCCGCGCCCCGGACCGGGGCGAACAACGGGCCCCGCCCCGGACCACCGCACCCCAAGGCGCCCGCCTCAGGAGTGGCCGAGGTCCTCCGTCGGCGCGTCCGTCTCCGTCGGCACGGAGCCGGAATCGCGCGCCGGGCGCAGCGGGTACTCGTCCACCTGCATCGTGTCCAGCGCGTGCGGCGCCGGCTTCGGCGGCTTCGGCATCACCGCGGCCTCCGAATGCCCACCGCACCCGTACGAGAGGGACACCACGTGCCCGTCCGCCGGACCGAACTCGTTCGCGCACACCCCGAAGGCCTGCTTCAGCGAGCCCGCGAGCGGCACCAGGAAGGCGCACGAGACGCAGGAGGCCGGAGCCGCCTGGGCCATCGGCGTCTTCGCGCCGAACCCCTCGTCCCAGCGGTCGGCCGCCGCGTGCAGCCCGTACCGGGACAGCACCCGCGCACGCCGCATGCCCAGCTCGTCCGCGACCGCGGCGATCGAACCGCGGCGCGGCGGGTCGGGGCGCGTCGTCAGTTCCGCGTCCTCCGAGTCGACGAGCTCGGCCAGCTCGCCCGAGAGCGCGGCGACCACGGAGTTCGGCGGCGGCTCGTCGTCGCCGGTGTAGCCGGGCTCCAGGCGCAGGTCGTCCGCCTCGGTGGGCAGCAGATCGCCCGGCCCCATGTCGCCGGGCCGCAGCCGCTCGCTCCACGGCACCCACTCCGGCGCGAGCAGCGCGTCGGCGCCCGGCAGCAGCACCGTCTCGTCCAGCGTGACGTTCTTCGCGCGGGAGGCCCTGGCGACCGTCACCGCCCAGCGCCAGCCCCGGTAGGCCGGGTCCTTGCACTCGAAGTAGTGCGTGACGACCCGGTCCCCCTCGGAGACCACGCCCACATGCTCACCCACAACCCCGGGCGCGGCCGCTTCCTCGGCCGCCGCACGGGCGAGGCCTACCGCCTCGGCGCACAGACGGTCGGGGACGGGGGTACGGGCCGTACGGCTTCGCGTCGTCGCAGCACTCACAGGTCTCGCTTCTCTCCTACGCCAGTCTCACGAGCGCGCCTAGCACATCCATCGATTTCGGCCATACGGTTGCGGGCGGAGCGGACCTGGGGGCCGCGTCGACGTCCACACCCGTTGTGCCTGCCTCGGGCGCACCTTCTGCAATCCATTCTGCGGGATCGCCGAGAGGCGCGCGGCCAAGAACAACCGCCGGTGGCGCGCTACGCACGCTACCCTCTCCGCCGCTCCCCGCCCACCTGCCCGTCCCAAAACGACGCCGCATCCCACGCCGTGTCCCCGGCGAGAGCGCCCCGATCCGCCCCGCCGCACCCCCTGCGACCTGCCCGATCACTGACCCGACGGGGCGGTACACACCGCGCCCCGGCCCGATCTCGGTTCGTCATGCCGGGGACTGGGGCAGTATGACCAAGTGGCTTCTGCCAGGTCGCACGACGCATCCGGCCCGCTCCGCAGGACGAGCAGGTCGATCGGCCATGCCCTCCGGTCCCCGTTCACCGGAACCGCCAGAGGGATCCGCAAGGCGACGCACGCCCACGGGGCCGGCGAGTCCGGTCTGGGCAAACTGATCGAGCTGCACGCGGTGAACGGCGCGGGCGACGTGATGATCACCGTCGCGCTCGCGTCGACCGTGTTCTTCTCCGTACCGACGGGCGAGGCCCGCGGCCGGGTCGCGCTGTACCTCGCCGTCACCATGGCGCCGTTCATCCTGCTCGCCCCGGTCATCGGCCCGCTCCTGGACCACCTGCCGCACGGCCGCCGCGCCGCCATGGCGGGCTCCATGCTGGCCCGCGCCGTGCTGGCGCTCACCATGTCGGGCGCGGTCGCCACCGGCGGTCTGGAGCTGTATCCGGCCGCTCTGGGCGTACTGGTGTGCTCGAAGGCGTACGGAGTGGTGCGCAGCGCCGTCGTGCCGCGTCTGCTGCCACCCCGTTTCTCGCTGGTGAAGGCGAACTCACGGGTGACGCTCGCCGGTCTCCTGGCCACCGGCGCCGCCGCGCCGATCGGGGCGGGGCTCCAGACCATCGGGCCCCCGTGGCCGCTGTACGGCGCGTGCGCGATCTTCGTCGGCGGGGCCGTCCTCGCGTTCACGCTGCCGCACAAGGTGGACTCGGCGAAGGGCGAGCGGAAGGCGCACCTGGTGCCGCCGCACGGCGAGGGCTCCCCCCGCCCCGATCTGCGCAAGCCCGACGCGCCCGGGAACGGGAAGAAGCCGGCCGGGCCGAAGGACGAGCTCAGGCCCAGGCGAGGGACGGGGTTCAGGGGGCGGACCAGGTTCGGGGAGAGGACCAGGTCCAGGGAGAAGAACGGCGAGAGGGAGAAGCGTCCCGGGCTGCGGTCCGTCGGCCCGTCCGTCCTGCACGGCCTCCAGGCCAACGCCTCGCACCGGGCGCTCTCCGGCTTCCTCATCTTCTTCCTGGCGTTCCTGCTGCGCGAGCACCCGCTGGCCGGGCAGAGCGCCGCGATCTCGCTCGGCATCGTCGGCGTGGCGGCCGGGGTGGGCAACGCGCTGGGGACGGCGGTCGGCTCCTGGCTCAGGGCCCGCGGCCCCGAGATCATCATCCCCTCGGTGCTCGGCCTGGCCCTGGGCATCGCCGTGCTGGCGGCCGTCTTCTTCAGCACGGTCATGGTGGCCGCGCTCACGGCCACGGCCGGCTTCACCCAGGCCCTGTCGAAGCTGTCCCTGGACGCGATGATCCAGCGCGATGTGCCGGAGGAGGTCCGCACGTCCGCCTTCGCCCGCTCCGAGACGCTGCTCCAGATGGCCTGGGTGGCCGGAGGGGCGATCGGGATCGCCCTCCCCCTCAACGGCGTACTGGGCATGTCGGTCGCCGCGGGCATCCTCGCGCTCGGCGCCGCAACGTCCGTACGGGGTCTGCTGGGCGCCGCGCGGCGCGGCTCGCCGCACCCCCGCGTGGCGTGAGCCGGAGCGACCGATAGCCTTCGGCCCATGACCGTTGCGTTCTTCTCCGGTAAGGGCCGTCGAATCGGCGTCGCTCTTGGTGCCGTGTCCGCGGGACTCCTTGTCCTCTCCGCCTGCGACAAGCCGACGCCGCTCGCCACCGTGACGGTCGGCGACACCTCGGTGAGCACCGAGGCGTCCTGCTACAACGACGGCAAGCCCCTCAAGGAATCCGAGATCCAGGGCTGCCTCAACAAGAAGGCGGAGAAGACCGTCAAGGTGGCGATGGACGACAAGGTCCGCTTCGGCGTCGACCCCGAGGTCGCCGACAACGGCTGGACCCTCTTCATCAACGGCCAGCAGGCCGAGCAGGAGCCGTACAAGAAGACCTACCGGTCCATCCCGGGCAGCGCCTTCTTCTCCAGCCAGACCGGCGAGACCACGAAGCAGACGCAGATCAGCATCGTGGAGACCAAGGGCAAGCAGCTGACCGGCATCTGGCACTTCGAGCTCAAGAAGACCGACTGACCCCCTCCTGACCTCGGAGGATTCCCCCCGTGCGTGTGCTTGTCGTGACCGCTGTCCCGATCGAACGGGACGCGGTCACGCGTGCGTCCGGGGCCGGTCCCACGGTGTCCGTCCATGCGGTTCCGGGCGCGGAGATCCACCGCGCGGGTCCGTACGACGTCCTCGCGGGCGGCGCCGGACCGGCCGCCGCCGCGGCGTCCGCCGCGTTCGCCCTGGCCTCGGACCGCTACGACCTGGTGATCTCGGCCGGCATCGGCGGCGGTTTCGCCGGCGTCGCCCCGGTCGGCTCCCTCGTCGTGGCCGGCCGCATCGGCGCGGCGGACCTGGGCGCCGAGACTCCCGGGGGCTTCGTCCCCGTCACCGCGCTCGGCTTCGGCCGGGTCTGGCACTTCCCGCCCCGCTCGCTGGTGAAGGCGGCGGTCGCCGCGACCCACGCCGTGACCGGCGACGTCCTCACCGTCTCCACCGTCACCGGCAGCGCCGAGCGCGCCGCCGCCCTCCTCGCCGCCCACCCGGGCGCCGTGGCCGAGGCCATGGAGGGCTTCGGGGTCGCGGAGGCGGCCGAGCGCATCGGCGTGCCCGTCCTGGAGATCAGGGCCGTCTCGAACGCCGTCGGCCCGCGCGACCGCGACGCCTGGCGCATCGGCGACGCGCTGGCCGCGCTCACCGAGGCGTTCGGGAAGCTCACCCCCGTACTGGAAGGCTGGACCCACCATGACCGACACGACGCCTGACCCGCTGGCGACCCCTGCTCCGTCGGCGGCCCCCGGCCCGCTGCGGATCGCCTTCTCGCCCTGCCCCAACGACACGTTCGTCTTCGACGCCTGGGCGCACGGACGGGTCCCCGACGCGCCCGCGCTCGACGTCACCTTCGCGGACATCGACCTCACCAACGGCATGGCCGAGCGCGGCGAACTGGACGTGCTCAAGGTCTCGTACGCGGTCCTGCCCTGGGTCCTCGACGAGTACGCGCTGTTGCCGTGCGGCGGGGCGCTGGGGCGGGGCTGCGGACCGCTCGTCCTCACGCGGGAGCCGGGCACGGACCTGACGGGCAAGACCGTCGCCGTCCCGAGCGAGCGCTCCACCGCGTATCTGCTCTTCCGCCTCTGGGCGGCCGAGGTCGTACCGGGCGGGGTCGGCGAGATCGTCGTCCTGCCGTTCGACGAGATCATGCCGGCGGTACGGGACGGCAAGGTCGACGCCGGCCTGGTCATCCACGAGGCGCGCTTCACGTACCAGAACTACGGCCTGCACAACCTCGCCGACATGGGACGCCACTGGGAGGACACGACCGGGCTGCCGATCCCGCTGGGCGCGATCATCGCGAAGCGCTCGCTGGGCGCGGACACGCTGAAGCTGCTCGCCGAGTCGGTGCGCACGTCGGTCCGGATGGCGTGGGACGACCCGGAGACGTCGCGCCCCTACGTCCTGGAGCACGCCCAGGAGATGGACCCGTCCGTCGCCGACCAGCACATCGGGCTGTACGTGAACGAGTTCACCGCCGACCTCGGCGAGGACGGCTACGCGGCGATCCGCGGCCTGCTGACGCGCGCCGCGGCCGAGGGACTGGTTCCGCCCCTCGGCCCCGACGCGCTGTCGTTCGCCTGATTCCTAGTGCCGCGGCAGCCAAGGTGCGCCCCGTCGCGACGCCCTGCACGCACTCTCGCCGCACCGGCCGAAAGTCCACGTACGTCCCGTACGAGGACTTCCGGCCGGCACGCCGAGGGCACGCACCTGACGCCGCTCCTACCGGGCAAACCTTGACTGACGCGGCACTAGACGTCGAGCTGGTCCGCGACCGCCCGCAGCAGGCCGGCGATCTTGGCACCCGCCGCCTTGTCGGGGTAGCGGCCGCGCTCCAGCATCGGCGTGATGTTCTCCAGCACGGTCGTCAGATCCTGCACGATCGACGCCAGCTCGTCCGGCTTGCGCCGCTGCGCGGCCGCGACGGACGGGGTGGGGTCGAGGATCGCCACGGAAAGCGCCTGGTCACCGCGTTGTCCGGCGACCACGCCGAACTCGACGCGCTGGCCGGGCTTGAGTGCGTCGACTCCGTCGGGCAGCACGGACGAGTGCACGAAGACGTCGCTGCCGTCGTCGCGGGAGAGGAAGCCGAAGCCCTTCTCACTGTTGAACCACTTGACCTTGCCAGTCGGCAAAGCACGCACCCCATCTCAACCCGTATGCCGGAACAAAGCCCTCAGCAGGTCAGGCCGTCCTGTGGTCGTGCTTCCCCTGCTGGCAGAAGCCTCCACAGGTGAAGTACCCCTCGTCAAGCCTGGTCATCCGGACTCTGTCCGGAAACGGCACCCGCCTCGCCCACCGGCCGGCCGCGGACGGTCCGCCGGCGCCAGGAACTACCCTGGCGGGGTGAGTACTCCCTCTTCCCACGCAGGCGACCGCCTGGTCCGCGTCGGCGCGATCGTCTTCCTCGTCGGCGCCCTCTCGACCCTCGCCACGGTCGCCCCGCTCTTCCTCGGCACGGATCCCCTCCCGCCGATCGCCTGGTCCCTCTGCATGCTGATGGGCGTCGGCTTCCTGATCGCCGCGGCAGGCGTCGTCCGATCCGCCCGCGCGGCCGCACCGAAGCGGTAACGCCCCGCCCCCTCGCCTGCCGTGGGGCTGCGTGCGACGTGGGCGCGCACGGCGCCCGCCGGGGCCCCGAGAACCGCCCGCATCGCTCTCAACCCGCCGCCGTCACCCCGGTGGTGTAGCGCATGAGTTCCCAGGGGTCGTGCGCGGAGAAGGTCTCGACCTGGTCGCCGTGGTCGCGCAGGAGTTCGCGGAGCCGGGCCTGGGTCCCGAGCCGGAGGTCCGGGTGCACCTGTGACGTCGTCTGGACGATGTCGAGAAGCGGGTGGGTCTCCTTGAGGGGGCCGATCTCGCGGTGGTAGTAGTACGCGTCGCCGCAGTGCAGGAGCCACCGGTCGCCCGCCCGCACGGCGATCCCGGTGTAGCCGGCGGTGTGGCCGCCGAGGGGGACGAGCTTGAACTCCGGCCCGAGTCCCTGCGGCTGCAGTGCGGTGAACCCGAACCACTGCTCCCCGGGCTCGGAGCCGTAGGTGATCCACCGCGGGCCGTGCGCCCAGTGGGCAGGCCGGTAGCGGAAACTGGGCGCCTCGGAGCGGGCCGCTTCGAGTTCGGACGCGAGCACGTGGACGTGGGCGTCGGGGAAGTCGGGCAGGCCGCCGCTGTGGTCCACGTCCAGGTGGGTGACGAGGATGTGGCGCACGTCCGACGGCGCGTACCCGAGGCGGGCGATCTGCCGGACGGCCGTCTCCTCCTCGTCCAGCGCGGGCTCGGCCATGCCGACCCAGTCGCTGCCGAGCGTGCCGGCCGGGTCCCGGACGTCGCCCAGCCCGAGTCCCGTCTCGACCAGGACCAGCCCGTCGGCGGGGGTTTCCACGAGCAGGCAGTGGTTCACCGCGGGAGCGGGTCGCGGACCGGCGTAGGTGGCCTCGATCGTCCGGACGGATCCGCAGTTGATGTGATGAATCGTCATGGCGGCTAGGCTGCAACTTGAACCGCGATTCAAGTCAAGGGGGCTGTGGTGGCTGAGCCGTTGCTGGACATCGCGGAGGTCGCGCACCGCTCCGGGCTGGCGCCCTCGGCGCTGAGGTTCTACGAGAAGAAGGGCCTGATCGCCTCGGCGGGCCGCAACGGCCTGCGGCGGACGTACCTCCCGGACGTACTGGACCGTCTGACCCTGATCACGTGCGCGCGCGGCGCCGGACTCTCGGTCGCCGAGATCGGCCGCTTCCTCGCGGCACAGCCGTCGGACGCCGCCCTGCGCACCCGCATGGCCGCCAAGGCGAGCTCCCTGGACGAGCAACTCGGCCGGCTCACGCGCCTTCGCGACAGCCTGCGCCACGCGGCCGTCTGCGACCACGATCCGATCGTCGACTGCCCCGACTTCAAACGGGCCATCGGCAACGTGCCCGCGTCCGCCTCCGGCGAGCCGGCCCTGTGACCGAAGGCGGGCGGGCGGCGGCGCGGGCGAGTGGTCCTCGGGCGCCGATGTCGGGCTGAGCGGGCGTCAGAGGGGGCCCTGCGAGGCGCGTCGGCGCAGATGGTGCCGGAGGTGTGCGACTCGCCCCGGCAGATCCCGGACGCGGTACCGCGTCCCGGGGCCGCGCCGACCGCCCCTGCTCAGCCGGATCCGTCGGCCAGGCCACGGGGCCGGCGTGGCCCGGGTCGTACCGACGCGGCTACGCCCCGTACGTCTCCAGCCACGCCGGGAACTCCGTCAGCGACGTCAGCAGCACGTGCGCACCCGCCGCGCGCAGTTCCGCCGCGTCACAGGGGCCCGTCGTCACGGCCACCGAGAGGGCGTCCGCGGCCTGGGCGCCGCGTACGTCGCCGGTGTGGTCGCCCACGTACACGCCCGCCCCGTGCTCACGCAGCGCCTCCGCCTTCGCCTCGGCCCAGAGGCCGCCCACGATCACGTCGGGCGCGATGCCGAGGTGGGTCAGGTGCAGCTTCGCGTTCGGCTCGTACTTGGCGGTGACCACCATCGTCCGGCCGCCGCGTGCGCGGATGGCCTCGATCGACTCGCGCGCCCCGGGCATCGCGAGCGTCGGCTCTATCGCGTATGTGGGGTAGATCTCGCGGTACCGGTCGGCCGTCGCGGCCAGGTCGGCGGCCGGGAACCAGTTGGCGAGCTCTTCCTCCAGCGGCGGACCGAGCCGGGTCACCACCAGATCGGTGTCGATGAACGCCCCCGTCTCGGCGGAAAGCGCCTGGTAGGTGGCCTTGATGCCGGGCCGGGAGTCGATGAGCGTCATGTCCAGGTCGAAGCCGACCGTCAGCGGGTGCGAAGCCATGACGTCCATTGTGCCGAGCCCGCACCGGTCCCGGCACACCCCCGGACGTCCCCGCACAGGCGGTGCTTAGACTTAGCCAAGCCTTACTTTCCTTCGCTTTGTCCCGCCTGTCGCTCGCCGCTCGCCGATTGGGTCCGATGCCAGCCGCCGCACCACGCCGCTCCAGACGCGCTCTCGCGACGGCTGCGGCCGTCGTCGCGCTGCTGTTCGCGGTCCTGCTCAGTCTCGCCGTCGGGGCGCGCTCCATACCCCCGGCCGAGGTGATCGACGCCCTGCTGCACGGCGGGCACTCGGACGCCGCCGAGGTCATCCGGAACATGCGGGTGCCCCGCACCCTGATCGGTCTGATGGTCGGCGCCTCGCTCGCCCTCGCCGGCACCGTGCTCCAGGGCATCACCCGTAACCCCATCGCCGACCCCGGCATCCTCGGCATCAGCCAGGGCGCCTCGGTCGGGGTGGTGCTGGCCATCGCGTACGCGGGGATCCACACGCTCACCGGGTACGTGTGGTTCGCCTTCGCGGGGGCGGCCGTCGCATCCGTCGCCGTGTACGCCATCGCGTCCAGCGGGCGCGGCGGCGCGACCCCGGTGAAGCTGGCGCTCGGCGGCGCGGCGATCAACGCGTTGCTGGTGTCCGTGACCATGGCCGTGCTGACCACGAAGGCGTCCGCGCTGGACGAGTTCCGGTTCTGGCAGGTCGGCTCCATCGCCGGCCGCGAGGCCCAGGTGGCCCAGCAGATCTGGCCGTTCCTGCTGCTCGGCACGGTGCTCGTGCTCTGCGTCGCCCGCGGCCTCGACGCGCTCGCACTCGGCGAGGACATGGCGAAGGGCCTCGGGCAGAAGATCGCGACCGTACGGATCGTCGGCGGCATCGGCGCCACCGTGCTCACCGGAGCCGGGGTCGCCGCGGCCGGTCCGATCGCGTTCATCGGTCTCGCCGTTCCCCATATCGCCCGGGCGATCGTCGGCAGCGACCACCGCTGGGTGCTCCCGATGGCCGCCCTGATCGGACCCGTGATGCTGCTCGTCTCCGATGTGATCGGCCGGATCGTCTTCCCGCCGAGCGAGGTGCCCGCCGGGGTCATGACGGCCCTGATCGGGGTGCCGTTCCTGGTCACGCTGGTGCGCCGCAAGGCGGTTCCGGCGTGAGCGCCCCGACGGCCGCCGTGCGGCCCGCCGGGTACAGCCTCGTACGGATCGGGGCGCGCGGACGGTTCCTGCTGCACCGCAGGGCCGCGGTCGTCGCCGCGTCGCTCGTCGTGCTGCTGGCCCTCGTGTGCGTCGCGTACCTCTGCGCCGGCGAGAGCTTCGTCGCGCCGGGCGAGGTCCTGAACGTGATCCTGGGACGCCCCTCCCCCGACGAACTCGTCGTGGGCACGCTGCGGCTGCCCCGCATGGTCGTCGGGCTCCTCGTCGGCCTCGCCTTCGGGATCGCGGGCGCCCTCATCCAGACCGTGGCCCGCAACCCCCTCGCGAGCCCCGACATCATCGGGATCAGCCAGGGCGCGAGCGCGCTCACCGTCGGCGCGATGACCTTCGGCATCACCTCGTACACCGTCCTGCCCTACCTGTCGGTGATCGGCGGGGTCGCCGCGGCGGCGCTCGTCTACGCCTTCGCGTGGCGCGGCGGGCTGCACGCCACCCGGTTCGTGCTCATCGGCATCGGCTTCGCCATCGCGCTGCGGTCCGTCACCACCCTGTTCCTGACCAAGGGCGACTACCTCGTCGCCCAGCAGGCGCAGATCTGGATGACCGGCTCGCTCAACGGCCGCGGCTACGACGAGGCCGCGCCCATCGGCTGGACCCTGCTGATCCTGCTGCCCGCCGTCCTGTGGGCGGCCCGCGCGCAGCGGTCCGTGTCCCTGGACGACGACACGGCGACCGCCCTCGGGGTCCGGCTCGGGCGGGTACGGCTCGGGCTGGTGGCACTCGGCGTGATCCTGGCGTCCGTGGCCACGGGCACGGCCGGACCGGTCGACTTCGTCGCCCTGCTGGCCCCGCAGATCGCCCGCCGCATGACCCGCACCGCGCAGATCCCGCTGCTCTGTTCGGCGCTGCTCGGCGCGGTGATCGTCGTCTTCGCGGACCTGCTGGCCCGCAGGCTCTTCTCCCCCACCGAACTGCCGGTGGGCGTCCTGACGGCGGCGGTCGGCGCCCCGTACCTGATCTGGCTGATCATCCGCGGCCACGGTGGCCGCACGGGAGGCAACGCATGACCACGACCCGGCAGCAGGACACCGCGACCAGCAGGCTGACGGTGCGCGAGCTGACCCTCGCGTACGAGGACCGCACCGTCGTCCACGAACTGGACCTCGCCGTCCCCGACGGGAAGGTGACCGTCATCGTCGGGCCGAACGCCTGCGGCAAGTCGACGACGCTCCGCGCGCTCGGCCGGCTCCTGAAGCCGCGCGGCGGGGCGGTGCTGCTGGACGGCACCGAGCTGTCGAAGATCCCCACGAAGAAGATCGCCCAGTCGATCGGGCTGCTCCCGCAGACCCCCGTGGCCCCCGAGGCGATCACCGTCTCCGACCTCGTCGCCCGCGGCCGCCAGCCCCACCAGCACTGGTGGCAGCAGTGGTCCCAGGAGGACGAGCGGGCGGTCACCGAGGCCATGGAACGCACCGACATCACCGCGCTCGGCCCCCGGTCGGTGGACGAGCTCTCCGGTGGTCAGCGCCAGCGCGTCTGGATCGCGATGGCCCTCGCCCAGGACACCGACCTGCTGCTGCTCGACGAGCCGACCACGTACCTCGACATCGCCCACCAGGTGGAGGTCCTCGACCTGGTGCGCCGGCTCGCCACCCCGACGGCGGACGGCACCCGCGGCCGGACCGTGGTGACGGTGCTGCACGACCTCAACCAGGCCGCCCGGTACGCCGACCACCTGGTCGCCATGAAGGCGGGCCGCATCGTCGCCGAGGGCCGCCCGGAGGACGTCGTCACCGCCGGGCTCGTACGCGAGGTCTTCGGCCTCGAAGCCGTCATCGTCCCGGACCCGGTGACGGGCTCGCCGCTCGTCGTGCCGGGGGCGCCCTGGCAGCCCGCACCGTCGTCGTCCTGAACCGCACCCCACCCACGAAAGGCACCCCATGGCCACCGTCCTCCGCCGTCGCGGACTCGCCCTCGGAGCCCTCGCCCTGACCGGCGCGCTCGCGCTCACCGCCTGCGGGTCGTCCGGCTCGGACTCCGACAGCGACAGCGACACGACCGACGCCGCCACCCACACCGTCAAGACGGTCATGGGCGACGTGAAGGTGCCCGTGACGCCCCGGCGCGTCGTCGTCCTGGACACCGGAGAGCTGGACTCCGCGCTCACCCTGGGCGTGCAGCCCGTCGGGGCGACGCACTCCGCGACGGAGGACGGTTTCCCCGCCTACCTGCCGGCGGAGAAGACGAAGAAGCTCACGGAGGTCGGCGAGATCGCCAACCCCAGCATGGAGACCGTCGCCTCCCTGAAGCCGGACCTGATCCTCACCAGCAAGGTCCGTGACGGCGACCGCTACGAGCAGCTCAGCGCCATCGCGCCGACCGTGATGACGGAGTCCACCGGCTCCGCCTGGAAGGCGAACTTCCAGGTGCACGCCGAGGCACTCGGCAAGCAGGCCGAGGCGAAGAAGGTCGTCGCCGCGTACGACGCCCATGTAGCGAAGGTGACCGAGGCGATCGGCGGCAAGGAGAAGGCGGCGGCCACGGACGTCAACTTCGTCCGCTTCGTCGAGGGCGCCGACATCCGCATCTACGGCAAGCAGAACTACATCGGCTCGATCCTCGCCGACCTCGGCATGGGCCGCCCCGCCATCACCGACAAGGCCAAGGACGGCTTCTCCTACGACGTCTCCCCCGAGAAGATCGACCTCGCGGACGCGGACGTCGTCTTCACGTCCACGTACGGCGACCCGGACAAGGCGGGAGCGACGAAGACGATGAGGAGCGGCCTGTGGAAGGGGCTGACCGCTTCGAAGAACGGCAAGGTCTTCAAGGTCGACGACCGCCTGTGGATCGCCGGCATCGGCTACACGGCGGCGGGCCAGATCCTCGACGAGTTCCAGTCGAAGCTGGCGGGCTGACAGCGGGGTGCGGTGGTCCGGGGCGGGCCCGTTGCTCGCCCCGGTCCGGGGCGCGGGTTCCCCTCGTTGTTCGCCCCGGTCCGGCGTCGGGGGTTCCGTCCTCAATCGCCGGACGGGCTTGATGTGTGCGGGTCGCTCCGCGGGGTGTGCGCCTGCCCGGTGGGTGGGGGTCCGGGGGCCCTCCGGGGCGTCTCCTCGGACGACGAACGTTCTGCGGGTACGCAGCGGACCCGGGTCGATGTTCGTCGTCCTGCGGGGACTCCCCTGCACGCCCCCGGCCCCGGGCCGTCTCGCGTCTGCGACAGGCATGGGGGCCGGTGTGCAGACGCAGGGCGGCCGGGTGGGGGCGTGCAGGGCAGTCCCCGCAGAAAATGGCGTACGACCCGGGTCCCGATGCGTCGTCGGGTGCACACGCCATTTTTGAGGAGTCTGCCCGGAGGGCCCCCACCCCCACCCACCGGACAGGGCGCCCCGCAGGGGACCCCGCGGGGAACCCGCACAAATCCAGCCCGTCCGGCGATTGAGGACGGAACCCCGCACCCAGGACCGGGGCAACCTCACCGCCCGCCCGGCCGAGGGCCCCGTGCCCGCCACACCAGGTAGAGCGCGGAGACCACGGCCGCCCCCCGCAGTACCCACGGCCACGTCGCGCCCATCGCCGGGCCCATCTGCCCCTCCGGGATCGGCGCGCCCCACCGGCCGTCCGTCCGGCCCCACAGCCAGACCAGGGCGCCGGCCGCGACGGCCCCGGGCAGCCACATCACCACCCACTTCGCCTCCGCACGCGACAGCTTGCGGGAGCTGTACGCGAGCAACCAGCCGCCCGCCAGGGGCAGCAGGGCCTGCGGGGCGTCCATCACCGCGCCCGCTACCAGCAGCGCGGCGGCGAGCAGCAGGAAGGGGTGCGAGAAGCCGCGGGGAGCGGCGTCCTCGCGGGCGCGGCGCAGGCGCGGGAGCCGTCGCCGGCGGCGCGGGACTTCGGCCTCCTGCTCGTGCTCCTCGTCGCCCTCGGCCGCGTCGTCCTCGTACGCGTCCTCGTCTTCCTCGTCATCCGGCACCGGCGGCCTCAGCACCGCCGGGATCTCCACCCCACCCCGGAAGCCCGGTACTTCGGTCCCCGCACCGAACTCACCGACATCGCCGAACCGACCCGGGGCCACGCTCCACCACTCGGTGTCGTCCCCGGACGGGCCGAGCTCGTCCGAACCCGCCCGGTGCGGTGGGGACGGGGCCGTCCCAGGCGGCGGCCCCGGAACCTCTTCCCGCACTTCCGACGCGCCCTTGCGCGAACCGTCTTTCCGGAGCCTCGCCCGGCGCGGGCGCGGGATTCCCGCCGCCTGCGCTCCACCACCGTCCGGCTCCTGCGGCAGCGGCGGCGTCCCCTCGGCCGACGAGGCCGACGAGGCCGCCGCCGCGACCAGTTCGTCCGGTGTACCGAGCTTCCCGATGATGCGGCGCACCGCCCCCGGCGTGTCCGCTGCCTGCGCCACGCGCTGCCGGTCGATCTCTCCGCGCAGCGCCGACACGAGCCTCATCCGGGTGCCCGAGGACAGCTGTTGCTGCTGCGCCAGGTCGCCGACCCGGCTCAGGTAGTCGTAGACCAGCTGGTCGCTCTCGATCCCCACGCGATGGTTCCCCTCTACCGCCCTGCACCGACCGTAGCGCCCTCGGGCCTGTCCGGAGCGACTACCGTGGGACGGATGGGGATGACCACACCACCGCGGACGCTCGCCGAGGCTCTGCGCGCCCGGGACGACGAGTCACTGGCCGGGCTGCTGCGCGCCCGGCCCGATCTCCTCACCCCCGTGCCCGGCGACATCACCCAGCTCGCGACGCGCGCCGGCACCCGTGCCTCCGTCGTCCGCGCCCTGGAGCACCTCGACCGCTTCGCCCTGCAGACCGCCGAGGCGCTGGCGGTCGCACCCGACCCCGCCCCGTACGACATCCTGCTCCGCCTGCTCACGGGCGACGGCCAGGACGACGGGGAGCACCGGGACGACGCGGGCGCCGCGATCGCGGCCGCGCTGCCCCGCGCCCTGGGCACCCTGCGCGAACAGGCCCTCGTCTGGGGCGAGAGCGACCGGCTGCGGCTGGTGCGCACCGCCCGTGAGCTGCTGTCGCCGTCCCCGCAGCACCCGTCCCCCACCGGCCTCGGGCCGACCGTCGCGGAGGCCACCGCCGGCATGTCGCCCGGGCGGCTCCAGGAGATCCTGACGGCGGCCGGGCTGCCCGCCACCCATGACCCGGTGTCCGCGGTGAGCGCCCTGTCCGCGCTGTTCACCGACCGCACCCGGATGGGCGAACTCCTCGACACCGCCCCGGTGGAGGCCCTGTCGGTGCTGGACCGGCTGGTCTGGGGCCCGCCGTACGGCGAGGTGACCCCGAACCCCACCCCGCCCGTGAAGTGGCTGCGCGACCGCGGGCTCCTGCTGCCCGTGTCGACCCGCACGGTCGTCCTGCCGCGCGAGGCGGCGCTGCACCTGCGCGCCGGGCGCGCCCACCGTGTGCCGGAGCCGCAGCCGCCCGTCGTCGTCGCCGTCGCCGAACGTGATCCACAGGCTGTGGACAGCGCGGCCGCCGGCCAGGCCTTCCTCGCCGTGTCGACCGTCGAGGAGTTGCTGAAGAGCTGGAACGGCGGCGGCCCCGCCGTGCTGCGGGCCGGCGGCCTCAGTGTCCGCGAGCTGAAGAAGACCGCCGCCGTCCTGGACGTCTCGGAACCCGTCGCCGCCTTCTGGGTCGAACTCGCCTACGCGGCAGGTCTGCTGGCCTCCGACGGCGAGGCGGACGAACGGTACGCGCCGACTCCCGCGTACGACGAGTGGACGGACCTGCCCGCACAGGAACGCTGGGTGGATCTCGCCTCCGCCTGGCTCGCCGCCACCCGCACCTCCGGTCTGATCGGCGGCCAGGACGCCAAGGGCCGCGCCCTGTCCGCCCTCGGCCCCGAACTCGACCGCTCCGCCGCGCCCGAGGTCCGGCACCGGGTCCTGGACCTGCTCGCCGCACTGCCGCCCGGCACCGCCCCGGACCCGGAGTCCCTGCTCGCCCGGCTCCGCTGGGAACGGCCCCTTCGCGGCGCCTCCGCGTCCGCCGGGGACACCACCGACCTGCGGTCCCGGATCGCCCTGTGGACGCTCAACGAGTCGGAGCTCCTCGGCATCAGCGGCCGTGGCGCCCTCGCCTCGCAGACCCGCGCCCTGCTCTCCGGCGGCCCCGCCGAGGCCGCTGCGCGGCTCGCCCCGCTGATCCCGGAGCCCCTCGACCACGTCCTGCTGCAGGCCGACCTCACGGCCGTCGCCCCCGGCCCGCTGGAACGCCCCCTCGCCGACATGCTCGCCGCTCTCGCGGACATCGAGTCGAAAGGCGGCGCGACGGTTTACCGCTTCACCCCCGGCTCCGTGCGGCGCGCCCTGGACGCCGGACAGTCCGCCGCCGACCTGCACGCCTTCCTCGCCGCGCACAGCCGTACGCCGGTGCCGCAGCCCCTCAGCTACCTCATCGACGACGTGGCCCGCCGCCACGGGCATCTGCGGATCGGGGCCGCCTCCGCGTACGTACGCTGCGACGACGAGGCCGTCCTCAACGAGATCCTCGCCGACAAGCGCTCCGCCACGCTGCGGCTGCGCCGGCTCGCCCCGACGGCCCTGGCCGCCCAGATCGACCCGGCCTCCCTCCTCGACGGCCTGCGCGAGATGGGGTACGCCCCCGCCGCGGAGTCCGCCGACGGCGACGTCCTGATCACCCGCGCGGGCGCCGTCCGCACCCCGCCCCGCGCCGCGCCGGTCCCCGTGCCCGAGGGCCCGCCGGTGCCCGACCCCACGCTGCTCGGTGCGGCGGTCCGGGCGATCCGCGCCGGGGACACCGCTGCCACGGTCGTCCACAAGGCCACCGGCCCGGCCGCCTCCGCCGCGGGCGCCCTGCCCCGTACGACCTCCGCCGAGACCTTGGTCACCGTCCAGGCGGCCGCGATGACGGGCTCCGCGGTCTGGATCGGCTACGTCAACGCGGAGGGCGCGGCCAGCCAGCGGGTGATCGCCCCGGTCCGCGTCGAGGGGGGCTACGTGACGGCGTACGACCACACGGCGGACGAGGTCCGCACGTACCCGCTGCACCGGATCACGGGCGTGGCGGAACTGGCGGACGACGAGACCTGACGTCGCGCTTGTCCTTGGTGCGGGGTTCTGTGGTGCGGGGTTCCGTGGTGCGGGGTTCTGTGGTGCGGGGTTCTGTGGTGCGGGGTTCTGTGGTGCGGGGTTCTGTGGTGCGGGGTTCCGTCCTCAATCGCCGGACGGGCTGGATTGGTGCGGGTTCCCCGCGGGGTCCCCTGCGGGGCGCTTCTGTCCGGTGGGTGGGGGTGGGGGCCCTCCGGGCAGACTCCTCAAAAATGGCGTGTGCACC
>NZ_JBEXXO010000053.1:0-18199 GCF_040630435.1 Streptomyces sp. NPDC005803 | reverse complement strand
CTACGAACGCAAAGCCGACCACTTCCTAGCCTTCACCAGCATCGCCTGCACCCTCATCTGCTACCGCAGGCTCGCCAAATGAGATGACTTCTTAGAGCAAGACCACCTCCTCGTGCAGGTTCGAGACGCGAAGTCAGCACGTAGGGTGCGACCCGGCGCCCGTAAGGGCGGCTGGTCGCCGTGGTGGTCCTGAAGGAGTCAGCTGGCCCGAACAGGCCGCGTACGAGCGGGCCCGTCTGCTGCGGAACCTGTGATGCCCCCACCACCGAGACCCCGGGCAACAGCACCCGGCTCTTCCGCAGCCACGTCGCGGCGTGGTTGAACAGCGCCACCGGGCCCTCGGCGTGCTTCCACGCCCGCCCGTACAGAAAGCTGCGGAACTCCCGGCCCCCCGTGCGGCCACCCGGCCGACGCTACGTCAGCGGTCACGGACGCAGCGTCGGCCTTCGTCTGCGGTTCAAAAGAGCGTCTCGGTGTCCACCTGCTCGCCCCAGCTGTGCAGCTGCTCCTCCATGAGCTCCGCGGCCCTCAGCACCGCTGGCTCACGGGCCGACCGGAGCCTGGAGTGGACAATCCTGGCGACGGCCTTCACAGGCGTTCTGCCCGTAATGCTGCGCTGGCGTGGGACGAGAGGCCGGTAGTACTCCGGGCCACTCGCTGTGACGTACGCCTTATCCCCGCCGCTGACCGGGTCCCGCCTGTTCTCTTCAGATCCTCTGCGGGTCTGGCTGAGTAGGACGCGTGGCGGCGAGGGTTCATTCCACTGTGGATCAGCGTTCCAGATCTCAATCTCATTCAGGCCCGCGTCCTCCTGCTTCTCGAAGCGCCATGCCCGGTTCCAGGCGTCCTCCCACACCTTCCAGTCGGGTGGAACTTCGCAGGCCCGCAAGAACCCCCGGAACTGATCGAGGCTGTGGGGCACGGCCTGCTTGTTCACCATGCGGTGCGCCGAACTGCGCGGAAGGGCCCCGAAGGCGCCCGCCCTCTTCTCCATGGTCCGCAACGGCGGGGCACCCGCCTGCTCGTACAGGTCTCGCAGGGCGGCGCTGAGGTCGGCGAAGTCTCGTACAAGCCGGGGAGACGGCGCCGGGCGCCGGCCGTACTGGGCACGGACATGTTCACGCCTGGCCCACCGCCACAGCCTGCGGGCTTCCTCGGGCAGCGCGTCACATGCCCGGGTGTACGCCAGAACTGGTGCGAGCTGGGGAACCGAGGCGCCGGAGGCAGCTCGCTGCAGGGTCGTGGCGTGCAGTCCGGCGCGATCCGCGAGTTCGCGGTAGGTCAGACCCGCCCGGGCCCGCTGCTTGCGCAGCCACTCCGCCAGCTGGCGCAGCCCGGCGTTGGACGTGGTGATCTCTTTCTCGCGGCGTCCCACGGCGTCTCCTTCACGCGGCCGTCAGAGCGGCCTTGAGGACCGTCCTGACGGTCTTGAAGGAGAGGCGGGTGCTGAGCGCGATGGTGGCGCCGGCAATGAGGCCAGCCGCCGCGAGCAGCTGGATGGCTTCAAGGGCGGGCACACCTGCGAGGGCGGTGAGGGCCGCGGTGATGATGACCACGACGATGATCACGATGGCCTCGGCCCCGTTGAGGCGGCGGGCGCTGGGGGATCCGTGCTCCACGCAGGGTCTGGCTGAGGGGTGTTGCTTCGGCATGGGTTTCCTGATCTGTCAGTCCGGCGGCCTCGCGGCCGCCGAACGCCTGGCTCCATCTGGGTTGCACCACGGGACGGTTGCCGCCGTCCCTGGCCTGGTGCGTGGACAAGATGGTGACACCCCGAAGCTGCCAACTCCCCACCACCAGGCATCAATCGCACATTTTGATGCCCGGACGTACTTGTAAGTGCGTGAGCAGTTGTTGACCTTTTCTCTGCATCGGGTGGGTATTACAGGTCCAGCCCACGCGCCTGAGCTGTGGGTTGTCCGGGGGAGGACGTTGCTGTCGGTGAGCAGTGATAGGGCGAATTGATGCGCGTCTGCCCCAATCCTTGTTGCGTCGCGTACGCGCTGCTGTCACGATCCGGGCCGTACGCATGCCGTACGACCCTGATGGCTACTGGCTCCATCCACTGATCAGCAGGGCTCTGAGTTCCGCGTTGCCGCGCGGGCTCGCCGGAGGCCGTTGCCGCAGACTGCGGTGCCGGCCTCCTGTCGTTGCACGGGGCTCGGGGCGTGGCCGCCAACTCCGCACCGTCAAAAGCCGTCGGGCGTGGCTGGAGGGCGGCGGCGGGCGGCGGCCAGGAGTGTGCTGACGGCCGCTGGTTCGGTGCCGGTCACGGTGGCGATCTTGTCGATACTCAGGCGCAGCTTTTCGTGGAGGAGCAGTGTCTCCTCTGGTGCGGTCAGCGTGCGTCCGCTGCGGTGGGCCACGGAGCGGGTGTGGCGTTGCCAGGCCCAGGCCGCGGGGTCGGGTTCGCAGACAACGGTGGTCCAGTTGCTGGCGACGAGGTCGAAGAGGTGGGAGACCGCTATCTGGGCCTCCTCCGGGGCCAGGCAGGCCGCGGCGTAGGCGCGGTAGGCGGGCCGGTGCAGGTCGTAGAACGCGTAGAAGGCGTTGATGAGGACGATGGGTGGGGCTGGCTTCATGATCTTTCTCTGGTCGGTCGTGGTCAGCCGAACGCGCCGGCAGAGAAGGTGGATGTGGAGGTGCTGTCGGCGGGCTCGACGGTGGAGCGGGCTTTGCGCCACAACGGCCGTGTGATCTCCGGCAGGCTCTGGAAGGCAATGGTGAGCTGGCTGACGACCTGCCATTGCGGAACGCCGGGGCCCTCGAATGCCTGACGCACGTCGGCCTTGATGATGGTGCGCTGGACAGAGTTGACGATCCGGGTCTTCTACTCCCCCACCGGATGCCCTTCGAGCGCCTCGCAGACCTTCGACCGGAGCCTCGCCGCATCCCGCTCCGACAGCCCCGGGCACCGGGCGAGCACCGCGTCGGAAAGGTCCTCCGGTACCAGAGCTGAATTCGTCACGCCCTTCCAACGACGAGCAAGCCCGCCAGACGCGGGCCGCCCACGAACGACCATCAGCTACAAGATCCATTGTCAGAGTGTCCACACCGCCGGGGTCACCTCAGCGAGCGGCCCGGCGCGGCGTCGACCTGGCCGGCGCTGGCGGGCAGGACCTCGTCGACCACGGTGGTTGCAAGACACAGGTCATTGCGTCTGGCCCAGCAGTCATTACCGAGGGCGACCGCAAGCGACACATCAAGCCCTTGGCAGCGGCGCACCGGATCCGCTCGCAGGGGCTCACACCGCGTCGGACGCACGGCGTTCGGTAAACTCAGGCCGTGCCTCGACCCGCTAATCCCCTGGTCCGCGAGAATCTCCTCACCGCGGGACTGTCCCTGTTCCACGCCCAAGGGTTCAACGCGGTGGGCATCAAGGAGATCACAGACACGGCAGGCGTGCCCAAAGGCTCGTTCTACAGCTACTACAGCAGCAAGAACGTCTTCGCTGCCGCCGTCCTCGGCCGCTACTGGACTGGCATCGTCCAGGATCACGGCACCATCCTGAGCGAGGGGTCCCTCTCCCCCGTGCAGCGCATCATTCACTTCTTCGAGGCCCTGACTCAGGACCACGCCGAGCAGGGCTTCGCATTGGGCTGCCTCATCGGCAACCTCGCCCTCGAGTTGTCCCACGAGAACGAAGAGGCACGCGAGGAGCTCTCGTCGATCATGACTCGGTGGTCGGCCCTCGTCGCGGCCTGCCTCCGGGCGGCCAGGAACGAGGAGGCGGTGGTCGCGACGCCTGCGGCCGACGAGTTGGCGTCCATGCTCATCGAAGCGTGGGAAGGCGCGGCCATGCGGGGGCGCGTCGATCGGAGCAGGGCCCCTTACGACCGCTTCCTCACTGTGTCCTTGCCACGGCTCATCGGCGCCGCATAGCACGGTCCGGAGTGCTGCGCCGCCTGAGCACCTTCAACGCTTCCCTGGGTGTAGGCAGTTCGGCTCCACGGTGCACCACATCGCGTGGCAACCCTTTCATTTATAGACGACTGGTCACTTATGATGAGGAGGTCTCTGCACTCCCGAACTCATTCCTGCTAGGAGTCCACCCATGACCTCACCTACGGCCGACCTGTACGCGGAGCCGTCCCGGCCCGCGCTTCCGGGAAGCGGCTTCCAACTCGAACCGGCGCGTACGGCGCTCGTGATCACAGACCCCCAGATCGACTTCCTCAGTCCGGACGGTGCCACGTGGGAGATCTTCGGCGCCAGCGTCACCGACAATGACACCGTCACTCACATCGGCCAGCTCTTCGACGCCGCCAAGACCGCCGACGTCACGGTGGCGGTCTCACCCCACTACTACTACCCGTCCGACGACGCTTGGCGGTTCGGCAGCCCGCTGGAACAGTACATGCACAGCGTGGACATGTTCAGTCGCCGTGGTCCCCTCACTCTCGACGGATTCGCGGACTCCGGGGCCGATTTCCTGCCTGCCTACCGCGCGCACATTCTCGACGGGCGCACCATCATCGCGTCGCCACACAAGATCGTGGGACCCGAGTCCAACGACCTTGTCCTCCAGCTGCGCAAACGAGGCGTCTCGCAGGTACTGCTCGCCGGAATGGCCGCCAATCTGTGTGTCGAGGGGCACCTGCGCGAACTCGTCGAGCAGGGCTTCGAGGTGGTCGTCGTCCGCGACGCCACTGCCGGCCCCCGGCTCCCCGAAGGGGACGGCTATCTCTCCGCTCTCATCAACTTCCGCTACCTGGCCGCCGCAACATGGACGACGGACGAGGCCGTCCAGGCGCTGCGCGCGCTCACTGACACCTCATCCCACACCAAGGACACCGCGCCATGAACAGGATGACTCTGACCGAACAGATCATTGAGACGAGGATCAGAAAGGGCATCACATGGGCTGACGTCGCAGGCGAACTGGGTGGAAGCAGGGAGTGGGTGACCGCCGCCTGTCTCGGCCAGATGACCTTCTCGGCGGACCAGGCGGAGAAGATCGCAGCCATCTTCGATCTGTCTGTCGAGGCCATTGCCGTCCTCCAGACGCCTCCCACTCGCGGACTGGGCGCAGCGGCCATCGCCTCGGATCCGGTGATCCACCGTCTCCGTGAGATCGTCGCGGTCTATGGTCCCGCGATCAAGGAGCTGATCCACGAGGAGTTCGGTGATGGCATCATGAGTGCCATCGACTTCCGGCTGAGGCTGAACCGCCGCGAGGACCCCAGGGGTGACCGGGTCGAACTCGTTCTGAGCGGTAAGTACCTGCCGTACCCGACCTCCTAAACCGACCCGGGCGGCGAGTGCGGTGCGACATACTCGTGCCGCACTCGCCTGACTGTTAGCGGTGAAGTCGGCGGCAGTCTTGCTGGTGCAGGCGCCCCACCTGCACCGGCTGTCGGTAACCGCACGGATCGTGCACACCGCGTCGTCTTCGGCGCCATCGCGGTGGGATCCATGATGAGCGTTCCCAGCCGCAGTCTCATCACAACCCATGCCAGTTGGCGGATGACGTTCGCCGCGGCCGCGGCGGTCGCGGTCCTCGCCGCCCTCGGGAACTCAAGCTTTGCTTGACTCTGGCGGAGATCTTACGAGTCGGTGCGTGATAGCGGGTGAGGTTTCGTGCCGGGCAGATGGCAGGATCCGGGTGTGGCGATCATGGTTAATCGGGCGGTGCTGACGCATCGCCTGTTCACGGGGATCTCTCGGCGGCATCTCGCCTGCCTGGTAGAGGAGTTGGCTGCGCCGTGGCAGGCCGGACGCGAGGGTGGACGCCATGCTGCACGAGGCGGGGCAAGGAAACGGGCCGCAGGGGCCGGCGCCCGTCACCAGCTGGTGTTCGTCGACCGGCTGGTGGCCACACTGATCCACCTGCGGCACGACCTGCCGCACTCGGTACTGGGGCTGCTGCTCGGCGTCGACCGTTCCACCGTCACCCGTGCGATCGGGGAGATTCGTCCACTCCTGGCCGAGCGGGGGTGCGCGGTCCCCGACCGCCCCGGCCTGCGTCTGCGGACACTGCCCGACGTGTTCGCCTACGCCCAGGCCGAAGGCATCGAGCTGCGGCTGGACGCCACCGAGATCCAGGTCCGCAGGCCGCCGGCCAACCGCAGCGGGCGCAGGGCGTTCGTGTCGGGCAAGAAGAAGCAGAACACAATGAGGCCACCATGGTTGCCGACCGGCAGGGCCGCACGCTATGGACCGATGCCCTGCGACCTGGACGTATGCGCGATGCCACGGCCACCCGCAACGAGGGCATCGCCGCCTGCTTCCAGCACTTCTGCGACGTCGAGGTCCTCCTGGACGACGGCTACCTCGGCCTGAGCCGCGACCACCGCGGGCAAGCGATCACACCGCCTAGAAAGCCGCGGCGGGAGCACTGCCCGGCCGAGTCGAACAGTGGGAACGCGACCGCCACAACCACTCGTCCGACCGCATCACCGTCGAACACGCCCTCGCCGACCACAAACGCTGGAAACAACTGACGCGCTGGACCCACCGCCGCGACCGCCTGCCCGACACCTACCGCACCATCGCCGGTCTCGTTTCCGACCGCACCAACAACGCCTGACAACAGGCCACGCCCAGGCCAGAACCACGCCTCACCCGCTATCACGCACCAACTCGTTAGAGCGGGATGCCGGGGCCGGGAAGGAATTCCTCGACCGAGGCGCGTGAGGTCTCGGGAAGCGACAGCCGCTTGTTCATCATGCTGCCGCCGATGTGGCGCTCGAAGACCTTCCACCCGTCATCAGTGAGTCGCAGCCGATCGAGCATGGGCGAGTACAACCAGATCGCCGGCAGGTCATCACTCTCCAACACTTGCCCAGCCTGAAGCCCTACTGCCTGCTGCGGCCAGGCGTGACGGACCAGGACATTCTGGTAGCGGACGGCCACGCCGTCTGCGTCGCGGTCCACCACGTGGTTGGTCGCGTTCCGGCTCACGCCCGGGATGAGGTACGGGTAGTCATCCGTCAGGAAACGCCGGATGTCTGCTTCGCCGTTCAGGTTTCCATGGAAGTGGTAGACGCGCGCGTCAGGAAGGAAAGAGTCGATCATTCCCTCGAGGTCATAGGTCTCGAACAACCAGTTGACGCGATTGACGAAATCGACGGCGCTCGTCCATTCGCTCGCATCGACGCTGCCGGTACGCGGGACGGAGGGGAACTGGGACATGCTGATTCTCCTTTGCTCATGCACTGAGGGGTGCAGTTTCACTTTTGACTGACGTCGGGCTGACATGGTGAGTGCAGATGAGACTCGTGAAACCGGACCTTCCTCGCGGCAATAGGGGCATACGCCCCTATCGGCCAGGGGTCGTGGCGTGAAACCGGAAGGCACCGTCCGCTTCTGTTCATGCGTGCTTCTGCTCGTGCGAAAGTCGGTGGACGCGCCTACGAGGGGCCACCGAGGCAGGGATGGAGCATGCCGGTGCGCCGGATGGCGCTGTGCGCGAACGCCGCTCAGTCGGACATCGCCATCAGCCGGTCGTTGTCCGCCACTGCAAGCAGGGCCGTACGGAGACTTTCCGCCTGCTCCTCTCCCAGGACGCCGGCGATGCGATCCTGTATCTCCTGCCAGCTGAGCTGTGCCTGCCGGAACAGGTCCCGGCCTTTGGGCGTCACGGTGATCAGCCTGCTGCGGCGGTCTGCCGGGCCCTTCTCCAGTGCGAGCAGCTCATCCCTAACGAGAGGCCGCAGTGCGTGTCCGAGGGCGGAGCGGTCCATGATCAGCGAGTCGGCGAGCTGGCGCACGGTCGGCGGGTTTCCGGCGTTCTCCGCGAGCTCAGCAAGAATGCTGTACTGCGTGGAGCGCAGACCCACCGGCCTAAGCGCCTCGTCGTAGAGCTGAGTCAGCCTGCGCGACGCCTTCCTGACCGCTGTGACGTTGCATTCACGTATGACATTCCAGCTCACGTCGCTCACCGGATCACTCCCCTCGTCTTGCGCCCACGGCACGCCTCGCTACTGTCGCCGCTCGCGAGGCCGCCGACCGCCCCGGAGGATCGGCGGGTGCCGGCCCTCCGGGCTCTGTCAACCAACTTAGGGGCATACGCCCCTAAGCGCAAGTGGGCTGCCCAATAAAGGGAGTACCTAGAGGTCGTTTTCACCTAGTAGTGCTTCGTTAGGTTCTGGGTCTGGTTCTTTTGCGGGGCAGGCGGCGTTGGCAGGTGGTGCAGGTGCCGGTCCAGCAGTTCAGCAGGTCCTGGAGGGCGTCGAGGACCTGGTAGAGGGTCAGGCCGGCGTGTGTGCTTTTGGGTCGAGCCGCCGCAGGGTGAGGAAGGCCTGGGCGGCGGTGACGAGGGTGGCGTGGTGGTGCCAGCCGCGCCAGGTGCGGCCTTCGTAGTGGTCCAGGCCGAGCCCGTGCTTGAGTTCGCGGTAGTCGTGTTCGATGCGCCAGCGCATCTTCGCCCACCGCACCAGGTCCGCGACCGGTGCAGTGGCGGGCAGGTCGGTCATCCAGTAGCCGGTCGGCCCGGCCGCGTCCTCGGGCTGCTCGACCAGCATGGTCCGCGTCGGCAGGACACCGTCCCACCGGTTGCGTCCTCCGCCCTGTTCAGTACTGCCGGGCCACCCCCGCCGACGCGGTACCGCACTTCGGAAACGAGACGTCGTCGACCACCCACACCTCCGGGCGAATCGCCTCGCACAACCGCTCGGCGATCCGCCGCCGCACCGGCAGCGGATCCCACGGCGACTGGTTCACGAACTGCTGCAGGGCCTGCATGTTCCCGTCCGGCAACCGCTCGGCCATCGGTTGGATCGACTTCCGCCGCCCGTCCAGCATCAGACCCCGCAGATAACACCCGCCCCACCGCCGCTGATCCCGCCGCGGCAACGAAGCGAACACATCGGCAACGAACTCCGCCAACTCACCCCGGAGCCGCTCCACCTCCCCAAGCCTCATCACCAGAAGATGCCCACCACCAGGCCAGATCACCCGACGTAACGAAGCACTACTAGGACTTGTCCGGGCGATCACGTGCGGAGCCAGATGACGAGGGCGGCTGCGGTGACGGTGCCGAGGAAGACGTAGCCGCGCTTGTCGTATCGAGTGGCGACGGCTCTGGCTCGCCCGCAGTCGCAGCAGTGGCGCCCCTGCCGTTCCGACGGATTGGCCGGCAGCGGGCTCGGTTCCCAGGTAGGAGTCCGGCACCTTGTTGTCCCTGCTGACCAGGCCCTGCAGCGTGAAATGGGGGCCGGGCCTGGCGTGCTTGAGCCCGGCACCCTGATTGCTGTGCGTCGTGCAGCTCGTGAGGGAGATCTTCCGCGGGGTCAAGACGAATGCCATTGCCCACGTTGGCGGCGAACTCGCATTCCTTGAGCGTCGTTCGTCCCTCGGCGGAGACCAGCATTCCGTGTCCACCTGAGCCGTGCACCTTGACACGACTGAGGACGAGTCCGCCATCGCGTTCGACCACGACACCGGAACCCGCGCTGTTCACGATCTCGCAGTCACGCAGTGTTCCCAGTCCTCCCGGACCGACGGAGACGCCCGACTTGCCCGCCTCGCGGAAGCTGGAGTTGCCTACATGAGGGTTGCCGGTCTCTTCGATGCGCAGGGCGTGCCCTACAGGGCCCTGTACGTCACATCCCTCGAATCGCCCTCTGCCGTCCTCGCTCACCAGCATCCCTGGGACGAGACGCAGGCGCTCGTCTACTGACACGGCGCGCCGCGTACACCACGACCGATCGGCTTCTTGTGCGAGCAGTCGGCTCGAGTGCGGAAGGCAGCATGAGGCCCCGAGGAGCTATAAGCTACTTTCGTATGCCTATTTCGCAAGGTATGGTGAACGTCCAAGGCGAACAGGAAGGGTGAGCGTGGGGCCTTCGCTGTGAGGGTGGACGTGGGATTGCCATGACTCTGGATGCGGCGACCGTCGGCCCATCGGTGCTGAAGCCAGAAGAACTGCCCACCAGCTCACTTGCGGCCGGCACCACCGGCCTGCGGGCGGTCAAGGTCGCTGCCGCCACAGACGTCCCAGTGTTCGCCTCGCCAGCTTGCATACTCAGGAGACGACGTCATGGCCGCAGCTGCTGCCGAAACGCACAGTCGCACAGTTGAGACACCGTATGGTCGCTTGCACGTGCGAGACACTGAGGGGGAGGGCACGCCCGTTGTGGCGCTGCACGGCTTCCCCGACGATTCCCGGATCTACAACCGCCTTACCCCGTATCTGGCGCCGCACCGAGTGGTGAGCCTCGACTTCCGCGGATTCGGACACTCCGAGCGCCCGGAGAAGGAAGTCCTCGAACCAGGACAGCGAGAAGCCGAGCTCGATGCCGTACTCGATGCACTCGAACTCGATCGCGTCATGCTGGTCGGCCATGACGCCTCGGGCGCCGTGGCCGTCAACTATGCCCTCGCCCACAGTGAGCGTGTGGCCGGCCTGGTTCTCCTCAACTGCTATTACGGCGATGCTCCCGCCCTGCGGCTGCCTGAGATGATCCGCCTGCTGGGCGATCCTCATTTCACGCCTCTCGCTGACGCGCTCGTCAGCGACCCGAAAATGCGCGGATGGCTGCTCGCCCACACGCGGCGGCGCTTCGGCTATGCCCTGGACGACCCCGAGGGCGTGGCGGCGGCGTCGATCGTGCCGCAGTGGTTCGGGGAGAACGGCCAGCCCAACGCTCTCGTTGCGATCCGCGCCTGGACCGCCACCCTCTACCCGGAATTGGCCAACCAGGACCAGCACATCGCCAACGGTGAACTCAAGGAGCTGACGGCTCCCGTCACCCTCGCGTTCGGCGAGGATGACGCCTACCTCAGCCCTGAGCTCGCGCGGCATATCCAGGGTCTTTTTGCGAATGCCACCCTGCATCTAGTGAAAAATGCCAGCCACTGGCCGCAGTGGGACCAGCCCGAGCTCACCGCGCAGCTCATCCGTCAGGCAGGCATCTGATCCCCCGCTGACAAAGCCGCCCCGCACGGCTGCACGAACGCCTGGATGGCTCATCTCCCTTTACGAGGACGGCCGGTTCCCGTTCGAAAAGCTGATCACCTCATACTCGTTCTCCGATGTCAACACGGCATTCGAGGACACCAAGACCGGAACGACCCTCAAGCCCGTCGTCGTCTTGTAGTCGCTGGAAGCCGCTACACACTCCGTACAGGAGATCACCGCACATGACCGAAGAAGTAAATACCTTTTCGTACGACTCGCTGTACATCGGAGGGGAATGGCACAAGCCTTCCTCCTCAGAAGCGCTCACCGTGACGTCCGCCAGTACGGGGCTCCCCATCGGTCAGGTCCCGCTCAGCACGCACGCCGACGCCGACACTGCGGTGGCCGCCGCACGGCGAGCCTTCAACGACCCCACTGGATGGGCTCATTGGCAGCCCGTCGAGCGCGCCCGCGCCCTGTTGCGGCTGGCCGACGAACTGGACGCCCGCAAGGAGGAAATGGCCCGGCGGGTCAGTGCCCAGAACGGCATGCCGTATTCCACCTCGATCAATTTCGAGGCCGCAGTGCCGGCCGGGGTGCTGCGGTATTACGCGGCCCTGCTTGAGCAGACACCCACCGAGGAGCGCCGCGCCGGGGCCATGGGCGGGACCACCCTCATCCACCGGACGCCGCTGGGCGTCGTCGCGGCGATCGTGCCCTGGAACTTCCCGCAGACCCTGACGTTTTTCAAGCTTGCTCCGGCACTGGCCGCCGGCAACACGATCGTGGTCAAGCCGTCTTCGGAGACGCTGCTCGACTTCGCGCTGCTGGGCGAGGCCGTTGCCGCGGCGGGAATCCCGGCAGGCGTCGTCAATATCCTCACCAACGGCAAGGGTCTCGGCGAGTACCTGGTCGGACATCCCGATATCGACAAGATCTCTTTCACCGGGTCCACGCCGGTCGGCCGCGAGATCGCGGGGCGCGCAGGAAAGCTGTTGCGGCCTGTGACTCTGGAGCTCGGAGGAAAGTCCGCCGCCCTCATCCTCGACGACGCCGACCTTGCGTCGAACACCGAGGCCCTGTTCTTCGCTTCGCTGCTCAACAACGGGCAGACCTGTTTCGCGAGCACCCGTATCCTGGCACCGCGGAGCCGATACGACGAAGTGGTCGGTTTCTATGAGGCGTTGGCCAAGGGATCCGTCGTGGGCGACGCGCTCGACCATGCCACTCAGATCGGGCCGATGGTGAGTGCCACCCACCGCTCCACCGTCGAAGGCTATATCCAGCGCGGGATAGCCGACGGTGCCACCTTGGTGACGGGCGGCGGTCGGCCGGACATCGACTCCGGCTGGTTCGTGACGCCGACCATCTTCGCGGATGTGGACAACACTCTGGCCATCGCCCGCGAGGAAATCTTCGGTCCGGTCCTGTCGATCATTCCTTACGAGGGTGACGACGAGGCGATTCGGATCGCCAACGACTCCGAGTACGGCCTGGGCGGCACTGTATGGACCAGTGACTCCGAGCGCGCGCTGCGCGTAGCCAAGCAGGTTCAGACGGGCACCATCGGCATCAACCACTATCTGCCCGACGTCGCCGCCCCGTACGGCGGCGTCAAGGGCAGCGGTGTGGGACGCGAGCTGGGGCCGGAGGGCCTGGCCCACTATCAGCAGCTCCACTCCGTCTACCTGTGATGACAGGTGCGCTGCGCGACGGGTGACCAACTGCCCGTGAGATCGCGTCATCCTGTTGTGTATTGCCTCTCCGGAAGGCTTCGCCAGCCGCATTCATGATGCGGGTGGCGAAGCCTTCCCACGCCTTTGAGGTGTCATGGCCGATATGTCACCGCCTTCGATTACGTTGCGGTGTCAAGCGGCTCATGCGGCCGCCCTGAGGCGGCGTCACCACATGACGAAGGGTGCAGCGGGCAGGACCGCTCATCCGCGACAGACGCCGGGCTCGTGCGGCAGGTGCGGGCGGGCTCGGAGGGCAGTTGGCCAGGGGATGCTGCAAGAGGGCCGCACTGGAGCGACGATAGCCGGGTCACCCGATCCAAGACACGTCGCTCTGTTCCTGCCCGCTGGCGGCTGTCGCGCCGACTCGGGCGCCCCCGCGGACCGGGTGACGACACCCGGCGTCCGCGGCACGCAAGGCTCCCGTACCGTTGAGAGCGGCGTGCGACGTCTCAACTCATCGGCCCGAGAGCCTCTCTGATTGCCTGCCGGGCAGCGACGGCCAGCGCCTGACGGCGCTGGTTCGCTGTCTGGCCGACGGGAAAACTGATCAAGGAAACTACTGAGCACCCGGCCGCACGGCACGCGGACTGGCCCGTTGTCGAGCGCGCCGGGAGCTGTCGGCAAGAGATCGGGCTGCGGAAGAACGGGCTCAGCGGGGCAAGGACGAGGTGTTCCCACGGTGCCGCAGGCCCACCACGGTGGTGTCCGCCCTCATGGCGAAGCCCAGCGCTTCATAGAGCCGGATCGCGCCCCGGTTGGCGGCCACCACATGCAGGAAGGGAGGGTCGCCGCGTTCCCAGATTTTCGCGGACAGGACCCTGATCAAGCGAGCGGCCAGTCCGCGTCCTCGCCGCTCCTCGGAGGTGCACACCGCGCTGATCTCGGTACCTCCCGGAAAGCGGAAACGCTCTCCGGCCATCCCCACGAGTGCTCCCTATTCGCGGATTCCCAAATACGTTCCAAGCGTGACCGTTCCGGGAAGGAATGGCCCCGGCTTGGCCCTCGTTGCCAGGTCGAGCATCTCCGGCACGTCGTCCGGGCCGAGAGTGACGATGCCTTCGTCGTCCGCGGGCCCGACGCCGGCATCCACCATCTGCAGCCTTCGAGTTCGAAAACCTTCTCCCCGTCGGAGGGGACGTGTTCCGGCGGGGCGAAGAAGGTGACGTCGCCACCCCGGGCCAGTAGCACCAGGTTCCGCCAGTCGTCGCCGTCCGGCTGCGACGGCAGGGCCATGAAGGGAGAAACGTCCGGAGAACACCGGATTGTCGAGCGATTCAGGAGCGGCAGGCCTCGGGCCCGGCTCAGCATCCCGAAGCCCGCTGCTCCTTCTCGTGAAGCCTGCTGTTGTTTCATGACTGACGGCGCCTCCGGCCGCTAGGGGTTCAATGACTAGGTGCGCTCCGGTGGTCGGCACTGCCGAGTCCACCGGGACCAGACGTTGCAGCCATGGTCCATCCTCCGCCCAATCTCGCCCAGACCGACCTGTCCCCGCGTGCCGGGCCCCAGCCCCGCGAGGACCGAGCCGACGGAGCCAGGGCATCGTCTGCGTCGGAGGAGGCGGGCCGGGGCAGGCTCGGAAATCGTCCACGGCCAGCACGGCGCCTTGCCGACGGGAACCCGGGCCCATACGCCGCGCCCTTCAGCAGGAAGCCGGCGCTGAGCGCGAGTTCCGGTCGCTCGCGCCGCTCATGTCCTGGGCAGGGAGCAAGCCGCGGGCCGTCAGGCTCGATCGATCGTGCTGAGCACCTCGTCGGCGCCGTTTTCAGCGGTGTCATCGATCTTTACTGGAGGTCGGTAAAGGTTCTGGTGTGGGCGATGCGCCATGAGGGAAGCCCCGAAGCGGCCTGAGTCACTGTCTGCGCCTGTCGCCTTCGACGCCACCTGACTCGCGTCCGGATTGTGACGTGCCTCCCACCGCGCGCGGAAATGCCGTGCTCTGAAGGGAGGTTGCAACTTCGTGTCGCCCGTTCGAGGTCCTTTGACACCATCGGGTGCCGCCCCTACGTAATTCCGGACCGGAGGCTTGCCATGCCTGACTTTCCTACTGCCAAGGTGCGCACCAGCGTCACCGTTCCGCTGAGTTTCACCGACGGCTATAGCATCGAAGCCAAGCTGGTCACCTTCGAGGGCCTCATCGACGGCCGCGAGCATCTCGCGGTCGTTCTGGGTGATCCCGGACTTTCGCCGCTGGTGCGGCTTCATTCCGAGTGCCTGACCGGCGATGTATTCGGCTCAGCTCGTTGTGACTGCGGGTCTCAGCTCCGGGAGGCGGTGGAGCGCATCGCCGAGCGTGGCGGGGTGCTCCTCTATCTCCGCCAGGAGGGCCGCGGTATCGGTCTTTACAACAAGCTCGACGCGTACGCCCTCCAGGACGATGGTCTAGACACATACGCCGCCAATGTTGCCCTCGGTCTTCCCGAGGACGCCCGTGACTACACGCCGGCCGCCCAGATGCTGGCAGCTCTGGATATCGGCACCCTGGACCTGCTGTCCAACAACCCCGACAAGGCCGCCCAGCTGCGGAGTTTGGGCCTCGATGTGCAAGTCCGTGTCCCCACCGGCGTCTTCGCCACCGACCACAACGTCCTCTACCTGCGCGCCAAGGTACTTCAGACGCAACACACGCTTCCTCTGGCGGAACTGACGGCGGGCTGAGATCGTCGGCACTCCGTTACACGGCGGCCCCGCTGAGCACTGGCTCAGCGGGGGCCGACCTGCACCGTCGTATCCCGTGTCGTTGTGCGGCCTGGGAGTCGACCTCGTTACTCAGAGACTGGAAGCTGCCGACAACGACGGCGGGAGCGCCCCACTCCCAGATCCGCAGAGTCGGTGGCCGACGCCCTGCTGCGACTTCAGCAGTGAGGACCTCGTCGAGAGCCATGTGCAAGGCAGGCGACTGTGGCCGCTCGTGGATGAGCTACCAGTCGTAATCGGTCCAGTCCGTCGCCTGGACAAGCGCGCGGCGGACCGCGGTGGCGACGCCCGCCGCCGTGAAGCCGTACATGATGGTGCCTGGAGGAAGGCTTTCCTCGATAAGCCTTGCGAGTTCCTCGGCGTCTGCGGCCGAGAGCGCCCCCTCCAGGGCCCGGTTGATGGCGAGGAGTGCCTCGTCAGGCTCCAGGAAGAAGTCGCCGACAACGCGGACATTACGCAGAACGCCGTGGTCTTCGTCAAGGTCGACCACCACCAGCTTGCCGCCCGGCACCTTGTATTCGCCGTGCGTCTCAGTCCGCCTTGATCGTTCGCAGTCGCCTCCGCGTCAACGCCGCGGAGCGGGGTTCTCATTCCAGGTTGAGCCGCAGTGAACGAGACATCTCGCACAGGGACTCCGTGTGTAGGGTACGGATCCGCTTGTGTCGCCCGCTTCCTGAAACACCTGACGACGGCCGAGTCAGGCATAGGTGCGACGAGACCGCACTGACCACTCATCTATCGCGTCTCCATGAGCTGGACCTGTCGGACCGGGCACCCGGCCTGTGCCGGCTGTACGTTCACGGGGTGGTGGCTGTGGAGAAGTCGACTGGCCGTCGCGCCACGGGAGGCCGTCCGGGTCAGGGCGTGTAGGGCAGAGCAGCCACAATTTTCGTGCCGCGGTGCCGGTCACCGGAGATCGTCAAGGAGCGCAGGGCTTCCTCGATCGTCACTCGCCCGCCGCGAATGCGGTCAAGGTGCTCGAGCGCATCTGGATGGTGACCGTCGCAGGCCCGGTTGGGGCATGGACCACACGTCCACGTCGGCCGGCAACCTCAACGGCGATCCGTCTGTCCACCGGACCCTGCAGGTCGAATACGACGGTCGTACCGTCGGGGACTTGTGCGCCCTTGGCGACCAGATATCCGATCGTTTCGGTGATCTCGTCGACGGCCAGCTCAGCTGGTGCACCGGTGTCGTGTCCAGAACGGCCCAGAGCATCTCGCATATCCTGCTCGTGCATCCAGCAGTCGAAGACCCTGATCTGCAGGTAGCGAGCATAGCTGCGGGGCCCTGCCGGTGTAGGGACCTGCCGTGCCAGCTGCTCGCCGGTGAGGGAACGCAGTTGGAATTCGCGGATCCGGATGACGGTTCGCAAGCGTGTGAGCACCTAATGAGTGTGGGGTCCATGGTCGCAGTCCGGGTGCCTTCCCAGGCGGCGGCGACTTCGGCTCCGATGATGCGGGATGCGAGATCACGCACGCTCCAGCCCGGGCACGGACTCGGCAGCTGCCACTGCGGGTTGGTGGCCTCGGAGAGCAGGTCGTCGATCGCCGACCAGCCCTCCAGGAGAACGGCGACTACACGCTCAGCGCTCACCATAACCCGCTCCACCAACGGCCGACACCGGGCGGGAAGACCGGAAAGGGCGTCGCGAACAACTACTCTCTGGATATTGCCGACACATTCTGGTGCATCAGGAGGTGCCGACGACACCGGCGAACAGATCGTCCTCCCGCTTCCGGCCCGTCCAGGGGGGATCCGCCCGCACGTACTCCTCGACCTGGTCCTCGGCCCCGGAAAGGCGCAGCACGCGCAGCAGAGCTGCGGCGTCGGCCTGGCTGGCATGCGCGGAGAGCGCCCGCAGCTTCTCCGCCCAGTATCCGGAGATGTCGACGGCTGTGGTGATGGTGTCGTCGTCGACGCCGATTTCCAGGGGCGGGACCCAGGCATCGGGCTCAAGTACGCCGTCTGCCTGGGCGCGCAGGGCCTTCAAGCGGGAGAAGGAGACCGCGATGTAGTAGAGCTTCGGCATGGTCCGGACGGGGGCGGGGGTCACATCTGCTCTGTGTCGCCTGAATCCACCCGCTTGCTTGATACGGCCGAAGGCAGTGACCGTCAACTCGTGCGTCCGGATGTGATCGGGGTGGTGCGACAGGCCGTTGGCCGGATAGGTCACGATCACGTCGGGCTGGTATTCGTGCATGAGCGCCTCAAGCCGCCGCACAAGTGGCTCCCCGTCGAGCTTACTGAAGGCGCTGGGGGCAATGTCGTCCGCCGACTCCGGCATGTCGGAGTCGGGGTACCTCAGCTGGATCAGATCCGTGATCCCCAGAGCGACCGCTGACATCCCGAGTTCCAGGGACCGCCGCGCCGCTGTCTGCACGGGGTGATGGGTGTGATGGCCGGGTTTCACGCCGTCGGCGCCATCGCCCTGCCCGCCATCGGTGCAGGTGACGAGAACCGTCCGAAATCCTGCGGCCGAGTAGCGGGCAAGAGTCCCGCCGGTCTGACTGGCCTCGTCGTCCGGGTGGGCGTGCACGATCATCAACGTCGGCCGTCGGTGCTCAGCTGTGGTCATGGCTCAGCCCCTTTCCGTTGGGGGACACTCTACCCGATAAGAAAGAGGTGAAATGGGTTTGCCTCTGTCGGTTGACCGTCTACCGAGCCGTGCAGCCGAACTCCGCACTGCAATCCGCCCCGCCCCGGAAGGCCGCTGTACGGAACCCATGAGCGAACCCTTGTCAAGCAACCGCAGCCTGAAAGGGACTGACGGGCAGCCCTATCGGCGTCCGGGAGGTCGCCCGGGGGCGGCCCGGCGTGATTGATAGTGGCCTGACTATGGTTAAGTCAAGTCAGACGGCGGGGGTGGCGGCCTCGGCGAGAGCACGGCCGGGTGTCACGCTGCTGGTGCTCTGTGCCTCCGCGT
>NZ_JBEXXO010000052.1:0-18722 GCF_040630435.1 Streptomyces sp. NPDC005803 | reverse complement strand
CGTGCACGCAGTTGGCCGACCAGGCTCCACGAAGCGACGCACGAAGAAGTCAACAACCCCGCGTCCACGCCGCACAGGTTAAAGATCAAGTTAGCTTCTCGCCAGCCGGATGGCAGGTCGGCGACCGCCGTCGCTTCCTCCCCTCTGGTCAGGGAGAAGTGGACGACTCGTGTCTTGGCCGCGCCAGCCTGCGGTCAGGGCAGGGAACGGCCCTGGTGGAACAGAGCCGGTCAGCGTGGCCGCCGGGGCAGTGGGGGTAGCCCCTCTCTGTGCAGGGAAGCCGCGCCACAGACCTCATAGCGCCACGACCGTCTCTCTGGACGTGAAATCTTCCGTGGCAGTTGCCAGGCCCTCCAGCGGGTGATCGGCACCGCCCTCAGCACACCGGGCCGTGGCCGCCGGCCGGCGGGCGGTGGGGTCGCAGCGACCGCTCACGGTGAGACGGGTGACCCGCGTGACGGCAAACGGGGGAGCCCCGCGTGCAGGATGCCGGCTCCGGTTCGATTCTGTGGTCATGAGTATCCGCCCATGGGTCATCGTGGAGCCGCCGGACAGCCGTGGTCTTCGCCGCGTCACCATCGGCGGCGAGACGGTCGGCAGGGTCTGGTCACGGGCTGAGCTGCGAAGATTACTCGGCCGCCGAGGTTACCCCGAGCACATGGATCTGGATGATCCGGCGTCCGTGTGCTGGCGCGGGGGCGATAGCAGGACCTGGCTCGACCGGCCCTGGAAAAGGCACTCGATCAAGACACTCATGATGATCGGCCTGCTCGTTTCCATGGTTTTCAATGCAGTCATCGGATGGCCGGACGCCTCGGGGGCTTCGACGTTCGCGCAACGGATCACCGGAGTGTTGTTCGTCCTCTCGGGCGGGGTGCTGGGAGTTTCGGCGCTCGCGGCAGTCGACTACTGGGGGAGACGACACTTCAAAGTCTCCGGAGCGCTTGTTCTGCTCGGGGCGATCATCGTGCTGGCGACTGACAGTCTCCTACTTCTTCTCTGGTCCGAAGAACGGGAGTACACGCGCTATTTATTGGTCTACTTGCCGGCATGGTGCTGGTCGGTGTGGGCACTGCTTCTTCTTGTGAGACAGAGGTCGTGGAAGGGTGTACCACAACCCAGAAGATTCGCGGCCGGGGTGGTCGCCACAGCACTTCTGACGGCTGTGAGTCTTGCGTATTCAACCATGTACCAGCCTGCGGCCGCTCCCATGTACTTCACTTTGCGGGCGAAATTCGGGAAGGCGTGGGAGGACAACCGTCACCTTCCCTTCGTGCACGTGCCTTTGACTCTCTATATGAAAAACACCGGAGGAATCCCGGTGTACATCATCAACGACATCTACACGGTCCGTGGCAGGGTCGCCTCATATTCTCTGGGGGAGAGGGACCCGGTGACGGAGTGGAGGGAGAGCGTCGGGAAACAGGGGGCGCGCGCGGGGGAGGCCGAACTCTACGTCGACCAACTCAAGTACACCACCATCAGCAGTGGAAAATTCTATGACGTCGGTAATTCTCTCGAGGTCGGACAGGAATACACTTTGGAGCGTGTGATTCAGCTTCCCAAGGACGTCGAGTATGACACTGTGAGTATTGAACTGAAAATCTCTTACATGAGGAAGGACCGTGGGAGGCTGGACGTGGAGGAGTTCAGGTCTCCTCATGCTTCGTGGAACGAAAATGACCCGAGCTACTACTGCGAGCCCGCGATATGCGGAGGGCAACTCGTGCACCGAGGTAGGGTGAGGCACAACGACAATCTCATCAATGTGACGCGCAAACCGCGTTTCGTGACCGCTGTCTGGTCCCCGAGCGGCCGGTTCATCTCCTCGATCTCCTCCTTGCCGTACAGTTTCTCCGCATTGGGTGACTATGGGGAAGAAAGGAGGGAGCTGGAGAGATACGGAGCTGCGAGGGCCCGAGCTGATGCAGAGATCTCCATGGCCGAACTGTTGAAATCCGCCGGAGTCTGACCCGTCACCCGCGGCATCACTCGCTGCTTTCCGTGAGCCAGGTGCCCGCCGTAACTCCGAACTCCTCGTCAAGATACGTGGCAGTCTGCTCGCAGTACAGGGCCGAGGCTCCCAGACTCCCGAACAGTCTGTCGTGCGGCACGAGATCGGCGAGCTCGGTGACGAGTGGTATGACCTCGAACGGTCCCTGAGCCTGCTCATTGTTCCGCAATTGGGCGAGGACGTTCAGCGTGTCGTTGCCCTTTTCGCTTGCCTTCGCCTTCCAGAAGTCCTTGATCCCTTCGTCCTTCCACCGGGCAGGAACCAGCTTCTTCAACCCGCTCCTGAGTGCGGACTCGGGAGTGGACTTGAAGATGGCGCTGGTGCAGAGTGCGGCCGCCCTGCCGAGCGACTCCTCCGGGCGCTCCTGGGCGGTGGCGGCCTGCTCCTGCTGCTCCTTCATACGAGTGCTTTTCTCCGCCAGTTCCTTTGTCGCTTCGGATCTCTCCGTGTCCGACGTCCTGGGATCACTTATTTTCTTCAGCAGCGCGCTGACCTCCTGCGTGATCTTCGCAAGCTGTTCTCGGTCCGCCGGCGGTGTCCTGTGGTCGTGCATGATGTCCGAAGAGGAGCTGACCGGCAACAAGGTGTTGAAAGCGGTCTGCCTGGAACTCTTGACTACAGGCGCGTTTCGGCTTTCGTCCGCCGAGCTGTCCTGCGGTCCGCTCCGGCCGTTCTCCACAGCGTCGGTCGTATCCTTCACTATGGCGATCATCCGGTCCCGCAGGGTCCGTGGCGTCCCGGGATCGCAGATCATGTCCAGGGTGGAGGTGGTCCGTGCGACCACCAGGATGAGCAGGGACCGTTCTTCGGTCGGTACCCGCGGGCCGCTGACCACCTTGAGCGTCGCAGTCACCTGCTTCACTATCCCGGTCAATTCCTTCCGCAGCCCGGGAGGTGTTTTCGGGTCAATGATGGCTGCCAGTGCGGTGGACAGATTCTTCGCGCTCTCGGTGACGCCCTGCCTGTCCTGCGGCGAAGTCCGTGGATCCTCGACCATGTCGATGATGGTGATCAGCGTTTCCACGGTCGACGTGAGTTCTTCTGGAACGCGTTCCTTCTCCTCGGTCAGGGCAGTCGTCGCCTGGTCGATGTCTTCCTTCTGTTCCGGTGGGGGTTCGGTCTTCTGTCCGTCCGTGTCGCCCGGGTCTGTCGGCCCAGTGGAGTCGGACGTCCCAGGCGAGGTGGGGGACGAAGACGTCGAGGGCTTGGTCGGATCGGATGAAGGCGCGGAGTCCGGTGGCGAGAAGGGGGGCGTCGTGGGTTTCTTCGGTTCGCTCGGCGTGGGGGGAGGAGACGGTGGAGGATCCGTCCTCTGAGCCGATGCTCCGTCATGGCGCCCGTTCGGGATCCGGGAATCCGCTGCCGCGATCGTGAGGCTTGTCGGCAACGCAAGGGCCGCAGCCAAGATGGACGCACTGGCCGCGTGAAAGATGTGTTGCCGAGAGATTTTGGCCATGAGGGCTCCAGATACGCTGTGCGTCGAACTGCCCAGTTGTCGCAGATTCTTCCCGTGAGCCACCGCTTCAGAAATGCGGAGCTGGAAGACCGCAGAGCCGATATCAAACTACTCTTCACCTGTCCGGTGCATTCCGCAACGGGAATACCTGGGCCCCAGCGCTACCCGCCCACGGCCCGCTGACGCGTCTGTTGGAATGGCTGGAAGCGAACCCCTCCGCCGCACAACTTGATCGGGAGTACGACAACCAGGATCTGATAGCCGAGTCCGTCAGGGACCGAGGTGTCCAGCAGGGAGATGCGTTCGATACGACCCCGCCGAGCCGCTGCACGATCTGCTCCATCTTCGGCAGCGTGAACGCGTTCGTGGCGATGGTGAGGCGTGCGCCGGACGCCGCGATCCGGCGGATCTCGCGCTCTCCGCGCGTGGAGACGGGCGCGGACCGCAGTGCGATGTCCGTGGCCGTGTCGCTCGCGACGGTGTCGGTGAGCGGGCGGAGTGGTCCGCCGACGACGCCGGGGGTCGGTGACGAAGTCCTCGAAGCCCTGCTCATGGGTTTCCCCCTCGCCGCCGATGTTCACTTTCCGCCCGACGCCCGGATTGACCAGCGTGGCGATGTGGTCGACCGGGTGCCCGCTGCCGTCCCCCGTCGCCCAGGCCGTGCTCCGCCGGCTCGTCCAGCGCGTCGTCGCCATCCCCTGGGAGCTGTTGTCTTCCCGCGTGCGAGCGCCGGGTTCTGCCGGCCAGCCGCGGAGTCACGCACTCCGCCGAGCAGGTACGAGGGGCTCTGCATCTCGTCCCTGTCGTACCACCGTCAGGACCGTCAGGTCGGTAGAGGGGCAGTGCTCCCGGAGCCCAGGCCATCCGGATGCGAGGGCAGTGCCGATGGGCCACCCTGGACGTACGAGCGAAGGTGGCACGGTGACGGGATCCCTGGTCGCGAGTGGCTGATTTCGCGGACACCTTCGGTTTCGCCGCCGGGAGTCGGTCTGCCCGGGACCCGGCCGGACTCTGGAGCCCACCATGGCGATCTTCCCCGACCTGAAGTCTGACCTGCTCGGTCCTGACGCGGACCTTCAACAAGCCCTCGACAACGCGTTGGCCGCCTCCCCGCAAAGCCTCAGCGGTACGCCCATGGGCATCGTCGCACTCAATGACTCCGCGCCCCATGGCTTCGCCGGACACCGCGAGAGCGAGATCCATTTCTCCGCGAGCCTGCTCAAGGCAACGTCGATGTGGGCATCGTTCGAACTCCTGCGAGCCGCCAACGAACTCGTCGCTGAAAAGCAGCCTCCGCCAGCCGACGTCATTCCCCTGTTGCACAGCGAATTCGACGACATCATCAACGATGTCCGTGTGGTGCAGCTTGCCGGCGTCAACCTCACCGGATTCATACTTCCCCGGTGGGAAAAGGTTTTCACCGCGCAGGCGGATTCCACCGTCACGTTCTCCACCGACTTTCAGACGAATCTCACCGCTTCCGTCGCCGACGGCGACGACGTGGCGACGGGAGCAGTGGTGCACGGTCTCGGCTTCGGCTATCTCACGGAAGGGGCTGCCACCGCGGGGTTCTTCGACGAGAACGCCACCGGCACGCCCCAGACCGCCGACGGCATGTGGCTGTGCGGGGACTTCGCCAACGGGTTCCCACCGCAACGCATCCCGTGTGTCAACGACACGCCCACCGCGCAGGGAACGTCCGTCCGACAGATGGCCCGCCTCTTCACCTTCCTGGCCGGTGACGCGCCCCTGGTCGACGGACCGAGCGACGAGGCCATGCTGGATCTCCTGACCAAGGCCGTGCAGCGCGGGCACACCTTCCTGGACCGTGACACGACCGTCCAGTTCAGCATGCTGCAATCGAAGATCGGCCTTGCCTCTGTCCACACCGGTACTCCCGCTCAGCAGGTGGTGGCGTCGGAAGCGGCGATCGTCCGGGAGAACTCCACAGGAAGCCGCTTCGTCCTGGTCTTCCAGAACCGGGCGTTCGCCAATGACGCGTCCATCAAGCCGGTTTCACAGGTGTTCGACGCCGCGATCGCTGCTTTCCTCTTTCCCTGACCGCGACAGCCGGTGCGTCGGACCCTCAAGTCCCCCTCGATGCGCACGGGTTCGCACTCCCGGTGCGCGCCGACGCAGACAGCAGCCGCGCCGCCGCCCGGTGGCGGGGATCCGCCACCGGAGTGAGCATGGAAGAGGTGTGAGCGGCGTCGCCGCGGTTCCTACCCCCCACGACCTCGGATGAGGCGTTCGTCATGTCATTCAACCCCTCTCGCTCCGTCTCCATACGGCTGTGGCATGAGCTGCGGAACCATCCCGGTGGAGACCACCGCGGTCACCCTGGCGGAGGGTTCAGTGGCGGCCAAGACGGGGGAGGGGGTGGGAGGCGGCCTCATCCACCTGGGCCGGACCCCCACCCCGGCAGGCCGCCGGACAACGGACCGCACGACGAGGACGGCGCGGACGGGCCGTTTCGGGTGGTGCGGCCAGCCGACATGCTCGTCGTCGACATAGGCCTGGTCAATCTGCGATTCGACGGCCATCGCCTCGTACGGCGGGACCCCGGTGCGCCCACGCTCATCCTCGTCGGGCTGCCACCGCAGCATGTGCTGGAAGAAGTCCCCCCGCCGGTGGCCACCGTCGCCACCGCACTCGGTCCCATGCAGGCCGTGACCGCGGGCTCGACCCAGTTGGCCTTCTCGGTGCCGGCCGACATCGACGGCCTGGAGCTGTCGCTGACCTCGTTGCTCAACTGGGCGCGTCTGGTGCCGATGACGGTGCCGGCGGGTCTGCGAAGCCCGGATACGGCAGGGTCCACGGTCTTCCAGGGCATCCCCAGAAGTGTCATCGAATTTCCGGCCCGACTGCTGATCACCTACGACGAGCCCGTGGACTGGGTGGGCCGACAGGAGCCCCAACAGGTCGACGGGCGTACCGCGTTGTGGCACACCCGGCTGCACGGTGCACGCGACGGCGAGGTGCTGCTACGGGCTTTCGCGACCGTCGCGGACCGCAGCGGACTGACCGCCAACAACCCGCTGACCGTCGAGAAACTGGAGGACATCGTCACCCTCACCAGCCGGGCGGAACTGTCCGGACCGGGCGGCGGCCTGCCCATCGAAGTCCCCAGCGCACCGTTGCAGGCCGAGCAGTTCATCATCACCCCCATGGGCGCTTCCGCCCACCTGCGCGGTGCCTGGGAGCCCCTGTCGTCGACCGCCCAGGGCCAGTTCCAGGAACTCGGGAAACGGGCCCCGAACCTGGCGGCGTACGACCACATCACCGGGCTGGGGCGGGACCAGTACATACGCGTCGTCAGCCGCGGCCGCTTGTCCACCGGGCATGAAGCCCTGCTCGTTTCGGAACTCAGACGACTCTTCGTCGCGCGCCCGAACGACGGAATCGTCGCCTACCTGCAACGAGAGGACCGCGTCGTCGTCAAGCAGCCGGATTTCCAGTACGGACCGGAGTCCGGTTTTACGCACGGAGGACGCGAAATGCCCTTCCGCGCACTGCGCATCACCGACCGCGTCACCCCACCGCTTCACCAGCCAGTGCCTGACAACGACGCCTTCTGGGTGGTTCAAAGCTCCGGCGACGACCACGAGTTCACCGTGATCGGTACGGACCACGAGAATCGGAAGATCAGCTTCACCATGCCGCTGGTGTTCGTTCCCGACAGCCTGACACAGGCCGTACAGGAAGCGCGGTTGCAGCAGCTGTATGCGGGGGACCTCCACACGCCCACCCCGAACGCGACCGACCAGAAGCTGATGAGCCGCATGAACCGGTCGATGGGCGGCCAGGTCATGGCCATGGCACAGCCGCCCGCCGGAGCCCCCGGCAGCACGAGCCACGCGGTCGGCAAGCTGACCTTCGGGCTGGGGGTCACGGGCCCGGCGGGCCGCCCCGTGGTCGGCCTGCCCCACGTATCCGCCGCGGAGGTCCGCGTCCCCGCCGTCGAGCAGTTCACCCCGAACGCCGGATATCTCGCGGCGACATTCAATGACACCTTCCTCCGACAGAGCATGGAGAAGCATCCGGCGGGCGCGTACCTGAGCCTGGACCAGGCGGTCGGCCTCACCTTCGGGGCGGAGAAGGCCGGCGGAGTCGCCAGCCCCAACGCCTCGGTCAAACTGATCACCAGCCAGGCGGGCGTCATCCCGGACGTATTCAAGACAGGAACCGCCGGGGACGTCGTCGACGCGCTTCCCCTCACCGACATCAAAGCGGCCTTCGGCGGCGCGAAACTGCTCGGTTTCATCGATCTCGGCCGGTACCTGCAAAGCATCGCCAAGGACAGCCTCGGCGCGCTGCGGCAACTCGGCGACGACCAGATCGAGGCCATCCTGCGCGCCCCCAATGGCCTGCTGCCGGCGCCCGTGCTCCGTATCCGTGACCTGGCGGACGGGCAAGGCAAGGAACTGCGCTACGTGTGGAAGACCGCCCTGGGAAAGCGGGACGTGCTGCAGGGGGACGACTCGAAGGACATCCTCGACGTGTCCCATGCCGTGCTGACCCTGGACGCCCGGACCGTCCGCTCGAAAGACGCCGTCGACAAAGCCAGTGTGGAGGGACGACTGACCGACTTCGCGCTGAACTTCGGTGGAATGGCCAAGGTGGAGATCGCCGACCTGAAGTTCAGGACCGGGCCGGGAAAGAAGCCCGACGTGACGGCTACCGGTCTGGAACTGAAGTTCAGCAACGAGTTGGAATTCATCAACAGCCTGCGCAGCGCCCTGCCCGCCGACGGTTTCGGCGGCGGTGCCTACGTCGAGGTACAGCCCAGCGGAATCCGCGCGGGCTACAAACTCGCGCTTCCGGCCATCGGCGTCGGCGTCTTCACCCTGTCGAACGTCGCGCTGGGTGCCGAGCTGGTGATCCCGTTCGACGGCAAACCGGTCTCGTTCCGCTTCTCGGTCTCCGAGCGGTCGCATCCCTTCAACGTCAGCGTCTCCCTGTTCGGTGGCGGCGGCTACTTCTCCATGCTGGTCGATGCGACAGGCGTCCAACAGATCGAGGGCGCCATAGAGTTCGGCGGCAGCGCGGCCCTGAACCTCGGAGTCGCCAGCGGTGGTGTGTCGGTCATGGCGGGCATCCGCTTCGAGTTCGACGGAGCCATCGACAGGGTCTCCCTGAGCGGATACCTGCGCTGCAACGGTTTTCTGTGCGTACTGGGCATCATCACGGTATCCGTCGAATTCTATCTTGAGCTCACGTACGAGAAGCACGGTCGCGAGTCGGTGGTCCGGGGCAGGGGCACCCTCACGGTCAGCGTGCGGATCGCCTTCTTCAGCAAGTCCGTCTCGCTGGAGCTTGAACGCAGCTTCTCCGGCGCGCCGGCCGACCCCACCTTCGCCGACTGCGTCCTGCCACGCCACTGGCACGAGTACTGCCTGGCGTTCGCCCCGTGAAACCTGCCGACCCCGTGAGCCCCGTGGGAGACGACGATGCCATTCGAACAGCACATCAACTGGACCGTTCTCCCCGCCGGGTTCTCGGACGACGGCACCCAGCTCAGGGTGTCGGTGTTCATCGCCCCCCGGCTGACCACGACCGACCAGCCTCAGGGAGACGTGTCCGACCAGCAGATCCTCAGCACGCTCGGTGACTTTCCCGACTTCGTCACCTGGCCGGAAAGGGTCAAGGCGGCGACGTTCGAGTTCGCCACCGGGGAGGACGATTCCGCGTTGTCCACGTCCTTCACCGGCCGACTCGACCCGCAGGGACCGGCCCCCGATGCCGACCTGTGGAAGAAGCTCTTCACCGAGGACACTCCGCTGGCGTTGTTCGTCTTCAAGAGCATGAACATGGATGACGGCCACACCTACCCGGCCAGAGAAGTCAGCCGCTTCACCCGGCGTACCTACGCCCAGGCGGCGAAGATGTCACCCGAGAAGGCGCCCGTGACCGGGAGCGTGATGCGCTCGCTCAGTGGTGTCTCACCGGACGTCGAGGGCGTGGCCGCGGGGCCCGATGCCATGCCGGAGGCCCTGGCCGCACTGAACGCCTTCCACACGCTCCCCAGGGCGCCCACGATCGCCGCCGACGAGGAGACGTCCCCGGCGCCGCCGACGGAGTTGTCGCATCCCGACTTCCACCAGATGCTCACCTCACTCGGCGACCACCCGAAGCTGCTCCGGCGCCTCGGACTGGTCCTGGACTTCCTCCTGCCGGCCGACCGGCTGCCCGTCTCCTCGGGCGAACGGTTCCTGACCGTCGTTCCCCATTGGGCCGACCCGCACGAACACTCACACGACGTGTGCCCCCACACGTTCTACGTCTTCCTCCCGGACCGTCACGTCCTTGTCCCAGGGGCCAAGTCCCGCACGGCCGCCGACCCGCTGGCTTCGCCGGCCCGCGGCGTGCTGGAGCTGCCCGAGAAGGACTTCTCCCTCGAGCAGGCGGACATCGACGGCGCCGCGATGAAGATCGCCGCGCACATCAGGGCGCCGGGCTCCTCGGACGCCAAGGGACTGTCCCCGGTGCGGACCCATGGGATCTCGCTGGTCAGGGACCAGCGCAAGGAGATCCTCAAGAAAGAGTTGAATCGGGCGGTCGACCACGACAAGGCCTTCACCCAGGTGCTTGCGGACGCGAAGTCAGTGGCGCGGGACCCGCAGGCCCCGGGCGCCGCACCGCCGCTCCCGCCCGCCCCCAAGCTGGTCGCCGAGGATTTGGTCCGCGGCCACCGGATGGACATCTGGGACGAGGAACGGCAGCGCTGGTTCTCGCTGCACGAGCGAGACGTCGAGTACCGGCAGCCGGACGGCGGGTCACTCCTCTTCACGGCCTCCGACGAGGGTTTCTTCCAGGCGAACCTGATCTCGCTGCCACCCGGGATGGGCGACGACAAGCCCTACGTACCCGAGCAGCTGGTCACCTGGGAAGGATGGGCACTGTCCGCGCCCCGCCCAGGCCTGGTGCTGGACATCGATGAGGGATCAACCGAGGCACACCGGCCCCCCAATCAGCCGGTGGAGGTCAGCAACAAGGCGATGACGGCACTGCCGCTGGAGATCACGTCCAAGGTGCGGCCCGGCTCGCTGGCCAGGCTGCGGTTCGGCCACCAGTACCGGGTGCGGCTGCGGACGGTCGACCTGGCGGGTAACGGCCCCACCCTGGCGGAAGCCGATGCCCTGATGGGCCAGAAGGACCTGGCCCTCCCTGGTGACGGGCTGCTGACGTTCCAGAGGTACGAGGCCGTCCCGGCGCCGGCGGTGGCTCCCAGACTGCCACTCGCGGAAGGCGCCTCGGCCTTCCGGATGGTGATCCGCAGCAGCCCCGGCTCCGGGCCGCCTGCGGCCGCTGCCCCCGGCCCCCTGGAGAATCAGGTGACGGTCGTGCTGGCCGAAGTCCACATCGGCAAGACCAATGACGATGTCCGCATCGTCCAGGAGGCCCTCATCGCCCAAGGACACAGCCTTCTGGGTGGCGCTGACGGTGTCTTCGGCGATCAGACCCAGGCCGCCTACGCCGCCGAGCAACGTGTGCAGGGGTTCGAGGGGAGCGATGCCGACGGGCGCCCCGGCTGTCAGTCCCTCACCGAACTCGGCCGCAAGAGCGGCTTCGTGGTCGACTGCGCCGCCGGCCCCGGGGGAGCCGGTGATCACACAGGCGCTGAAGGCCAGGACACGGGCAGGACAGCGGAGCAGTACGCCGCGGACTTCAACCGGTCGCGACTGGTCACCGAGGAAGGGCACCTCCCGTACCAGGGGGTGGACGAACGCCATGTGGTGGCGCCCAAGGCTTCGCTGCGGTGCGTCGAGTGGCACGGCCTGCTCGACGAGGCCATCGGTTCCACCGATCAGCGGGCCCAGGAAGCGCTCTACGAGCTCGCCAAACGGGAGAGCGGCGCGCTGAACGATCCGGCCCTGCCGGATGTGCGACTGGAGCCGATCCCGTCACCGGCGGCGGACCCCGGAAACCCGGCGGTGACCGCCCTGCACACGGGCGCGCAGGTTGACGTGCCCTACCTTCCCGACCCGCTAGGCACGGAAGCGGTCTTCTTCGACCTGCCGGGAATGCCCGCAGGCGAGCCCTTCACGGTGCCCTGGGGCGGTGACGTCTGGCACCGCCCCAGGTCCTTCCGGCTGAGGCTGGCCGAAGGGACCGAGCCGCCTCGCTTCGACGAGGATTCCCGCGTGCTGACGGTGTCACTGCCGAAAGGTGCCGTCGCGACCGTCCGGTTGTGCTCCGGCATCGACTTCGACGAAAAGGTCATGGGCATGGCCTCGTGGTGCCGGGAGGAGGTGGCGCCGGCACCGGGACTCGTGCCGGAGACGGAGGCGGAGGCGGCGGCAAGGAAGGCGGCAGAGCAGCGGAGAACCGACCACGCGCTGGAAATGGCCGCGGCCGGTCGACACTGGATGTTCACCCCCTGCCAGGAACTGACGCTCGTCCACGCCGCACAACAGCCCTTGAAGGCACCGGTGTTGACCCTGTCGCCTGTGGCGGCGCCGCGTGCCCCCAACGCGACGGCCGAGCACCTCGCCGGCACCTTCGCGCTGGACGAGGACAGCACGGACCGGATCGACCTGGTCGCGGAATGGACCGAGGTGACGGACGCCGGGCCCTCAGGCCGCGACACCCGGGACATGGCCGTCCCGGTGTTCGACCTGCTGACGGCGAGGGTGAGCCGGGAAGGAACCCCCGGAACCGAACCCGCCATCCTCCGGAACGGCGTCCTGACCTTCAGCACCAAGGCGGCCGAAGAACGGGCAAAGGCGGCCGCGGACAAGGCGAAGGCACTCGAGGAAGCGGCCCCGACGGCCGAGGACAGAGCGAAGGCGGAGGCGGAGGCGCTCAGGATCCCTCCCGTACCTCAGAAGCACGAGTTCGGCGATACCAAACACCGGAAGGTGAGCTACCGCCCGGTGGCCGGCAGCAGGTTCGGCGACTACTTCCCTCCGCAGTTCGCCGCACCCGGCCAGAACGCGCTGACCGTACGGGGGGAGGCGAAGGAGTACTCGGTGCCGAGCAGTGCGCCGCCCACTGCACCACGACTGCTGTATTGCGTGCCCACCCTGTCCCTGGAGCGCCTGCAGCATGTCGACGGACCGCCCGGCGCCATCGTCCACCGCCGACGAGGCGGCGGCATCCGGGTCTTCCTCGACCGTCCCTGGTTCTCCTCCGGAGATGGCGAGCTGCTCGGCGTGGTCCTCGGTGAGCCTCCGGGCGGAGACCCGACTTCCGTACGGGATGCCCAGGTCACCCTGATGGGCCGTGACCCGATCCACCGTTCCGCGCCGGTCGTCGCCCCGACCGCGGACATGTTCACCAATTCGGTGCGGCAGTCCGGGAAACTGCCCCTCCACACGCCTTCAGGCCCGCTCGCCGTCACGGTCGTCGGCTTCACCCCGCAGTTCGACACGGACCAGATGGATGAAACGGGCAACAAGGGCGGCCGCTGGTTCTGCGACCTGGACATCGACACCGGGGACGCCTGCCTGCCCTTCGTCCGGCTCGCCCTGGTCCGCTACCAGCCGGATTCGATCCCCGGAGCCGAGATCTCCCAGGTCGTCCTCGCCGACCTGGTGCGCACTCTGCCCGACCGGGAACTGCTGGTCACGCCCGGCACATCGCTGTCGGTCAGCGTCACCGGCCCCTCCTGGGACCCCACCGGCTCACCGGCGCCGCAGATCACAGCCGCGTTGCAGCGCCGGAACAGTGCCGTCGCCGACGAGGACCTTGGCTGGGTGACGCTCGAGGACACCTCTACGGTACTCACCTCGATCGACGCGGAGTCCTCCCGGAGGCCCTTCTACACGGGACAGATCCCGGTACCGCCCGTGCGGCACGGGGGGCCGCTGCGCCTGGTGGTCGTCGAGACCGAGGGCATCCGAGCCGACGGCCCCACCCCGCCCACGACCCCAGGCCCGGTCGTCTACTGCGACACCGTCAACCTCTCACCGGGGAGCGCTGAACCGGAAGGGCATGACGGGCCGGGCGATCACGACGGCCACGACGGCCACGACGGCCACGACGAAGATTTCGGGCCCGGTGATCATGGCGGGCACGAGGAGCATGGCGGGCCCGGTGATCATGGCGGGCACGAGGAGCATGGAGGGCCGGGTGATCACGGCGGACACGAAGGGCATGGCGGGCCCGGTGATCACGGCGGTGGGTTTGGACACGGCTGATCCCTTGGTACGAGGGGCCGGCTCGGTGGCCTGGGCGAGCCGAGCGAGCGCGGTCCGTGAGACGGCTCAGGCGTGTGGCCCAGGCGTGTGGCCCAGGGGATCGGCCCAGAGGGTCACCATGGTCCGCCGATCGGAGCAGTCGATTGTCAGCCCCACTGTCGTCTCCATGCAACACGACGGCGAGGACCGGACATCCTGAGATGAGACAGGAGTACGTAGCCTCCCGCCCCATCCGCTGCCCCGCCCGCCCCGCAGGCATCGAACAGAGGTGCCGGTCAGCCGCCCTGCCCGGCACCTCTGCGTTCCCAGCCGCGCACGACCACCACGGCGCCGCCCTCAGCAGCCGTAGCCCTGTTCACCCCAGCCGGACCAGCCGGACGATCCTTGCGAACGGGGCGGGGCACGGCCAGGGCCGGGGCCACAGGCTCGCTGGAACCCGTCACACAGGCTCGTCATCCCTGTACTGCGCATCAGTCCCAATTGAGGGGGCGTCACCTTGCGCACGCATGACCGCTTTGCCGCAGTTCTCACGGCCCGGAGGGAGAGCTCCAGATCCTTGCTCCAGCTGGGGCTGGGCCCCGCGCTACGCAGCGGAACTGCTCGCGGCCTGGCGACTCAGGCGCTGTGCGCGTTCAGCACCGCCTGGAACTGCTCGTGGGCTTCGCGGACACGGCCCGCTGCTGTGAAGGTGCGACCCAGACGGCTGCGGATGTCCGTCTCCAGCCAGTCGTAGCTGGGTTCCGTGAGGGGGGACAGCAGCGTGCGTTGTACGTGCAGCGCTTGGAGGTGTAGGCCGATGGCCTCCGTCAGGTTCCCCGTACCCTGCTCGGCCGTGCCCAGCCGAGTCAGGCTGCGCGCGCACAGGAAGATGTCCCCGCCTTGTTGCACCAGGTCGACCGCCTGACGGAGCAGCTGTTGGGCCTCGCGGTACCGGCCGAGGCGTAGGTGGACGTCGGCGGCGCAGCTCAGCGGCCGGCCCAGCATGCGGGGCCGGCCGTCGCGCTCGGCGTGGGCGTGGGCTTCGTTGAAGCAGGCCAGGGCCTCATCGTTCCGCTTCTGGAAGTAGTGGACCAGGCCGAGGATGACGTTCGCCATCGAGGCGACCCAGTCGCTGCGCAGGCTCGTGGCCAAATCCACAGCCCTGGTGACGTGGAGGACCGCCCGGTCGCCATGCCCCAGGCTCAACTCCGTGGCCCCGAGCCCTGCAAGCGCCCGGGCCTCCTCGTGCGGGGAGCGTAGGCTCCGGCTGATGTCCAGTGCCTCGGTCAACAGCGCACGAGCCTGGGTGTACTGCCGCTGGTACACGGCGGTGTAGCCGAGACAGTTCCGCAACGCGGCTGACATCCGTTCGTCGGTGGCCCTGTCGACACAGGCGAGGGCGAGCTCCAGCGCCGTCCGGGACTCGTGGTAGCGGCCCTGTCGTACGAAGTAGTCGCATAGCGCCTCGGCGAGCCAGCAGGCGTGGTTCACCTCGCCGAGTGCCGCCGCGTGTCCGACGACGTCAACCAGTTCACCACCGGCCGCGTCGAGCCACGCCTCGGCCTCCTGCCAGCTCGCGAAGTGGACGCCGACGGGCTCGGGCCCGGTGGGGAAGCCGCGGGGCCCCCAGTCACTGGTGGTGCGGGCCGCGTCCAGGTACAGGCCGAGTACGGCCGCGCGGCTGGTTGCCGCCTCGTGCGGTGCGCACTCCGCGACGCGACGCGCGTGAAGACGCACCAGGTCGTGCAGTCGGTAGCGCCCCGGCCGCGGCTGCTGGACAAGGCTCGCGTCGACCAGGCTCTCCAGGAGCCTCTCGGTCTCGTAGGACGGCCGGTCGAGCATCGTCGACGGCGTCCGAAGGTCGAACTCGACCGTCGGTGCCAGCCCCACGGCTCGGAAACCGCGCTGCTGCTCCGTATCGAGCTGGTCGTACGACAGCCGGAAGGCGGCCTCCAGACTGCGGTCGCCGACGCTCAGTTCGCCGAGCCGCTGCTCGTCGCCCGCCATCCGGCCCACCAGGTACTCCACCGACCAGGAGCCGCGGCTCTGGAGTCGGGAGGCGGCGATACGCAGTGCGAGTGGCAGCCCGTCACACAGCCTGATCAGCCTTTGGGTGGCCGTCGGTACGCTGCTTGTGCGGTTCTCCCCGATGAGGTGCGTAAGCAGGGCCACCGCGTCCCCGCTGTCCAAGGGCTCCAGGGTGATCCGCCGGTCGGCGTCCAGTTCCGTCAGCCGCCGCCGGCCTGCCACCAGCACTCTGCTGTCGTCTCCTGCGGGCAGCAGGGGCCTCACCTGGTCGATGTCCAGGACGTCGTCCACCACGAGCAGCAGCCGCAGCGAACTGGTCGTCGCGCGCCAGACAGCGGTGAGTTCCTCAAGATCGCTCGGCAGCTGGCTGTTGGCCTGGCCCAGCGACCGCAGCAACCGCTGGAGCGCTTGCTCCGGCGACTGCCGGCGCTGGGTGCTGTACGCGCGGAGGTCCACGAACAGGCAGCCGTCCGGGTACTGGGCACTCAGCTCGCGGGCCGCCCGGACGACGAGGGCGGTCTTGCCGACCCCCGCCGTGCCGTCCACCGTCATGATCGACACGGATCCGGGCGTGGAAGGCGCGGTCAGCTGTGCCAGTTCGGCCTCCCGTCCGATCAGGCGCCCGCAAAAAGGGGCCCCGGCCGGCGAGCCGCACGACCACGCCATCGGCCGGTCCCGGGGAGGACTGACCACAAAGATCCATCTCGCGTCCGACACCCGCTGCCGGCCGCCGGCCTTTGTCCTGACCGCCGGACAGGCCGGCGACGCGCCTGCTTTCCCTGACGTGATGGCCCGACTTCGCGTCCCTCGCCCGCACGGGCGGCCCCGGACCAGGCCGGACACGGTGCTGGCCGACAAGGCGTACTCCTCACGCGCCATTCGCGAGCACTCGCGCAAGCGAGGTATCCGGGCCGTGATCCCCGTCCCGGCAGACCAGCGGGGCCACCGACTGCGGCGCGGCAGCCAAGGCGGCAGACCCCCGGCCTTCGACCGCGAGGCATACAAACAACGCAACACCGTCGAGCGATGCATCAACCGCTTGAAGCAGTAGCGCGATATCGACACCCGCTACGAGAAGACCGCCGAGATCTACCTGGCCGGACTCCACATCGCAGCGATCTTCCTGTGGTCAGCACGATGATCCAAACGAAACGGCTAGTCGTGGGGTGACTCGTTGGCTAGCTGATTGCTGCGGTCGATCTCCGGCATGTGTGTCTCGGCCCAGACTCGCAGGGCGGAGAGGGGTCCTTCGAGGGACAGGCCGAGCTCGGTGAGCCGGTAGTGAACGGCGGGTGGCACGGTGGGGTCCACTCGGCGCGCGACAAGGCCGTCGCGGACGAGGCTCTGCAGGGTGACGGAGAGCATCTTCTGTGAGATGCCGGAGACACGGCGCCGCAGTTCTGCGAAACGGAGCTCGTCCGGCGCCTGCTCGGCCAGCACCTTGATTGTCATCGACGTCCACTTAGTACCGATACGGTCGAGCAACTGGCGCGTCGGACAGAGCGGATTCAGCAAATCACCCCGCTCACCGGGCCGCCGGCTGGGTTCGCCGAGCCTCGATGTGGTCACTCAGGGCTCACCACCTGAAGGGAGAGTGCCGTCTTGGAGGAACCAGGGTAGTTCCTTAACGTGACGTGGTCACTACTCCTCACCACATCTGGAGCCTCTCCATGCCCGAGCTGCGGCGCGTCCTCGTCAATGGTGTCGAACTGAACGTCGCCCTCGCGGGATCGGGACCGGCCGTCCTGCTGCTGCACGGTTTCCCGCACACCTGGGAAGTGTGGACGGACGTCATGGCCGACCTGTCCAGCCGCTACCGCGTCATTGCACCGGACCTGCGGGGGTTCGGCGCGAGCGGCGGCACCGATTTCGGGTACGACGCGGGCACGCTGGCCGAGGACGCCGCGGCGCTTCTCGCCACGCTCGGCCTGTCCTCGGCTGCGGTGGTGGGCATCGACGCGGGCGCCGCGCCGGCCTTCCTCCTCGCCCTGCGCCGCCCTGATCTCGTCCGACGCCTGGCCCTCATGGAGTCCATTCTGGGCAGACTGCCCGGCGCTGAGGATTTCCTTGCCGACGGGCCGCCGTGGTGGTTCGGCTTCCACTCCGCCGCACCCGGCCTTGCCGAGACCGTCCTGGAGGGCCACGAGGCCACCTACGTCGACTGGTTTCTCAGTACGGGCACGCTCGGCGACGGGGTACGCCCTGCCCTCCGGGACGCCTTCGTCCGCGCGTACACCGGCCGCCAGGCGTTGAGCCGCGCGTTCTCGTACTACCGAGCGCTACCCGAGAGCGCGGTACAGATCGAGCAGGCAGTCGCCACGGCCCGCCTGACGGTGCCGACGATGACGTTGGGTGCCCGGCCCGTCGGTGCGGCACTGGAACACCAGCTCCGCCCTATCACCGACGATCTTTCCGGACACGTCATCGAAGACTGCGGCCACATCATCCCGCTGCACCGGCCGCGCACCCTACTCACGCTGCTGCGTCCATTCCTTGCCGGTGGGGACGCGCAAGCAGCGTGACCGGGGCCGGGGTGTTGACTCTCGCATCCGCGTCCAGGCGGGGAACCGCGTGCGACGCGGCCGGGCAGTCGGATGGCCACCCGCGTCGCTGGGCGCCTGAGCAGGAATCGCCACACGGTGGAAGGGCCTCAACGAGATCAAGATCCACCGGGTCGTCGCGAGCCGAAACGACCAACGCCCTACGTTTGCCTCGGCACCGACAGGTTGTTGCATCAGCCTCATCCGGCTCCGTACCTGCGGGGCCCGGCGGGACTTGAGCTGCTTCCGGTAGGGCGAAGAAGGAGCGTGCGCGTGGCTGCAGGAGATGGCGGCTTCGATACCCGGCTCGAACCGCTTCGCGCGGAACTGCTGGCCTACTGCTACCGGATGCTCGGCTCTTCCCACGACGCTGAGGAGCTGGTCCAGGACACGTTCCTGCAGGCGTGGCCGGCACGGGAGCGGTACGACGACACCCACAGTTCGCTGCGCACCTAGGCAGTTTCGTTTAGAAGTCATCTCATTTGGGTGACTCGGTATCCTGTGAGTCATGGTGGGGATCGTTGAGCGGCTGGTTCCGGACGAGTTGTGGGAGTTGTTCCAGC
>NZ_JBEXXO010000051.1:0-20684 GCF_040630435.1 Streptomyces sp. NPDC005803 | reverse complement strand
GCGACCTCATCGTCGTCCTGGAGGCCATGAAGATGGAACAGCCGCTCAACGCCCACCGGTCCGGCACCGTCAAGGGCCTCGCCGCCGAGGTCGGCGCCTCCCTCACCTCGGGCGCCGTCATCTGCACGATCGAGGACTGACCGCACCATCGACGAACGGGTGAGGGCTCCTGGCGGATCGCCAGGAGCCCTCACCCGTGTGTCTCGGTCGCTCTAGGCGGCCGTCGGCCGGCAGCTCAGCGTCTCGTGGACGTCGGCGGCGTGGTAGTACGTGCGGCCGGACAGGCTGCGCCGGCGCCACTTCTGCGTGCTGGCGTGGCGGTAGACGCTGCCCGACGGCATGCCCCACAGCCGGGCGATGTCCGAGGCGGTCACCCACCGGGTCTCCGGCGCGGCCGCCGCTGCCGCCCGTGCGGGCGTCCGCGTGTCCGCGTCGTCCTCAGGCCCGGCGGCGTCCGACGTGGCCGTCGCGGTGATCCGGCGGCTGAGCTGCAACCACTCATGACCGAGCCAGCGGTGCGAGGGGTCCGCGGCGCACGTGATCGTGGCGGGCAGCTGCGGCTGCTGGGGCCGGACGACCGCGGTGAGCTCGCCGGCGCAGTCCGGCTCGACGCACGCGCCTATCGGTATGCGCCGGCTGGTCGAGGGGTCGATGACGCCGTGCGCCCGGCGCACCAACTGGGCCACCTCCGCGGACACCTCACCCGCGGCCGGGTGCGCCGCGAGCCAGCCGCCGTGGCCGGCCAGGAACCGGGACAGCGGGGCGACCGCGCGCCGCGGCCCGCCCAGCCCGCGTTCCTCCAGGACCAGGGTGGCCCAGGAGCTCAGCACCGCCAGGATCGCCGAACGTGCCTCCGCCGCACGGGCGTTGAACGGCATGCCGGGCAGCGGGCCGCCCGAGGTCTTCTCCGTGCACCGCTCGCCGCCTCCCCCGCCGAGGTGGCGCGCGCACTCCTCGTACAGCGCCGGCAGCCGGTTCAGGTCCCGCACCAGCCGCTCATGGCAGGCCGGGCACAACCGGGCGCCCGGCGCGGCGAGGCGCCGGGCCCGGCCGCCGCTCTCACGCCGGACACAGCCCGTCCCGGCGCAGACCGCCGTCCTCACCGGCATATGAATTCCCCCGTGTGTCACCGCAACTCCTGATCAGTAGTCACCTATGGACACCATGAACATATTGCCGCGATTCCCGGCGGCACAAGGCCACATAGCCGTCCCCTGTCATCCGTGACGGAATTCGATGAATTCCGTGCCGCGCCTTTCCGTATTCTGACGTACGGGCACGCTGTTCCGGAACGGACTATTCCTGACAAGAATTGACCGAGATCTGACATGAATATCCTTGACCCGCGGCCCTGGAACGAAGAAGCTATGGAGCAGATTCCCGAGCCGTGCGTCCACGCCCCCCACCCGGGACCGAGAGGCGCTCTCCCGACGCCGGCACGTCCCCTCCCCGGCCGCCTCCCGAGGGCGCGCACCCCCGTTCCCGGCCTGCCCGCCGCGCCGCGTATGTCGTGCCGACCGCTGCGGCGCGACCGCGGGCAGGCCCGCAGCGGACACGGCCGGCCGAGCCGCACCACGCCGCGTTCCGTCCCGGCTCCGTCATGGACGGCACACGGCACGGAGTGCGCGGCCGGCTTCACCTTCCCCGGTCCGGCGCGCGCTCCGGCCCCCTGTCCGGTGGCGCGGCCGCCTTCCCCGCCGCCATCACCGCGCTCCTCGTATCCCTGCGCGCCCACGTACGGAGGCAAGCCGGAGAAGCACACCTCGCCCATCCCGTCGCATCCGCACCTCACACGGAGGAACACACCATGACCATCCAGTACGCGACGCCCCCGACCACTCAGGCCGGATCGGCGGAGGAGCGCCGGGACATCGTCCGCGCGGCACGCGTCGTCTTCGCCCGCGAGGGCTGGACCCACGCGAACGTGATGGACATCGCCCAGGAGTGCGGTCTCGACGAGCCCACCATCACGCACTACTTCAAGGACAAGGAGCGCCTGCTCCTCACCGTCCTGCTGGAGGGCGCCGCCGCCGTGGCCACCGCGCTGACGGTCGTCGCGGAGGACCACCTCGCCGACGTCACCGACCTGGAGCAGGACCTCGTCGCGCTGGGCCGCGCCTGGCTGACCCCGCTGGCCGCCTTCCCCGAGCACTTCGCGATCGTCCGGCACCTCGGTGCGGAGATCGCCACCTGGCCGGCCGGGGTCGTCGAGATGTGGCGGACCGCCGGGCCCCGGCAGGCCAACCGGGAGCTGGCGCGCCGCCTCCGGCGCGTCGCCGACCAGGGACTGCTGGACGTCGACGACGCCGACCGTGCCGCCGAGCGCTTCATCCAGCTCGTCGCGGGCGGCGTCGTCCAGCGCTCCTTCCACGGCGCGCTGCCGCTGGCCGACTTCGAGACCGAGGCGCTCATCGGCGCCGGTGTCGTGGACTTCGTCCGTCTGTACCGGGCCGAGCGCTGACCCGACGACCCCTGGAGGTGGGGAACACCATGGCCACACCGCACGAGGCGATCCGGGACCGGATCGACGAGCTGGCGCAGATCAAGGAGACGGCGCGGACGGGTCCGAGTCCGGCGGCCACCGAACGTCAGCACAGCAAGGGAAAGCTGACCGCTCAGGAGCGGATCGCGCTACTCCTGGACAAGGGCTCCTTCAACGAGGTGGAGCCGCTGCGCAGGCACCGGGCCACCGGCTTCGGCCTGGAGGACAAGAAGCCGTACAGCGACGGCGTGGTGACCGGCTGGGGGACCGTCCACGGCCGGACCGTCTTCGTCTACGCCCACGACTTCCGGATCTTCGGCGGCGCGCTCGGCGAGGCCCACGCGCAGAAGATCCACAAGATCATGGACCTCGCCGAGGCGGCGGGCGCCCCGCTCGTCTCGCTCAACGACGGGGCCGGCGCCCGGATCCAGGAGGGGGTGACCGCGCTGGCCGGCTACGGCGGCATCTTCCAGCGCAACACCCGCTCCTCCGGCGTCATCCCGCAGATCTCGGTGATGCTCGGCCCGTGCGCGGGCGGCGCGGCCTACTCCCCGGCGCTCACGGACTTCGTGTTCATGGTCCGGGAGACCAGCCAGATGTTCATCACCGGGCCGGACGTCGTCAAGGCGGTCACCGCCGAGGAGATCAGCCAGAACGGGCTGGGCGGCGCGGACGTCCACTCCGCCGTCTCGGGCGTCTCGCACTTCGCGTACGACGACGAGGAGGAGTGCATCGAGGACGTCCGCTACCTGCTGTCGCTGCTGCCCGCCAACAACCGCGAGCTGTCGCCCGTGGAGCGCTCCGGCGACCCCGTCGACCGGCTCAACGACGCCCTGCTGGACCTGGTGCCGGCCGGTTCCGGGCAGGCGTACGACATCCGCGGGGTGATCGAGGAGGTCGTCGACGACGGCGACTTCTTCGAGGTCCACCCCGCCTGGGCGACCAATCTCGTCTGCGCGTTCGCCCGGCTCGACGGCCACGTCGTCGGAGTCGTCGCCAACCAGCCCGCCTCGATGGCGGGGGTCCTGGACATCGACGCCTCCGAGAAGGGCGCTCGCTTCGTCCAGTTCTGTGACGCCTTCAACATCCCCCTGGTCACCCTGGTCGACGTGCCGGGCTTCCTGCCCGGGGTGGACCAGGAGCACAACGGCATCATCCGGCGCGGCGCCAAGCTGCTGTACGCCTACTGCAACGCCACCGTGCCCCGCATCTCACTGGTGCTGCGCAAGGCCTACGGCGGCGCGTACATCGTGATGGACTCCCGCTCCATCGGCGCCGACCTGGCCCTGGCCTGGCCGACCAACGAGATCGCCGTGATGGGCGCCGAAGGTGCGGCCAACGTCATCTTCCGCCGGGAGATCAACGCGGCCGAGGACCCCGACGCCGTGCGCGAGCAGCGCATCAAGGAGTACAAGAACGAGCTGATGCACCCCTATTACGCGGCCGAGCGCGGGCTGATCGACGACGTCATCGACCCGCGTCAGACCCGCTCGGTGCTCATCCGTTCCCTGGAGATGCTGCGTGCGAAGCACGCGGATCTGCCGTCGCGCAAACACGGGAACCCTCCGCAGTGAGGCGCCTTGTAGATCTGGACCTGGATTTGAAGTAATTCCTCTTGAATCAGGGGCGCTGCCCGAAGAGGATGGATGCCAGAGTCCGGCGCTTTGTCGCTGAATCCCTTCAGGCGAAAGCGCGCTCTTCCTTCCGACTCCGTCCGGTTCCGGCCCTCTTGCTGTCGAACCGTCGACGTGACGTGAAACTCCAATCCGCCGCACGGCTTTTGATGCCCGTTTTCGGGACTGGACAGCTTGGAGAAGAATCGCATGCACAGCAATCTGATCGTGGCCCGGATGGAGCCCGGCATGAACGGCCAGGTGGCCGATCTCTTCCGGGAGTTCGACGCCACCGAGATGCCGCACCGGATGGGTACCCGCCGGCGCCAGCTCTTCCACTACCGCGGGCTCTACTTCCACCTCCAGGACTTCGACACCGACAACGGTGGCGAGCAGATCGAGGAGGCGAAGACCGACCCGCGCTTCGTGCGGATCAGTGACGACCTCAAGCCCTTCATCGAGGCGTACGACCCGGCGACCTGGCGTTCGCCGGCCGACGCCATGGCGCACCGCTTCTACCACTGGGAGGCGTCGCGGTGAACGGCCGACGCGTAGTCATCACCGGTCTCGAGGTGCTGGCCCCCGGCGGTCTGGGCAGCGAGGCCTTCTGGTCGCTGCTCAGCGAGGGGCGCACGGCGACGCGGGGCATCACGTTCTTCGACCCGTCGCCGTTCCGCTCCCGCGTCGCCGCCGAGATCGACTTCGATCCCGAGGCGCACGGGCTCGGTCCGCAGGAGATCCGGCGCATGGACCGGGCGGGCCAGTTCGCCGTGGTCGCGGCGCGCGGCGCCCTGACGGACAGCGGCCTCGACCTGGAGACGCACGCTCCGCACCGCGTCGGCGTCACGGTCGGCACGGCCGTCGGCGCGACGATGGGCCTCGACGAGGAGTACCGGGTCGTCAGCGACGACGGGCGGCTGAACCTCGTCGACCACCGGTACGCCGTCCCGCACCTCTACAACCACCTGGTGCCCAGCTCGTTCGCGGCCGAAGTGGCCTGGGCGGTGGGCGCCGAGGGCGCGAACGCGGTGGTGTCGACCGGGTGCACGTCCGGCATCGACTCCATCGGGTACGCCATCGAGCTGATCCGCGACGGCTCGCTCGACGTGATGATCGCGGGGGCCACCGACGCCCCGATCTCCCCGATCACGATGGCGTGCTTCGACGCGATCCGGGCGACCACCCCGCGGCACGACGCTCCCGAGCGCGCCTCACGCCCGTTCGACAGCACCCGCAACGGCTTCGTCCTCGGCGAGGGCTCCGCGTTCTTCGTCCTGGAGGAGCTGGAGAGCGCCCGCCGGCGCGGCGCCCGCATCTACGCGGAGATCGCCGGATACGCGACGCGCAGCAACGCCTACCACATGACCGGTCTGCGCCCCGACGGCGCGGAGATGGCCGAGGCCATCCGCGTCGCCCTCGACGAGGCGCGGATGAACGGGGACCAGATCGACTACATCAACGCGCACGGCTCGGGCACCAAGCAGAACGACCGCCACGAGACCGCCGCGTTCAAGAAGAGCCTGGGCGCCCACGCCTACGCCACACCGGTGAGCTCCATCAAGTCGATGGTCGGCCACTCCCTCGGTGCCATCGGAGCCATCGAGATCGCCGCCTCGACCCTGGCGATGACCCACAACGTGGTGCCGCCCACGGCGAACCTGCACGAACCCGATCCCGAATGCGATCTCGACTATGTGCCCGTCACCGCGCGGGAGCACACGACGGATGCCGTGCTGACCGTGGGCAGCGGCTTTGGAGGCTTCCAGAGCGCCATGGTTCTCGCCCGGCCGGAAAGGACCGCCGCATGAGCACCCCCGTAGTGGTGACCGGCCTCGGCGTGGTCGCGCCCAACGGGCTCGGCGTCGAGGAGTACTGGTCGGCCGCCCGCGTCGGCAAGAGCGGCATCGGCCGCATCTCCCGCTTCGACCCCACGCAGTACCCGGCCCAGCTCGCCGGTGAGATCCACGGGTTCGAGGCCGGGGAGCACCTGCCGAGCCGCCTGCTGCCGCAGACCGACCGGATGACGCGCCTCGCGCTCGTCGCCGCCGACTGGGCCCTGGCGGACGCGGGTGTGAATCCGAAGGAGCTGCCGGCCTTCGACATGGGTGTGGTCACCTCCAGCGCGTCGGGCGGCTTCGAGTTCGGCCAGCGCGAGCTGGAGCGGCTGTGGAGCCAGGGCAGCGAGTACGTCTCCGCGTACCAGTCCTTCGCCTGGTTCTACGCCGTCAACAGCGGCCAGATCTCCATCCGGCACGGCATGAAGGGCCCGAGCGGGGTCGTCGTCACCGAGCAGGCCGGTGGCCTGGACTCCGTCGCGCAGGCCCGCCGCCAGGTCCGCAAGGGCACACCGCTGGTCGTCTCCGGTTCCGTCGACGCCTCCCTGTGCCCGTGGGGCTGGGTGGCGCAGATGACGAGCGGCCGGGTCACCACCCAGGACGATCCGGCCACCGCCTACCTGCCCTTCGACCGGCGGGCCTCCGGGCACGTGCCCGGTGAGGGCGGCGCCATCCTCATCCTGGAGCGGGAGGACGTCGCCCGGGGCCGCGGCGCCAAGGTGTACGGGGAGATCGCGGGCTACGGCGCCACGTTCGACCCGAAGCCGGGCAGCGGCCGTCCGCCCGCCCTGCGCCGGGCGATCGAGACCGCCCTGGCCGACGCCGGGGTGAGCCCCCGTGACGTGGACGTGGTCTTCGCCGACGGCGCGGCCGTCCCCGAGCTGGACCGGATCGAGGCCGAGGCGCTGAACGCGGTCTTCGGCCGCGAGCAGGTGCCCGTCACCGTCCCCAAGACGGCGACGGGGGCGCTGTACTCGGCCGCCGGCGCGCTCGACCTCGCGACGGTCTTCCTCGCGATGGAGGAGGGCCTGATCCCGCCAACCATGAACACCGATCCGTCCGACGAGTACGGCCTGGACCTGGTCGTCGGCCACCCGCGCCCCCACGAGGTGCGCACCGCGCTGGTGCTCGCCCGTGGCCAGGGCGGCTTCAACTCCGCACTCGTCGTCCGGTCCGCCGCCTGAGCGCGCCGGACCTCTCGCCGACCCACTCGTACCACCGGAAAGGAACCGCAATGGCCGAGCAGGCATTCACCCTCGACGACCTCCGCCGCATTCTCATCGAGGCGGCGGGCGCAGACGAGTCCTACAACCTGGACGGGGACATCCTCGACACCGACTTCGAGGAGCTGGGCTACGAGTCGCTGGCGCTCCTGGAGACCGGCGGCCGCATAGAGCGCGAGTACGGCATCTCCCTCGACGAGGAGGTGCTGAGCATCGCGAACACCCCGCGCCTGCTGATCGACACCGTCAACAGCGGCCTCGTCAGCCTGGTCTGACCGGGGTCCCGCCGGGCGGTGCACCGCCACCGCCCGGCAGCCCCGCACCCCCTCCTCTTTCGCACCACCCCGGATCACCCATCGGATCACTCATCGGATCACTGGAGACGACGGACATGTCAGCTCAGGAAAAGCGGGTCGCTGTGGTCACCGGAGCGACCAGCGGGATCGGCCTCGCCTCCGCCCGGCTCCTGGCCGAGCAGGGCCACCAGGTGTTCATCGGCGCACGCGACGCCGACAACGTCGCATCGACCGTGAAGGAACTGCGGGCCGAGGGTCTCGAGGTCGACGGCACGACCCTCGACGTCCGGTCCGCCGACGCCGTACGCACCTTCGTCCAGGCGGCCGTCGACACCTTCGGGACCGTCGACGTACTGGTCAACAACGCGGGCCGGTCCGGTGGCGGCGTCACCGCCGACATCGATGACGCACTGTGGGAGGACGTCATCGACACCAACCTCAACAGCGTCTTCCGCCTGACGCGCGAGGTGCTGAACACCGGTGGCATGCGCCACAAGGACCGCGGCCGGGTCATCAACATCGCCTCCACCGCGGGCAAGCAGGGCGTCGTCCTCGGCGCCCCGTACTCCGCCTCCAAGCACGGCGTCGTCGGCTTCACCAAGGCCCTCGGCAACGAGCTCGCCCCGACCGGCATCACCGTCAACGCGGTGTGCCCCGGGTACGTCGAGACGCCGATGGCCCAGCGGGTCCGCCAGGGCTACGCCGCCGCGTACGACACCACCGAGGAGGCGATCCTCACCAAGTTCCAGGCCAAGATCCCGCTCGGCCGCTACTCCACGCCACAGGAGGTCGCCGGCCTCGTCGGCTACCTGGCCTCCGACACGGCCGCCTCCATCACCGCCCAGGCGCTCAACGTCTGCGGCGGACTCGGCAACTTCTAGGAATTCGAGGAGAGTTGACCATGAACACCCGTGAGGTCGAGCATGAGATCACTGCGGCCGCGCCGGCCGGGACGGTGTTCCGGCTGATCGCCGAAGTGGAGAACTGGCCGCGGATCTTCCCGCCGACCATCCACGTCGAGCACGCGGAGCGCGGCGCCGGGGACGAGCGCATCCAGATCTGGGCGACCGCCAACGGTGAGCCCAAGAACTGGACCTCGCACCGCACCCTGGACCCCGGGAAGCTGCGGATCGACTTCCGCCAGGAGGTGTCCACGCCGCCGGTGGCCTCCATGGGCGGCGCCTGGATCATCGAGCCGGTGTCGGACACCGAGTCGAGGATCCGGCTGCTGCACGACTACCGGGCGATCGACGACGACCCCGAGAGCCTGCGGTGGATCGACGAGGCAGTCGACCGCAACTCCCGCTCGGAGCTCGCCGCGCTGGCCGCCAACGTCGAACGCGTGCACGCCGAGGACGCGTTGACGTTCTCCTTCGAGGACTCCGTCGACGTCGCCGGAGCGGCCAAGGACGTCTACGACTTCATCGACGAGGCGGACCTCTGGGAGGAGCGGCTGCCCCACGTGGCCACGGTCCGGCTGACCGAGGACACCCCCGGGCTGCAGACCCTGGAGATGGACACCCGCGCCAAGGACGGCTCCGTGCACACCACGAAGTCGTACCGGGTGACGTTCCCGCACCACAAGATCGCCTACAAGCAGGTGACGCTGCCCGCGCTGATGACGCTGCACACCGGCTACTGGACGTTCGCCGAGACGGAGACCGGTGTCACCGCCTCCTCGCAGCACACGGTGACGATCAACACCGCGAACATCGCCCGCGTCCTGGGCCCCGACGCCACCGTCGCGGACGCCCGCGCGTATGTGCACAACGCCCTCAGCACCAACAGCAGGGCCACGCTCGGGCACGCAAAAGCCTATGCCGAAGCCAGGCGCTGAGTCCGGCGTTCTGCGAGAGGGTTCCGGACACCCGGTGATCCCGCTCCTGCGGGAGCCGCCGGAACTCTCGCTGTGGCTGGTGCGCCCGCCCGCCCCGGGCAGCGCCGCGGCGGCCCGGCTCGCGGTGCGCGAGCTGGACACCGCGGAGGTGCGGCAGTCGGAACTGTTCGTACGTCCCGCGGACCGGGTGCAGTACCTGTCGGCGCACATCGCGCTGCGCCGCATCCTGGCGGCCGCCACGGGGTATCCGCCGGAGCGGCTGCGGCTGGGCCGGGAGGCCGGTCCGTCGCAGCCGCGCCGCACGCGCCGGCCCGTGCTGCGGGACCCGCCGCTGCCGGTCCACTTCTCGCTGTCGCACAGCCATGGGCTGATCCTGATCGGCACGGCGGCGACGGTCCTCGGCGTCGATGTGCAGCGCACGCCGACGGTCGAGGCGGTGCGGGTGTGCGGGCCCGCACTGCACCAGGCGGAGTGGCGGGAGCTGCTCGCGCTGCCCGAGGGGCGCCGGCCGGAGGCCTTCGCCCAGGTGTGGACGCGCAAGGAGGCGTATCTCAAGGGTCTGGGCACCGGGCTGGGCCGCAGGCCCGCCCTGGACTACCTGGGCGTCGGGACCGACGCCGACGCCCCGCCCGGACCGTCCGGCTGGATCGTCCGGGACATACCGGCCGGGCCGCGGCACGCCGCCGCCGCCGCGCTGGCGGTGTCCGTGGAGCCGCTCATCACGCTGCGTTCGCTGCCGGCGGCGTGCCTGTACGACGGCGAAGCGGGACTGCCGCTTTCCGCGGCTCCGCTACTGGCTTTGAGGAGGAGAGGTTCATGGACGCTTCGGTGGTCGTTGTGGGAGCGGGACCCGCCGGGCTGATGCTCGCCGGGGAACTACGGCTCGCGGGAATCGGCGTCACGGTGCTCGAACGGCACCCCGAACGCACCGGGGAGTCCCGGGGCATCGGCCTGACCATCGGCACGATGGAGGTGTTCGACCAGCGGGGGCTGCTGCGCAGGCTCGGTGCGTACGACACCGCCACCATGGGCCATTTCGGGGGCGTGCCGATCGACATGACCGTCCTCGGCGCGGCCCACGAGGCGGCGAAGACCGTCCCGCAGTCGGTGACGGAGGAGGCCCTGGAGGCCTGGGCGGGCGAACTCGGCGCCGACATCCGGCGTGGACACGAGTTCGTCGCGTACGAGGACACGGGCGACGGCGTGACGGTCACCGTCCGCCACCCCGGCGGTCAGGAGCGGATCGAGGCCCGCTATCTCGTCGGCTGCGACGGCGGCCGCAGCGCGGTGCGCAAGGCGGCCGGCTTCGACTTCCCCGGCACGGCCGCCACCACCGAGATGCTCCTGGCCGATCTGCGCGGCGTCGAACTGGAGCCGCGGATGACCGGCGAACACCTCACCGGCGGCTTCGTGATGGTCGCCCGGCTGGCCGGCGGGATCCACCGGGTCATCGTCGGCGAACACGGCGTCGAGCCGCGCAGGCGCACCGGACCGCCGGAGTTCGCCGAGGTCTCCGATGTGTGGAAGCGCCTCACGGGCGACGACATCTCGCACGCCGAGCCCGTCTGGGTCAGCGCCTTCGGCAACGCCGCCCGGCAGGCCGGCGAGTACCGGCGCGGCCGTGTCCTGCTGGCCGGCGACTCCGCCCACGTCCATCTGCCCGCCGGCGGCCAGGGCATGAACACCAGCCTCCAGGACTCGTACAACCTCGGCTGGAAGCTGGCGGCGGTCCTGCGCGGCGACGCCCCCGAGGAACTGCTCGACACGTACCACTCCGAGCGCCACCCGGTGGGCCGTGCCCTGCTCGCCAACACCCGGGCGCAGAGCCTGCTGGTGCTCGGCGGCGAGGAGGCCCAGCCGCTGCGCGACGTGCTCACCGAGCTGATCCGCTACCCGGACGTGGCCCGCCATCTGGCCGCCAAGGTCAGCGGCCTGGACATCCGCTACGACGTGGACGGCGGGCCCGGCCCGCTGCTCGGGCGCCGGATGCCGCACCTGCCGGTGACGACGGACAGCGGCAGCACGAGCAGCACCGCGCTCCTGCGCGCGGGACGCGGTGTCCTTCTCGACCTCGACGACAACGCCGTCCTGCGCCGCCGCGCGCAGCCCTGGCGGTCCCGCGTCGACATCGTGACCGCGACCGCCCACACCGCCTCCGCGCAGGGCCCGCTCGCGGGCACCGCCGCGGTGCTGCTGCGCCCGGACGGTTACGTCGCCTGGGCCGCACCCGGCAGTCATCAGAACCTGACCACCGCGCTGACCCGCTGGTTCGGCCCGGCCGGGCAGCGCCGGTGAGCCCCACCGACGTCGTCGTGGTCGGTGCCGGACCCGTCGGACTGTTCCTCGCGGCCGAGCTGCGGACGGGGGGCGCGCGCGTCGTCGTGCTGGAGCGGCTGACCGCACCGAGCGGCGAGTCGCGGGCCTCGGTCCTGCACGCGCGGACCATGGAGATCTTCGCCGACCGAGGCTTCCTGCCCCGGCTGGGCGAGCTGCCCGCCGTGGGGCCCGGGCACTTCGGCGGGCTGCGGCTGGACCTCACCGAAGCCGACCCGGACCATCCGTACGCCGGTCAGTGGGAGTGTCTCCAGCACCACCTGGAGACCGAGCTGGAGACGTACGCGGCCGGTCTCGGCGCGCAGGTGCGGCGCGGCCACACGCTGACCGGGCTGCGGGAGACCGACGCCGGCGTCCGGGTCGAGGTGCGCGGTCCGGACGACGCGACGTACGCGCTCTCGGCCCGGTACGTGGTCGGCTGCGACGGCGAACACAGCACCGTGCGGTCTCTCGGCGGCTTCGACTTCGCCGGGCACGACGCCGACAAGGTGATGCTGCGCGCGGACGTCGCGGGCATCGAGATCGGCAACCGGCGGCTGGAGCGGTTCGCCGACGGCATCGCCACCGCGTACCGCAGACCCGACGGCACCACCCGCCTCATGGTCCACCGGTTCGGCGAGCAGCCGGCGGGCGAGCCCGCCTTCGCGCAGGTCGCCGACGCCTGGGCGGCGGTGACCGGCGAGGACATCCGGCACGGGGAGCCGCGCTGGCTCAACCGGTTCGGCACCGTCTCCCGGCAGGTCACCGAGTACCGGCGGGGCCGGCTGCTGCTCGCAGGCGACGCCGCGCACAGCCAGATGCCGGTCGGCGGCCAGGCCGTCAACCTCGGTCTGCAGGACGCGGCCGCCCTCGGCCCGCGACTGGCCCGGGTCGTGACCGGGGCGGCCGGGCCCGGGCTCCTCGACGACTACCACGCCGAGCGGCACCCGGTGGGCAGCCGCACGCTGGCCAACATCCAGGCGCAGGCGCACCTGCTCTTCGGCGCCGACGAGGTCACCGCGCTGCGCGGCGTGTTCGGCGAACTCCTGGAGCTCGGCTCCGCGCGCCGCCACCTCGCCCGCATGATCAGCGGCCTCGACGCGCCGCAACCGCCCCGGCCCTCCCCCCGCCCGGGGCCCTCGCACACCCACCAACCCGGAAGGTCAACCGTGGACAGGCTCACCGACAAGACGGCCCTCGTGACCGGATCGAGTCGCGGCATCGGCAGGGCGACGGCGATCCGGCTGGCCCGCGAGGGCGCACTCGTCGCCGTGCACTACACGGCCAACGAGCAGGCGGCGGCCGAGACCGTCGAGCTGATCGAGAAGGAGGGCGGCAGCGCCTTCACCGTCCGCGCCGAACTCGGCGTCCCGGGCGATGTGCACGAACTGTTCCTCGGCCTCGAACGCGGCCTGAAGGAGCGCACCGGCGACACCCGTCTCGACATCCTCGTCAACAACGCGGCGGTGACGTCGACGGGTTCGGCGCCGGAGGACCTCACCCCGGAGGAGTTCGACCGCTCCTTCGCCGTCAACGCGAAGGCGCCGTACTTCATCGTCCAGCGGGCCCTCGGCCAGATGCCGAGCGGCGGGCGCATCGTCAACCTCACCACGGGCGTCACCCGCACCTCGGTCCCCGATCAGGTGGCCTACGCCATGACCAAGGGCGCCGTCGAACAGCTCACCTTCCAGCTGGCCCGGATCCTCGCGCCGCGCGGCATCACCATCAACAGCGTGGCGCCCGGCATCACCGACAACGGCGGCGCGATCTTCGACAACCCGCAGGCCGTCGAGGCGATGGCGCGGTTCTCGGCCTTCAACCGGGTCGGTGAGGCCGGTGACGTCGCCGACGTCATCACCTTCCTGACCACCGACGAGGCCCGCTGGATCACCGGCGCCTTCATCGACGCCACCGGCGGCACCCTCCTGGGCTGAGTCGCTGCCCCGGTGGCCCCGGCCCGGTCCGAGGTCACCGGCGACAGCCTCTTGAGCCGCCCGTCCCTACCCATCAGTGAGAGGCAGTTCATGTCCGCTCAGTCCGCCGGCCCCGACCGGTCCGCACGCGTCGCCGTCGTCACCGGAGCCAACAAGGGGATCGGCCGGGAGATCGTCCGCCAGCTGGCCGCACGCGGCCTGACCGTCTACCTGGGAGCCCGCGACGAGCAGCGCGGCGGCGACGCCGCGCAGGCGTTGCGCGCCGACGGCCTGGACGTACGGTTCCTGCACCTCGACGTCACCGACGAGACCTCCGTCGCGCTCGCCGCCAAGCGGCTCGGCGAGGAGGCGGGCGCCGTGCACGTCCTGGTCAACAACGCCGGCGTCGGCGGCCCGGTCGACCCGCCCAGCGAAACCCCCGCCGCACAGGTGCGCACGGTCTACGAGACCAACGTGTTCGGCGTCATCACCGTGACCAACGCCCTGCTGCCGCTGCTGCGCCGGGCCCCTTCCGCCCGGATCGTCAACGTCAGCAGCGCGATCGGCTCGCTCTCGGCGGCCGCCGCCAACCTCGACCCGACCGGGGTGCACCCGCCCGGTGAGTTCCCGGTCATGCTCTCGTACGCCACGTCCAAGAGCGCGCTGAACGCGGTCACGCTGGCGTACGCGAACGAGCTGCGCGGCACCGGCATCCTCGTCAACGCGGCCTCCCCCGGCTTCGTCGCCACCGACATCAACGGGCACCACGGCGTCCTCACCCCCGCCCAGGGCGCCCACATCCCCGTCCTCCTCGCCACGCTCGACGACGACGGGCCCACCGCCACCTTCCTCGGCGAGGACGGCTCACCCGCCGGGCAGGCCCTGCCGTGGTGACCGCGGCCGCCTCCGACGCGCCCGCCGCCGAACGGTGGGACGCGCGGCAGTGGTCCCGGCTCCTCGTGCTCTCCGGCAACATGCTCCTCGACGCCGTCGAGGTGTCCGTCGTCCTCATCGCGCTGCCCACACTCGCCGGCCGGTTCGGTCTGACGCCGTGGGGCGCGCAGTGGCTGATGAGCGGCTTCGCCCTCGGCTTCGCCGCGCTGCTGCTGCTCGGCCCGGTCCTGTGCGCCCGCATCGGCCGCCGGCGTGCCTATCTGGGCGCGATGCTGGTGTTCGCGCTGGCCTCCCTGGCGGGCGGGGTCGTCGGCGGTCCGGCGCTCCTCGTCGCCGTCCGCGTGGTCAAGGGCTGCTGCGCGGCCCTGACCGCGCCGACCGGCCTGGCCATCATCAACGACCTCTTCCCGGACGGGCCGCAGCGGCGGCGCGCCCTCTCGGTGTACTCGCTCTTCGGCGCGGCCGGCTTCACCGCCGGGCTGCTGCTCGCCGGCGCGCTGCTGGAGACCGGCTGGCGCTGGGTCTTCGTCTTCCCCGCGCCCGTCGCCCTGGTGCTGCTGGTGGCGGGCGGGTACGTGCTGCCGCGGGAGGAGGGTGCCGGGCGGCCGCGGCTGCCGCGCCCCGCGCTGTTCCGGCAGGGCTCGCTGCTGCGCTCCGCGCTCGGCGCCGCCTCGCTCAACGGCACCTACCAGGCCCTGCTCATGGTGGCCGTCTTCCGGATGAGCGGGGAGTTCGGCTGGTCGCCCTGGCAGGCCGCGCTCGCGCTGCTGCCGGCCTGTGTCCCGCTGGCGCTGACGGTCCCCTTCGCGGGCCGGTTCCTCGCCCGCCACGGGACCCGGCGCCTCATCACCCTCGGCGCGCTCTTCCCGCTGCTGGGCCAGGTCCTGTGGCTGATCCGGCCCGAGGGCAGCTCCTACGCGCTCGGCGTGCTGCCCGCGCTGCTGCTGGTCGAGGCCGGTTTCTGCTGCGCGTTCGTGGCGCTGAACGCGCAGGCGACCGCCGGCTTCACGGCCGCGGACCGGGGCGCGGCCGTGTCGCTGTACCAGATGTGCGTCCAGCTCGGGGCCGCCGTGCTGCTCCCGCCGGTCGCCCTGCTCATGACCCACGGCGCGGGCCCACGCGCGGCGCCGGCGCTGATCGCGGCGGCCGGGGCGCTCGGCCTCGTCGCCGCGCTGTCCCGCCGCCGGGCCCGCGGCCCGGCGCTGTGACGCCCCGTCCCACCGCTGTACCGCTCCCGTCCGTCCATCACTTCAAGGAGGCCTGTCGCCATGGCAGTCGAAACGCCTGAGAGCTCAGTGAACCCCGGCCCGATCATGGGCCTGATCCTCGGCTCGTGGCAGTCGCGGATCCTGCTCGCGGCCGTCGAGTACGACCTCTTCACCGAACTGTCGAAGGAGGCGGCGACGGCGAAGGAGATCGCCGGCCGGCTCGGCCTCGTCGAGCGGGGCACCAACGACCTGCTCGCCGGCCTCGTCCACCTCGGCCTGCTGGAGTCGGCGGGCGACACGTTCACCAACGCACCCGTCAGCGACGCGTTCCTGGTCCGCGGGCGCCCGGCCTACCTCGGCGGGTACCTGCACTTCTGCGAGCAGGAGCTGAACCCGGCGTGGAACGGCCTCGCCGACTCGCTGCGCACCGGCAAGCCGCAGAACCAGGCCGCCGTCATCGGCAACCCGTACGACACCCTGTACGCGGACGCCGAGGCCACCGACGGCTTCCTGGACAGCATGGACCTGCTGAACGCCCCGATCGCGCAGGCGCTGAGCCGGTTCGACTGGAGCGGCTACACGTCCTTCGTCGACATCGGCGGCGCGCGCGGCAACTTCGCGCACCAAGTGGTCGCGCACAACCCGCACCTGACCGCTGCCGTCTTCGACCTGCCGCCGCTGGAGCCCGCGTTCGAGCGGCACATGGAGCGGCTCGGCGACACCGCGTCGACGGTGACCTTCCACGGGGGCGACTTCTTCAAGGACGACCTCCCCGAGGCCGATGTCCTCGTGTTCGGCCACGTCCTGCACAACTGGGGCGTCGAGGACCGCATCGCGCTCCTCAAGCGCGCCCACGACGCCCTGAAGCCGGGCGGGGCCGTCTTCGTCTACGACCCCATGGCCGGTGGGGAGCAGCCGTCGATGCACGGGGCGCTGGCCGGGCTCACCATGCTCGTCTGGTCCCGTGGCGGTCACGAGTACGCGGCGGACGAACTGCACGGCTGGCTGCGCGAGGCGGGCTTCTGGCCGGAGACCGTCGAGGTCGAGGGGCTGCACGACGACGTCCTGGTCATCGGTCGCAAGGCCAAGTGAGCACGGGACGGAGGAGTCGCTGATGCCCACCACCTCGGACGTCCGGCCGGACCTGGGCCGCCAGGACGTCACCACAGCCCTCGTCGAGGAAGTCGTCTCCGGCGTCCCCGGGCGCCTCGCGGACACCGCCGCCGCGGTCGTCGCGCACTGGGAGTCCGCCGAGTGGCCCGCCGGCCTCGCGGCCCTGACCCTGTTCACCGGCACCGACGGCACCTCGCTGCTGACCTACGCCCAGTGGTCGTCGGACGCCGGCACCCCGGACGTCCTGTGCAAGGCCTTCGAGGCCCTGCGGCCGGACTGGCGGGCGCTGGGCCACCGGCCGGGCGAGCCGAAGGCGTTCGAGCTGTACCGCAGGGTGCAGCCCACCGCGCTGCCCGACCCCCTTCCGGAGGTCGGGTGCTATCCCGCCGCGTTCTTCGCCATGAAGGAGGGCGAGACGGCGCGCGCCTGGGTCGACGGACTGCTCGGCACCGAGGAGAAGACCGTCGGCGAGGACCGGGCGTACCCGGGGGCGATCGCCGCCAACTTCCATGTGTCCGCGGACGACGACGGGATCTTCCTGCTGTCCGAGTGGGCCTCGGAGGCGGAGGCGCTCGTCCACATCAAGGCGGAGATCGAGCCGCTCCTGGAGTACATGGGGCAGGCCGAGGCCGGGGCGGGCCGGCGCTACACGTTCCGCGCCACGCGGACGAAGTGAACCGAACACAGTGAAAGGCATCGCCTTGTCAACACGCGAAGTCGTCTTCGGCTTCGGTGCGCACAGCACCATCGAGGACGTACCGGCCCTGCTGGAGATGGCCCAACTGGCCGACCGTGAGGGGCTCGACCTCTTCTCGCTGTCGGACCACCCCTATGTGGGGCAGCGCCTGGACGCGTACGCCGCGATCGGGTTCCTGGTCGGACGCACCCGCAACCTCGCCGGATTCGCCAACGTCAGCAACCTTCCCACCCGTCCCCCCGCCATGCTGGCGCGGACGGTGACGTCGCTGGCCGCGCTCTCCGGCGGCCGGGTGGTGCTCGGCATGGGCGCCGGCGGGCTGTGGGAGCGGATCGCCGCCATGGGCGTCGACCCGCTCACGCCGGGCGAGGCCGTGGAGGCCTTCGAGGAAGCGATCGTCCTCGTCAAGAAGCTGGCCGGCGGCGGCCCGCCCGTCACCTTCGACGGCCGCCACTACCGGGTCGACCGGATCGAGCCGGCCCCGGTCCCCGCTCCCCCGGTGTGGACCGGATCGGTCGGGCCCAAGTCGCTGGCCGCCACCGGCCGGGTGGCCGACGGCTGGATCCCCGGCCATGCGGCGGACTGGGTCAGCCCGCGCTTTCGCGCCTCGCGTCCCGTCATCGACGAGGCGGCCAAGGCCGTCGGCCGCGACCCGGGCGAGATCCGCACCGTCTTCAACCTCCCCGGCCGCATCACCGACCGTCCGCTGGCCGCCACCCGTGACCGGGACGGCCGCTGGCTCGGCGGCAGCCCCGGCCAGTGGATCGAGGAGCTGACCGCGGCGGTCCTCGGTCACGGGGCGTCGGGCTTCATGCTCTTCTCGCCCCGCGGCGGCACTCCGGACCTGGCCTCGGTGGGCCGCTGGGCCGGCGAGATCGCCCCGGCCGTCCGCGAGGCCGTCGCCCCGCACAGCGCCTGAAGAACTCCGCACACCTCCATATCCCGAAGGGTTATCCATGAGCAGCAGGTTGCAGAACAGGACGGCGCTGGTCACCGGCGCGAGCCGGGGCATCGGGCGCGGCATCGCGCTGCGCCTCGCGCAGGACGGCGCCGTCGTCGCGGTGAACTACTCGGCCAACGAGGGCGCCGCGAAGGAGACGGTGGCGCTCATCGAGGAGGCCGGCGGCCGGGCCTTCGCCGTGCAGGCGAGCCTCGGCGAGCCGGGCGCGGTGGAGCGGTTGCTCGAGGGGGTGCGGGCCGGCCTGGTCGAGCACACCGGCTCGGCCACGCTGGACATCCTCGTGAACAACGCCGCCGCCACCGGATTCGCGGGGGCGGGGCCGAGCGCGGTCACCGAGGACATCCTCGACAACTGCTACACCATCAACGCCAAGGCGCCGTTCCTGCTCATCCAGCAGGCCCTCGAGCTGATCCCCGACGGCGGCCACATCGTCAACGTGTCCTCCGGGGTCACGCACTCGGCGTTCCCCATCCAGATCGCGTACGCGATGAGCAAGGGCGCCCTGGAGCAGATCACGCTGCACATGGCCCCGGTCCTCGCTCCCCGCAACATCACCATCAACACGGTCGCCCCGGGCGTCACGAACAACGGGGACCCGGTGTTCGAGAACCCGGAGGCGGTCGAGCAGATGGCCGCCCTGTCGGCCTTCAAGCGGGTCGGCGAGGTCTCCGAGGTGGCGGACATCGTCGCGTTCGTCGCCTCCGACGAGGCCCGCTGGATCACCGGATCGTTCATCGACGCCACCGGCGGCACCCTACTCGGCTGAGGAGCCCGCATGTCACACGAAATCCAGTCGGCGGTGGGCTTCGCCCACGCCAAACCGGAGAAGGCCGCGGAGCTGGGCGCCCTGCTCGTCTCCTTCGCCGAGCGCTCACTGAGCGAGCCCGGCTGCCTGGGAAGTTGGATCAACCAGGACGCGAACGATCCCGACCTGTTCGTCTTCTACGAGATCTGGGCGACCCGCAAGGCCCTGGCCGGCCACCTCGCGCAGCCGTACATGAAGGAGTTCCTGGCCGACCGGGACACGTACCTGCGAAAGGAGCTGGAGGTGCGCCAGCTGCATCTGGCCGGCCCGCCTCCGGCCGTACCCGCCGACCCGGCGGAGATGAACCAGAGGTACCTCGACGCCTACGCCGCCCGGGACGTCGACGCGATCATGGCGGTGTACGCGCCGGGCGCCGCAGCCGTCTGGGAGCCCGGCAAGGCGGTCAGCGGCGCCGAACACCGGGCCGCCGTCACCGAGTTCCTGAAGCGGGACCCGCGGCTGTCGGCGAAGGTCGCCGAGAGCTATGTCGCCGGCGACACCGCCGCGCTCGTCATCGACTGGAGCATCGAGGTCCCCGGGTCACCGGAGATGACCGGCACCGGGCGTGGGCTCGACGTCCTGAAGAAGAACGCCGCGGGCCAGTGGCGTTACGTCATCACCAACCCGTTCGGGAGCCTGTGACATGAGGATCGAAGGCAGTGTCGCCGTGGTCACCGGTGCCGCGAGCGGCATCGGCAAGGCCATCGCGCACCAGCTCGCCCTGGCCGGCGCCCGGGGCGTGGTCGTCTCCGACCTCGACGCCGAGGGCGCCGAGAAGGTGGCGGCGGAGATCGGCGCCGGGGCGCTGGCCGTGCAGGCCGATGTCGCCGACGAGGCGTCGGTCCAGGCGCTGGTCGAGCGGGCCCGGGAGCGGTTCGGGGCCGTCGACCTGTTCGTCTCCAACGCGGGCCTGACCGTGACCGGCAGCTTCGACGCCACGGACGAGGACTGGAAGCGGGCGCTGGACGTCAACATGATGTCGCACGTCTACGCGGCGCGCGCGGTGGTGCCGGCGATGCTGGAGGCCGGCCGCGGGCACCTGCTGCAGACCATCGCCGCCTGCGGGGTGCTCACCGCGTTCGGCGCGGCGCCGTACTCCGTCGCCAAGCAGGGCGCCGTGGCCTTCGCCGAGTACCTCGCCGTCGAGTACGGCGACCGGGGCATCGGCGTCTCGTGCCTGATGCCCCAGGCGGTCAACACCCCGATGCTGGCCGCGAGCGTCAGCAGCAACGAGCAGCTGGCGCTGCTGAAGGAGAACTCCGAGGTCCTCGAACCCGAGCAGGTGGCCAAGGCCGCGCTGGCCGGCGTCGAGGAGAACCGGATGCACATCTTCACCCACCAGGGCTCGGCCGACTCCTTCCGGCTGCGCGCCGACGACGCCGACCGGTGGGTGGCGCAGATGCGCGCGATCCGCAGCGGCGGCCGCCCCTGAGTGGCCCGTCGCCCGGCGCGGGGCGCGGGCCGAACCGCGGGGGCGACCGCTCGTCCGGTGCC
>NZ_JBEXXO010000050.1:0-27977 GCF_040630435.1 Streptomyces sp. NPDC005803 | reverse complement strand
TCCGCCCGGGATCGACAGGCATGGCCTGGTCGAGGGGCTCTCCAGTCACCTGGAGGACGTCGTGGGCTCCTCGTGGGGGATGCCCTACTCCTTCGGGGACGCGCGACGCGTCCGCCCGGCCCTCCGCGGCTGTCGGGCGGCCCCGGAGCGGGCACCGGCGCCCGGGCGGCACCCTCCCGGCGCCGCGCGGGGCCGCCCGGGAGCCACCGGACCGGCAGCGCGTCCCGGCCGTCAGCCCTCGGACGCCTCCAGCAGCGTGCGCAGCCGGGTGGTGCGGTCCTGGGCGGGGGACTCGGCCACGGCGCGGGGCAGGGCCTGATCGACGCCGTGCACCACGGACAGATGCCGCTCCCCCCGGCCGAACGCGGTGTAGACCCACGGGCGGCTCAGCCCCTGAGCCGCGTCACCGGGCAGCACGACGACGACCGCGGGCCACCGCATCCCCGCCGCCTGGTGGGCGCTGAGCGCCCAGGCGTGCCGGACGGTGCCGGCCACCCGCTCCTGCGGTACGACCACGGGGCTCCCCGCACAGTCCAGGCGCAGGCCCTCGGCGTCGGCCGAGACGACCACCCCGGGCACGGTCCTGCCCGGCGCGGGGACATGGGCCACCCTGTCCCCGGGATCGAAGCCGCCGAAGCGTCCCGGGCCCGGGTTGAGCCGCTGCTTGAGCGCCTCGTTCAACGCCCGGGTGCCCGCCGAGCCGCCGTGGCCGACGGTGATGACCTGGGTGTCCGAGGACGGCACCCCGATGGCGCGCGGGACGGAGTCGGCTACCAGCTGCACCGTGCGGTGCACGGCCTCGCCCGCGTCGCGCACGGGAACGATCACGACCTCCTTGCCCGGCGCCTCCACCTGGTTCAGCTCCCCGACGCCGATGCCGGAGACCAGCTCGCCGATGGGGCCCGGGTCCGGGGTCCGGGAGACGGTCTGGGGGCAGGCGCGGGCGGCCAGCACATCGGCGAACACCCGCCCCGCACCGGCCGACCCCAGCACGCCCGGATCGCCGCTGAGCACCAGACGGGTGCCGTCGGCCAGGGACTCCACCAGCATCGCGCCGGTCTCGACGTCCAGCTGCGGGGCGTCCAGCACGACGAGCAGGTCGAGGGCGAGCGCCCCCTCCTCGTCCCGCCCCGGGCCCTCCGCGCCGGAGAGCAGCCCGGCGAGCGTGACGGCCGCCGCGGGGTCGCCCACCGCCCCGGCGAGCCGCTGCCGGCCGTCCACGCTGTGCGTGGCGCCCAGCGCCCGCAGACCGAGACCGCGGGCGGCGGCGATCAGCGCCGCGGGTTCGGCCCGCGCCGCCTCGCCACCCGTGTGCGCGACGAGGCCATGGGCGGCGCAGGCGCGGATCAGTTCGGCGGCCGAGGGAGAGGGGGCCGCGGAGGCGGCGTCCGACCAGTCGGCGTCCTTCTCGCAGGCGTTGACCAGCCGGGCGAGACCGTCGGCGAGGCTCTCCTCCGCCAGCGCGTACCGGTCGAGCCCGAGGAGCACCCGCACCGGCTCCCGTCCGTCCGCGGGCTCCGCGTCCTCGTCGCTCCCGCCGCTCGCCTCGCCCTCCCCGTCCTCGCCGGTCTCCTCCTGCGGGCCGTCCTGGAAGACCAGGACGACACCCTCGGCGATGGCGTGCTGCACCGCGGCGCCGGGGTCGGTCACCGCCCGCCCGGCGAGCGCGGCGCGCACCTGCTCCGCGTCCAGCGCGGTGTGGCCCTGCAGCGCGGCACGCTCCAGCAGCCAGCCCACCAGGGCGGCGGTGCGCCGCTCGTCGTCGGGCCCGCAGCCGGCGCCCAGCAGTGCCCGGGCGAAGCCGTCGGCCTGCTCGGGGCCGACGCCGGGGAGGGACAGCAGCTGCCAGGGGTCCTCCCGCAGGGCCTCGTCGGCCTGCGCGCCCAGCACGGCGGCCGCGGGGCCCGCCAGGGCCGGTGGAGCCCCTCCCTCGGCCAGCACGGCCGCCACGGCGGCGACGGTCTCCGGCGGCGCGCCCGGGGACGGGCGGGCGGGCTCGGGGGCCCGTTCACGGACCGGCGCCGACGGGGGGACGCTCCGCCGGGCCGGGGACGGGGCGGGGGAGTCGAAGAACGCGGCGCCGGGCTTCTCGCCGCTCTCCACGGCCCGCACGGCCGCCAGCAGATCGGCCGCCGGGCCGCTCAGCTTCGTGCCGGCGGCGATGGGGCCCTCCTTCTCGGCCTTGCGCTTCTCGATCCGCTCCCGCAGCTCGCGCTGGGCGGCCAGCTCCGCCTCCGCCTCGGACAGCGCGGCGGCAGCGGTGGCGTCGCCCTCGCCGGTCCCGGCCGCGCCTTCGGCGGTGTCCTCGGAGGCCGCGGGCCCGTCCGCCCCTTCCTGGTCCTCGGCCGTCCCGCCCTCGTCGGCCCCCGCGGCGGCCTCCTCGGCGGGTGCGGGCGCGGTGGTGGGCTCGTCCGCGACGACGTCGTCGCCGGTGGCCGAGGGGCCGGGGGATTCCCCCCGGGGAAGCGCAGTCACAGCGTGCTCCAGTCCTGGTCGGGATAGCGGTGCACGGGCGCCGACACGTCGTCGAGCGCCTGGCAGATCTCGTCAGGAAGACTAAGCGCCTCCACTGACAATGCCTCCGTGAGCTGCCGCGCGTTGCGCGCGCCGATGACCGGGGCCACGACTCCCGGCCGGTCCCGCACCCAGGCCAGTGCCACCTGGAGCGCCGTGGTGGCCAGTCCCTCGGCCGCCGTCGCCACGGCGTGCACGATGCGGCTCGCCTGGTCGTCGAGATACGGCTCGACGAAGGGGGCCAGCAGCTCGGAGGCGCCGCGCGAGTCCGCCGGGGTCCCCGTGCGGTACTTGCCGGTCAGCACGCCCCGGCCCAGGGGTGAGGACGGCAGCAGCCCCACACCGAGGTCGAGCGCGGCGGGCAGCACCTCGCGCTCCACGCCCCGCTGCAGCAGGGAGTACTCCATCTGCGTACTGGCCAGCCGGGTCCGCACCCCCGGTGAGGCGAGCTGCCAGGTCGCGGCCTTCGCCAGCTGCCAGCCGCAGAAGTTGGACACGCCCGCGTACCGGGCGCGTCCGCTGGAGACCGCGATGTCCAGCGCCTGGAGCGTCTCGTCCAGCGGAGTCATGGGGTCGAAGGCGTGGACCTGCCACAGATCCACGTACTCCGTGCCGAGCCGGGCCAGCGAGGCGTCCAGGGCGGCCAGCAGATGTCCGCGCGAGCCGTTGAACCTGCGGTACGGATCGGCGACGCTGCCGGCCTTGGTCGCGATGACCAGATCGTGCCGCGGCACGAGGCCCCCGACGAGCTGCCCGAGCAGATACTCGGCCTCCCCGCCGCCGTACACGTCCGCCGTGTCGACCAGGGTGCCTCCCACCTCCCAGAAGGCCTTCAGCTGCTCGGCAGCGTCGTGCTCGTCGGTGTCCCGGCCCCAGGTGAGGGTGCCGAGCCCGATCCTGGACACGCGAAGGCCGGTGCGGCCGAGATGCCTCTGCTCCATGGGCGCTGAGATTACTGGCCAGAGCTCCACGCGTCGCAGGCCTGTGGACAACCGGGGCCGTGGTGGCCCCTGCCGGATCGCCTTCCCGCGCGCTAGAGTCCGGGACACAGGGACGTTACTGATCAGTAAGGGGAGCGGCTATGCGGCTCGGCATCAATCTCGGTTACTGGGGTGCGGGAATGGACGGCGACAACCTCGCCGTCGCGCAGGAGGCCGACCGCCTCGGCTACGACGTCTGCTGGGCGGCCGAGGCGTACGGCTCCGACGCGCCGACCGTGCTGTCCTGGGTGGCCGCGCAGACCGAGTCCATCGACGTCGGCTCCGCCATCATGCAGATCCCGGCGCGTCAGCCCGCGATGACGGCCATGACCGCGGCGACCCTCGACTCCCTCTCCGGCGGCCGCTTCCGCCTCGGCCTCGGGGTGTCCGGACCGCAGGTCTCCGAGGGCTGGTACGGCGTGAAGTTCGACAAGCCGCTCGCCCGCACCCGGGAGTACGTCGAGATCGTCCGCAAGGCCATGGCCCGCGAGCGGCTGTCGTACGAGGGACAGCACTGGACGCTCCCGCTGCCCGGCGGTCCGGGCAAGCCGATCAAGCTGACCGTCCACCCGCAGCGCGAGCACATCCCGCTGTACATCGCCGCGATCGGGCCGAAGAACCTGGAGCAGACCGGTGAGATCGCCGACGGCGCCCTGCTGATCTTCCCCTCCGCGGACCACCTCGAGGACACCGCGATGCGGCACCTGCGGGCGGGGCGCGAGAAGGCCGGCAAGACCATGGACGGCTTCGACGTCTGCCCGACGATGCCGCTCGCCCTGGGCGACGACCTGCCGGGCCTCGCCGACATGTTCCGGCCCTACACCGCGCTGTACGTCGGCGGCATGGGCAGCCCCAAGCAGAACTTCTACAACCAGCTCGCCCAGCGCATGGGATACGAGAAGGAAGCCGCCGAGATCCAGGAGAAGTACCTGTCCGGCGACAAGGCCGGTGCGGCCGCCGCGGTTCCGCACCAGCTGATCGACCAGACCACGCTCCTGGGATCGGTGGAGCGGATCGCCGACCGGATGCAGGCGTACGCGGCCGCCGGCGTCACGACCCTGACCCTCGCCCCCGCCGGCTTCACGCTCGACGAGCGGATCGCCGCCCTGCGGGCCGGCACGGACGCGCTGGAGCGCTCCGGGCTCGCCTAGGGGGCGTCCGGCGGCACTACGGCCGTGGTGGGGGCTCGGGGGTCCTCCCCGCCACGGCCGTCACGGGGAACAACGCGGGCGGCGCGGTGGGGTTACGGGCCGTGCGGAAACGGTTCGCCGGGGGTGCCGCCCGAGGGGCGGGTCCCCCGTACGGCCCAGCGGGGGAGTGCTCCTGTTGCCCGCCGGAGCCAGGCGCATTTGACTGGCGCTCGGCGGACGCCGGCACGGAGGTGGCAGTGATGCTCTCGGCAAAGAACCTGTTCCAGGAGATTCTCGACGACGACGAGTCCTTCCGGCTGTTCTGCTCCATCGCCGCCAGCGGCGAGTCCCAGGGCGGCTGGGAGAACGGCCGCATCGCCGCGCTCGTGCCCGCGAGCCAGCGCGCCCTCGCCCCGAAGATCGCGCGGCACGGCGCCGACGAGGACAAGCACGGGCGGATCTTCGACGCCCTGCTGAGGAAGCGCGGTCTGACGGCGGTCCCGGTCCCGCACGAGACCGACTACACGATGCTGCTGGAGAAGCGGGGCATCGGACTCGCCCACGAGCAGCTCGGGCGCGAGGAACCGCTCACCGAGCGCGACATCATCACGTACCTGGCCCACAGCCGGGTGACCGAGCAGCGTGCCTCCGAGCAGATGCGGCTGCTCCGCAGGTACTTCGCCGACCACCCCGACCTGGGCCGCGCGGTGAAGATGATCTCGAACGACGAGGACAACCACCTCGCCTACTGCCACGAGGAACTCCTGCGCTTCGCGGCGGCCGGGCACGGCAGGACGATCCAGCACCTCCTGCGGGAGTGCGCCCTCGCCGAGATCCGGGTGTACCGCGACGTCAGCCTCGCGGTGATGGATCACATGGGCCGCGTCCTCGGCTGGTCCCGGGCGAAGGCCGCCGTGCTGGCGGCGGGGATCCACGCCGCCCACGCGTACGAGCGGCTCTTCGGCTGGCGGCGCATGGTCAGCCTGACGCCCCCCGAGCGGCGCGACGCGCTGGGCGGACCGGCCGTAGCGGCGTCCGAGTTCGCCTGAGGGGCCTTTCCGGCGCCCGCCGCCGCGGCCGTCAGAGCCAGCCGCGGCGCTTGAACTGGCGGTACAGGCCGACGACGACGCCCGCCATCAGCAGCAGGACCGCCGGATACGCCCAGACCCACCGCAGTTCCGGCATGTGCTCGAAGTTCATGCCGTAGATCCCCGCGACCATGGTCGGCACGGCGGCCATCGCCGCCCAGGCCGAGATCTTGCGCATGTCGTCGTTCTGCCGCACCCCCATCTGCGCCAGATGCGCGGACAGGATGTCGGAGAGCAGCCGGTCCAGCCCCTCCACCTGCTCGTTGGCGCGCGTCAGATGGTCCTGGACGTCCCGGAAGAACGGCTGGGAGCGCTCATGGACGAACGGCACCCCGGCGCTCGCCAGCCGGGCCATCGGAGCGGTCAGCGGGACCGTCGCCCGGCGGAACTCCAGCACCTGGCGCTTGAAGGTGTAGATGCGGGCCGCGGTGTTCTTGGAGTCGCCGGTCCCGGTCGGCGCGAAGACCCGCGTCTCCAGCTCCTCCAGGTCGACCTGGAGCTCACCCGCGACATCGATGTAGTGGTCCACGATCGCGTCGCTGATCGCGTAGAGGACCGCCGTGGGACCGTGCTTGAGCACCTCGGACTCGGCCTCCAGCCGGCGGCGGACCGCGGCCAGGGGCGCGCCCTCGCCGTGCCGGACCGTCACCACGAACGAGTCGCCTATGAACACCATCAGTTCGTCCGCGCTGACGGTGTCGCTCTCGTGCTCGTACACGATCGGTTTGATCACCGCGAACAGGGAGTCGTCGTACACCTCCAGCTTCGGCCGCTGGTGTGCGGCGAGCGCGTCCTCCACCGCGAGTGGGTGCAGCCCGAACTCGCTGCTGACCAGGTCGAACTCCTTCTCCGTCGGCTCGTGCAGGCCGATCCAGAGGAACGCGTCGCCGCTGGCCCTCGCCTCGTCGAGGGCATCGGAGAAGTCGGCGGGGCCGTCGGTGCGGCGTCCGTCGCGGTAAATGGCACAGTCCACGATCACGCGCGCATTCTTCCCTGCCCGGGTCCCCGGCGCACCTTTCGGGAGGCCTCGGCCTACGCTGGCCGGTATGCCGACCCTGATCCTCGTACGCCACGGACGCTCCACCGCCAACACGTCCGGGGTGCTCGCCGGCCGCACCCCCGGGGTCGCGCTCGACGAGCGCGGCGCCGAGCAGGCCGCCGCACTCCCCGGCCGGCTGGCCGCCCTGCCCCTCGTCGCGGCCGTCAGCAGCCCCCTGCAACGCTGCCGCGAGACGCTCGCTCCGCTGCTCGACGCCCGGCCGGAGCTGGCGCTGCACACCGAGGAGCGGATCAGCGAGTGCGACTACGGCGACTGGTCGGGGCGCAAGCTCGCGGAGCTCACCGACGAGCCGCTGATGACGGTCGTGCAGCAGCATCCGTCCGCCGCAGCGTTCCCCGGCGGCGAGTCGATGCGGGCGATGCAGGCGCGCGCGGTCGACGCCGTACGGGACTGGAACGCGAGGATCGAGGCGGAGCACGGCGAGAACGCCGTCTACGTGATGTGCTCCCACGGCGACATCATCAAGTCCGTGGTCGCCGACGCGCTCGGCCTGCACCTGGACCTCTTCCAGCGCGTCCAGGCCGACCCCTGCTCCGTCACCGCGATCCGCTACACCAGGCTGCGCCCGTTCCTGCTGCGGCTCGGCGACACGGGTGACCTGTCCTCCCTGGCGCCCCGCGATCCGGGGCCGGACACGAGCGCCGGGACGGGCGCGCCGGCCGGTGGCGAGGGGGACGCGGCGGTCGGTGGCGGCGCTGGGGCACCGTGATCGCTTCGCGCAGTAGGGTGGACGCGCCGTGGGCGCTCAGGGCCTGTCCGTCAGTCGTGAGGGATCAGACCCTGACCGGGAGAACTCCCCGGAGCCCGGCCGACCCTCATATGCCGTCAATTTTCTAGGGAGACAGGACGTGTCCCGTCAGGTGTTCCTCTACGACCCCCCGGACCGTTTCGTGGCCGGTACGGTCGGGCTGCCTGGACGTCGTACGTTCTTCCTGCAGGCTTCCTCAGGCGGACGTGTCACCAGCGTGGCCCTGGAGAAGACCCAAGTAGCCGCGCTCGCCGAGCGCGTCGACGAACTGCTCGACGAAGTGGTGCGGCGCACCGGCGGGAACTCGCCGGTGCCTGCCGTGGCCCCGATGGACGTCACCGACACCGCTCCCCTCGACGTCCCCGTCGAGGAGGAGTTCCGGGTCGGCACCATGGCCCTCGCCTGGGACGGCGACGAACAGCGCATGATCGTCGAGGCGCAGGCCCTCGTCGAACTGGACGCGGAGTCCGTGGAGGACCTCGCGGAGGCGGAGGAGCGGCTGCTCCAGGACGAGGAGAACGGCCCGCCGATGCTCCGGGTCCGGCTCAGCGGCGCGCAGGCCAGGGCCTTCGCCAAACGCGCCCTGGACGTCGTGAACGCCGGCCGCCCCCCGTGCCCCCTCTGCAGCCTGCCGCTCGATCCGGAAGGACACGTATGCCCGCGCCAGAACGGATACCGTCGCGGCGCCTGACCGACGACGGGCTGATCACCCTGCTCGGCGAGGGGCGGCTCACGGTCCTCGGACAGGTCCGCGGGGCGTCCAACGCGGTGCTCTACTGCTCGGTCGCCCACGAGGGCGAGGAGGCGCACTGCGTCTACAAACCGGTGGCGGGTGAGCAGCCCCTGTGGGACTTCCCCGACGGCACCCTCGCCCAGCGCGAGGTGGCCGCCTACGAGGTCTCCGAGGTGACGGGGTGGGGCCTGGTGCCCCCGACCGTGCTGCGGGACGGGCCGTACGGCCAGGGCATGTGCCAGCTCTGGATCGAGGCGGCGCCGCAGGACGAGGACGCTCCCGGGCTGCTCGCGCTCGTGGAGGACGAGGAGCCGGGCGAGGGCTGGAAGCCCGTGGCCGTGGCCGAGGTGGGGGAGGGGAAGACGGCTCTGCTGGTGCACGCGGACGACCCCCGCCTGCGCCGCCTCGCGGTCCTCGACGCCGTCATCAACAACGGCGACCGCAAGGGCGGCCATCTGCTGCCCGCTCCCGACGGCCGGCTGTACGGAATCGATCACGGCGTGACCTTCCACGCGGACGACAAACTGCGCACGCTGCTGTGGGGCTGGGCGGGGGAGCCGCTGCCCGCGGAGGCCGTCGAGGTGCTGGACCGCCTGGCCGCCGAGATGGAGCCGGGAGCCGCGCTGGTCACCCGGCTGGCGGAACTGATCACCGCCGCCGAGATCGACGCCCTGCGGGCCCGGGTGGCGGCGCTGCGGGGCACCGGGGTGCACCGGGAGCCGAGCGGCGAGTGGCCGGCCATTCCGTGGCCGCCGGTGTGAACAAGCCCGTGTGACCGGGCCGGCGCGAAGGGGTCAGGTGCTCGCGGGGCCCGGGAGCCGTCGGGGGACGCACCTTCCGGGCCGGAGCGCAAGAGCGTCTCTTCGGTCAGGATGCCCCCTCCGGTTCGTATCCGGAAGCCGCGTCCGGTTACGCTCGTGGCATGCATGCCTGGCCCGCCTCTGAGGTCCCCGCCCTGCCTGGCAAGGGCCGCGACCTTCGGATCCACGACACCGCGACCGGCGGACGGATCACCCTTGACCCCGGTCCCGTCGCCCGCATCTACGTCTGCGGCATCACGCCGTACGACGCGACCCACATGGGTCATGCGGCGACCTACAACGCGTTCGACCTCGTCCAGCGCGTGTGGCTCGACACCAAGCGGCAGGTTCACTACGTCCAGAACGTGACCGACGTGGACGACCCGCTGCTGGAGCGGGCCGTGCGCGACGGGCAGGACTGGACCGAGCTCGCCGAGCGCGAGACGGCCCTGTTCCGTGAGGACATGACCGCCCTGCGCATGCTCCCGCCGCAGCACTACATCGGAGCCGTCGAGGCGATACCCGGCATCGTGCCGCTCGTCGAACGGCTGCGGGACGCGGGCGCCGCCTACGAACTCGACGGCGATGTGTACTTCTCCGTCGACACCGACCCGCACTTCGGCCAGGTCTCCAACCTGGACACCGAAGCCATGCGGCTGCTCTCCGCCGAACGCGGCGGCGACCCGGACCGCCCGGGGAAGAAGAACCCGCTCGACCCGATGCTCTGGATGGCAGCCCGCGAGGGCGAGCCGAGCTGGGACGGCGCCTCGCTCGGCGCCGGCCGGCCCGGCTGGCACATCGAGTGCGTCGCCATCGCCCTGGACCACCTCGGCATGGGCTTCGACGTCCAGGGAGGCGGCTCCGACCTCGCCTTCCCGCACCACGAGATGGGCGCCTCGCACGCCCAGGTGCTGACCGGCGAGCACCCGTTCGCCCAGGCGTACGTGCACGCCGGCATGGTCGCCCTGGACGGCGAGAAGATGTCCAAGTCCCGGGGCAACCTGGTCTTCGTCTCGGCGCTGCGCCGCGACGGTGTGGACCCGGCGGCGATCCGCCTCGCCCTCCTCTCGCACCACTACCGCTCCGACTGGGAGTGGACCGACCAGGTGCTGGCCGACGCCGTGGCACGGCTCGCGCGCTGGCGCGCCGCCGTCTCGCGGCCCGACGGGCTGTCCGCCGACGCCCTCGTCGAGGAGGTCCGCGAGGCCCTCGCCGACGACCTGGACGCCCCGGCCGCCCTGGCCGCCGTGGACCGCTGGGCCGAGCGGCAGACCGCCGAGGGCGGGACGGACGAGGGGGCGCCGGGACTCGTCTCGCGCACCGTCGACGCGCTGCTCGGTGTCGCTCTGTAACTGCCCGCAGGATCACGTCCGTTCACCGGCCCCGAACTTCTTGATGAAGTTCGGGGCCGGTTCCGTTTTGTCCATGGTCAAATGCTCGATGCTGCGCTAAAAGCGCTCTATGCAATCATCAACGCGCATCAGAGGGGCAGTAGTTGCGGCGGTGCTGGGGCTGCTCACCGCAGTCGCGGGGCCGGGCAGCGCGCAGGCGGCGGACCCGCCCGGAGCCGTCGGCACGACGGTGGGCGATCTCACCGGCTTCACGGCCGACGGGCCCGTGTACCGGCTGAGCGCCGGGGCCGCGAAGGCCCGCGTCAGCTTCGTGTCCGACGAGACCTTCCGTATCGAACTGGCCCCGGACGGCACCTTCGAGGACCCCGCGGGCGACGCCATCGTGCTGCCGCAGGGCGCCTCACCCCGCACCCGGTGGAAGGAGCGGGGCGACCGCTACGACCTCTCCACGGGCGATGTCACCCTGCGTGTCTACAAGTCGCCTCTGCGGTTCGCCCTGTACCGGGCCGACGGCAGTCAGGTCTGGTCCGAGGCGAAGGGGCTGAGCTGGGACGGCGAGAAGACCACCCAGACCCTGGCCCGCGGCGCCGACGAGCAGTTCTACGGCGCCGGCATGCAGAACGGCCGCGGCAACACCTCGCACCGGGACAAGACCGTCGAGGTCGGAGTCGACTACGACTGGGACGACGGCGGGCACCCCAACTCGGTGCCGTTCTACCTCTCGACGGCCGGCTACGGCGTCTTCCGTAACACCTTCGCGCCGGGCACCTACGCCTTCACCGACCCGGTGACCACCACCGAGCAGGAGCGGCGCTTCGATGCCTACTACTTCGCGGGCGACAGCGCCAAGGACGTCATCGGCCAGTACACGAAGCTCACCGGCAAACCGTTCATGCCGCCGGTGTACGGACTGGAGATGGGCGACTCCGACTGCTACCTGCACAACGCCAACCGGGGTGAGCGCCGCACCCTGGACGCGCTGAAGGTCGCCGACGGCTACGTCGAGAACGACATGCCCAACGGCTGGATGCTCGTCAACGACGGATACGGCTGCGGATACGAGGACCTCGCGGCGACCGCCGAGGGCCTGAAGGACCGTGACATGCAGCTCGGCCTGTGGACCGAGGACGGCATCGACAAGATCGCCGACCAGGTCAAGGCAGGCCAGCGCGTCGCCAAGCTCGACGTGGCCTGGGTCGGCGAGGGCTACAAGTTCGCGCTGGACGGCTGCAAGGACGCATACCAGGGCATCGAGGACAACAGTGACGCCCGCGGCTTCACCTACGCCCCCGAGAGCTGGTCCGGCGCCCAGCGCTGCGGCGTCCAGTGGTCAGGCGACCAGTACGGCACCTGGGACTACATCCGCTGGCAGATCCCGACCTACGCGGGCGCCACGATGTCCGGCCTCGCCTACACCACGGGCGACGTCGACGGCATCTTCGGCGGCAGCGCGAAGACGTACACCCGTGACCTCCAGTGGAAGATGTTCCTGGGCACCACGATGACGATGGACGGCTGGGCGGCCAGCGACAAGCAGCCCTTCCGCTACGGAGAGCCGTACACCTCGGTCAACCGCGACTACCTCAAACTGAAGGAGTCGCTGCTGCCCTACCAGTACTCCTACGCCCACGAGGCGACGAAGACCGGTGTCGGCATGGTCCGTCCGCTGGCCCTGGAGTACCCGGACGACCCGAAGGCGGCGACGGACGCGGCGAAGTACGAGTTCATGTCCGGTGAGGACTTCCTCGTCGCCCCGGTCTACCAGGACAGCACCGAGCGCGACGGCATCTACCTGCCGAAGGGCACCTGGACCGACTACTGGAGCGGCCGGACGTACGAGGGCCCGGTGACGGTCGACGACTACAGCGCCCCGCTCGACACCCTGCCGCTGTTCGTCAAGGCCGGTGCCAGTGTGCCGATGTGGCCGGGCATCCGCTCGTACAAGGACCGCACCGCCGCCTCCCCGCTCGCCTGGGACATCTACCCGCAGGGCCGTTCCTCCTTCACGCTGTACGAGGACGACGGCGTGACCCGGCAGCACCGCGACGGCGCGTACGCCACCCAGACGGCCGACGTCCGGGCGCCGGCCGGCGGCTCGGGCGACGTCACCGTGAACATCGGGGAGAGCAAGGGCGAGTTCACCGGGAAGCAGACCGCCCGCCCCTACGAGTTCAGCGTGCACACCGGCTCCGCGCCGAGTGCCGTGAAGCTCGGCGGCACGCTGCCCCGGCTCGGCTCGGCCGCCGCGTACGCCGCGGCGAAGCAGGGCTGGTGGTACGACCGCGACGACCGCGGCGGCGTGGTCAAGATCAAGACCGCACCGCTGTCCACGGGCAAGAAGTTCTCCGTGAAGCTGGAGGACACCAGCGCGGTCGGCGGGCGCCACGCGACCGCCACCGCCACCCTCGCCGCCCCGCGGGGACAGGAGATCGGCGCCGGCGCCACGGGCACCGTCGCCGTCGACGTCACCGCGGGCACGGCCGACGTGACGGACGCCGTGGTCTCGCTCGACGTCCCCGAGGGCTGGCAGTCCACGCCGGCCGCGGCCGTGGACCGGATCCCGGCGGGCACCACCCGGCGGGTCGAGGTGCGGGTCACCCCGGCGAAGGACGCCAAGGCGGGGGAGGCCCGGATCACCGCGCTCACCCGCTACCGGTCGGCGGGCGAGTCCCGCACGGCGATCCAGCGTCTGGCCACAGCGGTGATGCCGGCGCCGCCCACCGGCGAGGCATGGGCGAGCGACCTGGAGTGGCTCACCTCGGCCAACGGGTACGGACCGGCGGAGCGCGACCGCAGCAACGGCGAATCGGGCGCCGCCGACGGACACCCGCTGACCCTGGCGGGGAAGGTGTACGAGAAGGGGATCGGCACCCACGCCGACTCCGACATCGAGGTCTATCTCGGCGGACACTGCTCGAAGTTCACCGCCGAGGCCGGGATCGACGACGAGATCAACGGTTACGGCGAGGTGGCGTTCTCCGTCGAGGCGGACGGCAAGGTGCTGTGGACCTCGCCGAAGGTGACCGGGGCGTCGGTGACGGTGCCGGTCGACGTACCGCTCGACGGCGCGCGGCACGTGCGCCTGAAGGTCACGGACACCAACGGGTCCAAGACCGGTGACCACGGGGACTGGGGCGCGGCGCGCTTCGCCTGTTCCTGAATGTCACCGGTGAGGCGAGGGAGCCGGGCGGGTACGCACCCGCCCGGCTCCCGGCTGCCCGGATCAGTTTTCCGGGGAACCGTCCGAGGAGCCCTCCGGCGCATCGGGCGGGGAACCGCCGTCCCCGGCGCCGTCAGCCGGCCCGGAACCCTTCTCCGGGCCGCTGCCGGCCCCGCCCGCCGGCCCCGGGCCGGTCTCCGGCCTGGCAGGCTTGGGCGGTCTGGTCCGGCCACTCGACGGGTCCCTCAGATACGTGCTCTCCCCGCCCTCCGTGGCGTGCCCGCCCGGCACCTGGCCGGGGCCGGGGTCCCGGCGCCGCAGATAGCGCTCGAACTCCCGGGCGATGGCCTCACCGCTGGCCTCGGGCAGCTCCGCGGTGTCCCGCGCCTCCTCCAGCGTCTGCACGTACTCCGCCACCTCGCTGTCCTCGGCGGCCAGTTGGTCGACCCCGACCTGCCAGGCACGTGCGTCCTCCGGCAGTTCACCCAGCGGGATGCGCAGTCCGATGAGGTCCTCCAGGCGGTTCAGCAGCGCCAGGGTGGCCTTCGGGTTGGGCGGCTGCGAGACGTAGTGCGGCACCGCCGCCCACAGGCTCACCGCGGGCACCCCCGCGTGCGTGCACGCCTCCTGGAGGATGCCGACGATGCCGGTCGGCCCCTCGTACTTGGTCTCTTCCAGGTCCATGGTCCGCGCCAGGTCCGGGTCGGACGTGACACCGCTGACCGGCACCGGCCGGGTGTGCGGGGTGTCGCCGAGCAGCGCACCGAGCACGACCACCATCTCGACGCCCAGTTCATGGGCGAATCCCAGGATCTCGTTGCAGAACGAGCGCCAGCGCATCGACGGCTCGATGCCCCGGACCAGGACGAGATCGCGGGGTTTGTCGCCGCCGATACGGACTACGGAGAGCCGGGTGGTCGGCCAGGTGATCTTGCGCACCCCGCCGTCCAGCCAGACCGTCGGGCGGTTGACCTGGAAGTCGTAGTAGTCCTCGGCGTCCAGCGCCGCGAACACCTCGCCCTTCCACTCCCGGTCCAGGTGCGCGACCGCCGTCGAGGCGGCGTCACCTGCGTCGTTCCACCCCTCGAACGCGGCCACCATGACCGGGTCGATCAGCTCGGGAACGCCCTCGAGCTCGATCACCCAGGCCTCCTTCCGAAGTTCCCTTGCGTACGGAACAACCTTACGGCTTTTGGCCACGGTCGCCGCAGCCCTTGCGCAGGGTGGGGTGATCCAGGGCGATCACAGGGCGCCGAGGGGCGAGGCGGGACCTCGGGCACGCGATACATCCGAGCTGTGCCGGGTCTTTTTGCGCTCAACTCTGGACGTAGGGCCTGGTCGGGCGCTATACATCGGATGACCACAGCAGAGGTCCGATGTTATTTCCCCTGGGGGCGCACATGAGTCAGACCGTCACGGATTTCGAGGTGCACGACATCCGGTTTCCGACCTCGGAACAACTGGACGGCTCGGACGCCATGAACCCCGACCCCGACTACTCGGCCGCCTACGTCGTGCTGCGTACCGACGCCGCGGACGGTGACGGCGACGCTGTCGAGGGACATGGCTTCTGTTTCACCATCGGGCGCGGCAACGAGGTGATGGCGGCCGCCATCGAGGCGCTGCGGCCCTACCTGATCGGGCGCCCGGCGCCCCGTACCGCCGCCGACCTCGGCGCGCTGTACCGGGACCTCACCCACGATTCGCAACTGCGCTGGCTGGGCCCCGAGAAGGGCGTGATGCACATGGCGGCCGGCGCGGTCGTCAACGCCGCCTGGGACCTGGCGGCGAAGTACGCGGGCAGACCCGTCTGGCAGTTCCTGGCCGAGATGACCCCGCAGGAGCTCGTCTCCCTCGTCGACTTCCGGTACCTCACCGACGCCCTCACCCCCGAGGAGGCGCTCGCGATCCTGCGCGCCGCCGAGCCGGGCCGGACCGAGCGGGCCGAGCGGCTGCGCGTGGAGGGGTACCCGGCCTACACCACCTCGCCCGGCTGGCTCGGCTACTCCGACGACAAGCTGGTCCGGCTGGCGAAGGAGGCCGTCGCCGACGGCTTCACCCAGATCAAGCTGAAGGTCGGCGGCGACGTCGGCGACGACGTGCGCAGGCTCGCGCTGGCCCGGGAGGCCGTCGGCACCGACGTACGGATCGCCGTCGACGCCAACCAGCGCTGGGACGTCGCCGACGCGGTGGAATGGATGACCGCGCTCGCGCCGTACGACCCGCACTGGATCGAGGAGCCCACCAGCCCCGACGACGTCCTCGGCCACGCCGCCGTGCGCGCCGGCCAGCCGGTCAAGGTCGCCACCGGCGAACACGTCGCCAACCGCGTCGTCTTCAAACAGCTGCTCCAGGCCGGAGCGGTGGACTTCGTCCAGATCGACGCGGCACGCGTCGCCGGTGTCAACGAGAACCTGGCGATCCTGCTGCTCGCCGCCAAGTTCGGCGTGCCCGTCTGCCCGCACGCGGGCGGTGTCGGACTGTGCGAGCTGGTCCAGCACCTCTCGATGTTCGACTACGTGGCGGTCTCCGGCACCTGGGACGACCGGGTGATCGAGTACGTCGACCACCTCCACGAGCACTTCGTCGACCCCGCCGTGATCGCGTCCGGGCGCTACACCGCCCCGGCGGCACCGGGCTTCTCGGCCCGGATGCACCCCGCCTCGATCGCCGCACACCGCTACCCGGAGGGCCCCGTATGGCAGGCCCGCCGTACCGATGAGGAGGAGAGCCGATGACCGGCACACGCGACTTCGAGGGGATGAACGCCCTGGTGACGGGCGGTGCCTCCGGCATCGGGGCCGCCGTCGCGACCATGCTGCTGGAGCGCGGGGCCCGTGTCGCGGTCCTCGACCGGGAGACCGAGGGCGCCCCCGAGGGCGCCCTCGCCGTCAAGGCCGACGTCACCGACGACGACGCCGTCCGGGCGGCCGTCGAGCGCGCCGCCGCCGAACTGGGCTCCCTGCACACGCTCGTGTCGAACGCGGGCATCGGCTCCATCGGCACCGTCGAGGACAACGACGACGACGAGTGGGCCCGGGTCCTGGACATCAACGTCCTCGGCATGGTCCGCACCGCCCGGCACGCGCTGCCGCACCTGCGCAGGGCCGCCGCCGAGCGTCCCGGCGCCGTCTCGATCACCCAGACCTGCTCGATCGCCGCGACCGCGGGGTTGCCCCAGCGTGCCCTGTACAGCGCGAGCAAGGGCGCCGTCCTGTCGTTGACGCTGGCCATGGCCGCCGACCACGTCCGCGAGGGCGTCCGCGTCAACTGCGTCAACCCGGGCACCGCGGACACCCCGTGGATCGGCCGGCTGCTCGGCCAGGCCGACGACCCGGCCGCCGAACGAGCCGCCCTCAACGCCCGGCAGCCGCTGGGCCGGCTCGTCTCCGCCGACGAGGTGGCCGCCGCGATCCTCTACCTCGCGAGCCCCGCCGCGGCCTCCGTGACGGGCACGGCCCTGGCCGTCGACGGAGGAATGCAGGGCCTGCGCCTGCGCCCCGCGGACAGCTGACCCGGCCCACGCGGTCCGGGCCGGGACGGACCGGACCGCACCTCTCACAGCATCCGCACCACCCGCACCACGCACCCCCGCAACGCCATCAGATCCTTCGAGCCGGTACTCCACAAAGGAACGGGACACCAATGAGAGTGCGTACGACGAGTGCGGCGGCCTGCGCCGTACTGCTGGCCGTCACTGCCCTCGCGGGCTGCAACCGCGAATCATCGGACAGCGGCGCGGGTGGCGGCAAGGTCGGCATCGACCTGCCGCGCAGCGACAGCGACTTCTGGAACTCGTACCAGAACTACGTCGAGAAGGGGGTGAAGGACGGTGAGGTCGAGGCGCTGCCGCTGACCAACTCGCAGAACGACATCGGCAAACTGGTCGCCAACGTCCAGACCTTCACCGACCAGGGCGCCAAGGCCGTGGTGATGGCCCCGCAGGACACCGGTGCGATAGCCGAGTCGCTCAACACACTGAACGAGAAGAAGATCCCCGTCATCAGCGTCGACACCCGCCCCGACAAGGGCGACATCTACATGGTGGTGCGGGCGGACAACAAGGCGTACGGGACGAACGCCTGCAAGTACCTCGGCGAGCAGCTGAAGGGCAAGGGCAAGGTCGTCGAGTTCCAGGGGGACCTGGCCTCGATCAACGGCCGCGACCGGTCGGAGGCCTTCAAGACCTGCATGGAGAAGGACTTCCCGGACATCGAGGTGTTCGAGCTGGCCACCGACTGGAAGGGCGACGTCGCCTCCGCGAAGCTCCAGTCCACCCTGGCCGCGCACCCCGACATCAACGGCATCTACATGCAGGCCGGCGGCGTCTTCCTGCAGCCCACGCTCGCGCTCCTGGAGCAGAAGAAGCTGCTCAAGCCGGCCGGGACCCCGGGTCACATCACGATCATCTCCAACGACGGCATCCCGGAGGAGTTCGACGCGATCAAGGCCGGGAAGATCGACGCGACGATCTCCCAGCCCGCCGACCTGTACGCGAAGTACGCGCTGTACTACGCCAAGGCGGCTCTGGAAGGAAAGACCTTCAAGGAGGGTCCCACCGACCACGACTCGAACATCATCAAGATCCCGAACGGCTTCGAGGACCAGCTCCCCGCGCCCCTGGTGACGAAGGACAACGTCGACGACCCGAAGCTGTGGGCCAACCAGCTGGAGAAGAAGAGCTAGCCATGGACCAGGTACCACCACCTGCCGTACAGGCGGAAGGCGTCGTCAAACGCTTCGGGCCGACCGTGGCGCTCGACGGGGTGCAGCTCACGGTGCTGCCGGGTGAGTCGCACGCACTCGTCGGGCGCAACGGCGCGGGCAAGTCGACGCTGGTCAGCGTACTGACCGGACTCCACAAGGCGGACGCGGGCACGGTCACCTTCGGCGGCGAGCCCGCGCCGGCCTTCGGGGACACCACGGCCTGGCAGTCGAAGGTCGCCTGCGTCTACCAGAAGTCCATGGTCGTCCCCGACCTGACCGTCGCGGAGAACCTCTTCCTCAACCGCTTCGACGACCACGCCCGCTGGATCAGCTGGGGGAGGCTGCGCAAGCGCGCGGAGCAGCTCCTCGCCGACTACGGCGTCCAGGTCGACCCGAACACGCGGGCGCGCGATCTCGCGGTGGAGCAGCGGCAGTTCGTCGAGATCGCCCGGGCGCTGTCCTTCGGCGCGCGCCTGATCATCCTCGACGAACCGACCGCGCAGCTCGACGCCCGCGGCATCGGCCGGCTCTTCGACAAGCTCCGGGAACTGCAGGAGCAGGGAGTGGCGTTCCTCTTCATCTCCCACCACCTGCAGGAGGTGTACGAGCTGTGCACGGCGGTCACCGTCTACCGCGACGCCCGCCACGTCCTGACCGCCCCGGTCGCCGACGTCACGAAGACGGAGCTGGTGGCGGCCATGACGGGCGAGAAGTCCGACGGCGCCGTCGCCTGGCACGCGGCCGGCGCCGCCACGCCGCCCGACGCGTCGGCGGAGCCCGTCCTGCGGACCGAGGGGCTCACCCTGGAGGGCCGGTTCGAACCGCTGGACCTCCAGGTGCGCCCCGGCGAGGTGCTCGGCCTCGCCGGCTCCGCGGCCAGCGGCAACACCGCGCTGGGCGAGGTGCTCGCGGGCATGCGCAAGGCGGGCGGCGGTACGGTCCGGGTGCGCGGGCGGGCCGTCCGCTCGGGCAGCGTGCCGCACGCCCTGGCCGCCGGGATCGGCTACATCCCCGAGGACCGTCACGACCAGGGCCTCGTCCTGGAGCGCAGCGTCGCCGAGAACGCCACCCTCACGGTCACCGACCAGCTCGGCCCGTGGGGGACCGTACTGCCCTCCCGTACGCGGGAGTTCGCCCGGGGCATGATCGCATCGCTCGACATCAAGACCCAGGGGCCCGAGCAGCCCGTCTCCGGGCTCTCCGGCGGCAACCAGCAGAAGGTGGTGGTCGCCCGCGCGCTGGCCCGCGGACCGAGCGTGCTGGTGGCGGTCCGGCCCACCGCGGGCGTGGACGTCAAGTCCAAGGACGCGCTGCTCGGGGTCGTCCGGCGGGTCGCCGACGAGGGCAACGCCGCAGTCGTCGTCTCGGACGAGCTGGACGATCTGCGGGCCTGCGACCGGGTCCTCGCCCTGTTCCACGGGCGGGTCGTCGCAACATTCGCAAGCGGGTGGTCCGACGGGGAACTCGTCGCCGCCATGGAAGGTGTGGGGGAGAGGGAATGACCGGCACGATACGGCCGTCCACGGCCGACGGCATCGACGGGGCGCTGAAGGGCGGCGCGGGCGAGGACGGCGCGCTGAGCCGGCTGGGGCTGATCCGGTGGAGCGACTTCTCCCTGGTGCCGGTGATCCTGGTGCTGATGCTGATCGGCTTCATCGTCTCGCCGGTCTTCCTCACCTCCGACAACCTGATCAGCGTGGTCCAGCAGTCCTCCGAACTGAGCCTGCTGGTCCTGGGCCAGGCGCTGATCCTCATCTGCGGCCGGATGGACCTCTCGCTGGAGTCGACGATCGGCATCGCGCCCGTCGTCGCCATGTGGCTGGTGCTGCCCGCCGAGGGCGGCCGCTTCGCCGGTCTCGGACTGCTCCCCACCTGGTCGGCGATCCCGCTCTGTCTGCTGGTCGGGCTCGCCATCGGAGCCGTCAACGGCTTCCTGATGCTGAAACTGCGGGTCAACGGCTTCATCGCCACGCTCGGCATGCTGACGATGCTGCGCGGCCTCCACATCGGCATCACCGAGGGCAAGTCCATCACCGACGTCCCGGAGTCCTTCCGCTACCTCGGCAAGACCTCGTGGTTCGGCGCTCCCGCCGCGGTCTGGCTCTGTCTGCTCCTCTTCGCGATCGGCGGCGCGACCCTGGCCTGGCTGCGCCACGGACGCTCGCTGTACGCCATCGGCGGCAACCCGGAAGCGGCACGCGCCGCGGGCATCCGGGTCGACCGGGTCACGTGGGTCGTGCTCGCCGTCGGCGGTCTGCTGGCCGCGTTCGCCGGCATCCTCTACACCGGCCACTACGGGGCGGTCGCCGCGACCCAGGGCGACGGCTGGATCTTCCAGGTGTTCGCCGCGGCCGTGATCGGCGGCATCAGCCTCAAGGGCGGGCGCGGCACGCTGTTCGGCGCGCTGACCGGCGTGCTGACGCTCCAGCTGGTGGTCAACGTGATGACGCTCGGCGGCGTCCCGGCGCTGTGGAACCAGTTCCTCAACGGCGCGATCATCATCGTCGCCCTGGTCATCTCCCGCTTCGCGAGCGGCGAGAAGCAGGACTGAGGCCGGGTGCGGAAAGGGGCGGGTCCGGGTGTTCCCGGCCCGCCCCTTCGCGTACCCGCCCTACAGCGTCGAGCGCAGCCACTGCTCCACGCTCGCCACGTGCACCGTCGCCCAGGCCCGGGCGGCTTCCGCGTCGCGGTCCCGCAGCGCCGAGACGATCGCCCGGTGCTCGTGGAGCGTGCGGCTGACCGCGTCCTCCTGGGTCAGACCGCGCCAGACCCGCGCCCGGGTCGTCGGCCCCGACAGACCGTCGAGCAGCGAGCACAGCACCGAGTTGCCGGACGACTGCACGATGCCGCGGTGGAACTCCAGGTCACAGGCCACCAGCTCCTCGACCGAGGGGCGCTCACCCAGCGCGTCCAGCTGGGCGCTCAGCGCGTCCAGCTGCTCCTCGCTGATCCGGCTCGCCGCCATCGCGGTCGCGGCGGGCTCCAGGATCCGGCGGACCGCCAGGAACTCCAGCACCGTGTCGTCGCGGTGGAAGTCCACCACGAAGCTCAGCGCCTCCAGCAGCAACTGCGGATCGAGACTGGTGACATACGTGCCGTCGCCCTGGCGCACGTCGAGAATGCGGATCAGTGACAGCGCGCGCACCGCCTCCCGCAGCGAGTTGCGGGACAGCCCCAGCTCCGCAGCGAGTTCGCTCTCCTTGGGGAGACGATCGCCGGGCCGTAGCGCACCCGAGACGATCATTCCCTTGATCTTCTCGATGGCCTCGTCAGTGACAGCCATGGGCGACCTCCAGACATCCGATGTATCGACCCATTATGCGCGCCCGGCGAGGGCCGGTGCGCCCTTCGGGCCTGCCTGTGCGCCGAAGCCCGTGCCCATTCGCCCCGGTCCGTACGGAAGAGTCCGAAAAACACCCGCGCGGGAATCGGCGTACGCAAAGGAGGGGGCGGCGCCCACGGACGCCGCCCCCTTGCGCGGTGACTCAGCTCTTCCGGCCGTCCAGCACCGACTCGACGCCGGCCCGGATCTCGTCCGTCGCCAGACCCCGGATCGTCAGCGTCGTCCGGCGCCGCAGCACGTCGTCCGCGGTCTCGGCCCACTCGTGGTCCCGCGCATAGGCGACCTGCGCCCAGATCTCCGGCGCGTCGGGGTGGATGCGCCGCGCGAGCTCAGGGTTGTCGTTGGCCAGCCGGGCGATGTCGAAGGACAGCGAACCGTAGTGCGTGGCCAGGTGCCGTGCCGTGTCGGCCGCCATCCGCGGCCCCGGCGTGCCGCCGTCGATCAGCAGCCGGTGCGCGACCGCGTTCGGGTTGGCGATACCCGGCAGCGGCAGCTTCCTCGGCAGCCGGGCCATCGGCTCCATGTCCTCGGCCAGGGGGTGCCCCGGGAGCGCGGCCAGCTTGTTCATCACCGTGCGGCCGATGTGGCGGAACGTCGTCCACTTGCCGCCCGCGACCGACAGCATCCCGCCGCGGCCCTCGGTCACGACCGTCTCGCGCTTGGCCTTGGAGGTGTCACCGGGCCCGCCCGGCAGCACCCGCAGCCCGGCGAAGGAGTACGTGATCAGATCGCGCGAGAGCTGCTGGTCCCGGACGGAGAACGCGGCCTCGTCCAGGATCTGCGCGGTGTCCTTCTCGGTCACCGCGACGTCCGCCGGATCGCCCTCGTACTCCTCGTCCGTCGTGCCGAGCAGCAGCATGTCCTCCCACGGCAGGGCGAACGTGATGCGGTACTTGTCGATCGGCGTGGCCAGCGCGGCCTTCCAGGGGCGGGTGCGCTTGAGCACCAGGTGCGCCCCCTTGGACAGACGTATCGAAGGCGCCGCGTTCGGGTCCTCCATCTTCCGCAGGTGGTCGACCCACGGACCGGTGGCGTTCAGCACCAGCCGGGCGGTGACGCCGAACTCGGTGCCGTCCGTACGGTCCTGCAGGTCGGCGCCCGTCACCCGGCCCTTGGTGAACCGCAGCCCGGTCACCGCGGCGTGGTTGAGGACGGTCGCCCCCGCGTCGACGGCCGCGCGGACCGTCATCAGCGCCATCCGCGCGTCGTTCATCTGGTCGTCGCCGTACACCGCGACGGCCTTCAGGTTGTCCGTACGCAACTCCGGCACGTCGCGCCGCGCCTTCGCCGGGCTGATCACATGGCCGACGCCGTCACCGAACGCGGACAGCGCCGAGTAGGCGAACACGCCAGCACCCAGCTTGGCCGCGCCGTGCGGCCCGCCCTTGTACACGGGGAGGTAGAAGGTGAGCGGGTTGGCCAGGTGCGGGGCCACCTGACGCGATACCGCACGGCGCTCGAAGTGGTTCTCCGCGACCAGCTTCACCGCACCGGTCTGCAGGTAGCGCAGACCGCCGTGGAGCAGCTTGGAGGAGGCGGAGGAGGTGGCGCCGGCGAAGTCGCCGGCGTCCACCAGGGCCACCCGCAGCCCGGACTGCGCGGCGTGCCAGGCGGTGGAGATGCCCAGGATGCCGCCACCGATCACCAGGAGGTCGTACGTCGCCTTGGAGAGCTGCTCCCGAGTCTCGGCGCGGCTCGGAAGGGAGCCGGAGGCCGGGTGCGTCCCGAGGGCGGGGACGCTCTGCAGGGTGGTCATGTTGTCTACTCCTCGTCGTCGAGCCAGCCCATGGTCCGTTCCACGGCCTTGAGCCAGCTCTTGTACTCGCGGTCGCGGGTGTCCGCGTCCATGCGGGGGGTCCACTCGGCGGCCCTGCGCCAGTTGGCGCGCAGCGCGTCGGTGTCGGGCCAGAAGCCGACGGCCAGGCCGGCGGCGTAGGCGGCGCCGAGACAGGTGGTCTCGGCGACCATCGGGCGCACCACCGGTGCGTCCAGGAAGTCGGCGAGCGTCTGCATCAGCAGGTTGTTGGAGGTCATCCCGCCGTCGACCTTGAGCGCGGTCAGCTCGACGCCGGAGTCCTTGGTCATGGCGTCGCTGATCTCGCGGGTCTGCCAGGCGGTGGCCTCCAGCACGGCACGGGCGATGTGCGCCTTGGTGACGTAGCGGGTGAGACCGGCGATGACTCCGCGGGCGTCGGGGCGCCAGTACGGGGCGAACAGGCCGGAGAAGGCCGGGACGAAGTAGGCGCCGCCGTTGTCCTCGACCGACGAGGCCAGCGTCTCGATCTCGGCCGCGGACTGGATCAGGCCCATCTGGTCGCGCATCCACTGCACCAGCGAACCGGTGACGGCGATCGACCCCTCCAGGGCGTAGACCGGCTTCTGGTCGCCGATCTGGTAGCCGACCGTGGTCAGCAGGCCGTTGTAGGAGTTGACGGGCGTCTCGCCGGTGTTCAGCAGCATGAAGGTGCCGGTGCCGTACGTCGACTTGGCCTCGCCTTCGGCGAAACACGTCTGGCCGAACAGCGCGGCCTGCTGGTCACCCAGCGCGGAGGCGACCGGCACGCCGTCGAGCACACCGCCCTTGGCGTTGCCGTAGACCTCGGCCGAGGACCGGATCTCGGGCAGCACGGCCGCCGGGATGCCCATGGAGGTGAGGATCTTGTCGTCCCACGTCATGGAGTGCAGGTTCATCAGGAGCGTGCGCGAGGCGTTGGTGACGTCGGTGACGTGGACGCCGCCGTCGGTTCCGCCGGTCAGGTTCCAGATGACCCAGGAGTCCATGGTGCCGAAGAGGATGTCGCCGCGCTCGGCGCGCTCACGCAGTCCGTCGACGTTGTCGAGCAGCCAGCGGACCTTGGGGCCCGCGAAGTACGAGGCGAGCGGCAGCCCGGTCTCGCGGCGGAAGCGGTCCTGGCCCACGTTGCGGCCGAGCTCCTTGCAGAGCGCGTCGGTGCGGGTGTCCTGCCAGACGAGGGCGTTGTGGACGGGCTCACCGGTGTGCTTGTCCCACAGCAGCGTGGTCTCGCGCTGGTTGGTGATGCCGATCGCCTTCACGTCGGCGGCGGTGATGCCGGCCTTGACGATGGCGCTCGCCACGACCTCCTGGACGTTCTCCCAGATCTCGGTCGCGTCGTGCTCGACCCAGCCCGGCTTCGGGAAGATCTGCTCGTGCTCCTTCTGGTCGACGGAGACGATCCGGCCGTCCTTGTCGAAGACGATGCAGCGGCTGGAGGTGGTGCCCTGGTCGATGGCCGCGATGAACGGCCCGGTGCCGTGGGTGCCGGTGGTGTGTGCGTCGGTCACGGTGTGCTCCCGGAAGTCTGTGTGGTCTTGGGGGTGACGGCTCTGATCCTTGTGGCTCACGCGAAGGCGAGGTTGTAGATCCCGCCCGCGAGCGCGCCGCCGATGAGCGGTCCGACGACCGGGACCCAGGCGTAACCCCAGTCGGATCCGCCCTTGTTCGGCAGCGGAAGCAGCGCGTGCACGATACGCGGACCGAGGTCGCGAACCGGGTTGATCGCGTATCCCGTCGGACCACCGATCGAGAGACCGATGGAGACGACCACCAGCGAGGTGATCAGCGCGCCGAGCGTCCCGATGCCGTTCCCGTTGTCGTTGAGGCCCTGGGTGAGGATCGCCAGGACCAGCACGACCGTCGCGATGACCTCGGTGACCACGTTCTGCACGGCGTTGCGGATCTCGGGACCCGTGGAGAAGATGCCGAGCACCGGTCCGGCCTTGGGGGCCGCGGACTTGTCGACCATGCCCTCCTCACCCGTATGGGCGCTCAGGATCTCCGGATCCGTGAGGTGGGCCCGGAACTGTCCGTAGTAGGCCAGCCAGACCAGCACCGCGCCGATCATCGCGCCGAACAGCTGGGAGACGAGGTAGAGCGGAACGTCGCTCCACTTGGTGCCGCCCTCGATCGCCAGACCGAGCGTGACGGCCGGGTTGAGGTGGGCGCCGGACACGCCGCCCACCATGTACGCCGCGGTCAGCACCGCGAAGCCCCACCCGAAGGTGATGGCGAGCCAGCCGGCGTTCTGCGCCTTCGAGCGCTTGAGCGTGACGGCGGCGCAGACGCCGCCGCCGAGCAGGATGAGTACGGCGGTACCGATGGTCTCGCCGATGAAGATGTCGGAGCTGGACACCCGCGACTCCTTTGTCCTTCGTCCAGGGAAGCCGAACCCCGGGTCCCTCCGGTGGTCCGCGCCCTCATGTGAGGGCGTTGCCGGCCTTGGCACTGCCACACCCTAACGCGAATTTCCGTTAGCTGTTCGACAATGTCGACCGGTGAACGGCAGTGTTTCCCCCCGGTGAATGAGGCGTCAAGGGTTGTGTGTTCTATAACTCGATCGTTACCGATGGACCCGCGAGGCGCTCAGAAGCGCCTGGCGCCCAGATCCCGCGAGACCGCGCGGGCGCAGTCGCGTACCGCCGCCACCAGCTCGGGCCGCAGCTCGCCGTCCGCGCACACCCGCTCGACCGCTCCGGTCACGGCCACGGCTCCCACCGGCATCCGGCGCCGGTCGTGGATGGGGGCGGCCACCGCGGCCACGCCCTCCCAGGTCTCCTCCACGTCGGCCGCCCAGCCGCGCGCGCGGATCAGGTCGAGCATCGACTCGAACTCCTGCTCGTCGGTGACCGTGCGGGGCGTGAAGGACTGCCGCTCGGCCTCCATGGCCTCCGTGTGGGCCACCGGGTCGTAGGCCGACAGGACCTTGCCGAGGGCCGTGGAGTGCAGCGGCTGCATGGCCCCGACCTCCAGGACCTGGCGGCTGTCGTCGGGCCGGAAGACGTGGTGCACGATCAGGACGCCCTGCTGGTGCAGGACGCCGAGGTGGGCGCTCTCGCCGCTGGACCGGGCGAGGTCGTCCGTCCAGACCAGTGCGCGGGCCCGGAGCTCGTGGACGTCCAGATAGCTGTTGCCCAGGCGCAGCAGCTCGGCCCCCAGCTGATAGCGGCCCGACGCCGCGTCCTGCTCGACGAAGCCCTCGTGCTGGAGCGTGCGCAGGATGCCGTGCGCGGTGCCCTTGGCCAGGCCCAGGGCGGAGGAGATGTCCGACAGCCCCAGCCGCCGCTCGCCGCCCGCCAGCAGACGCAGCATCGCGGCCGCCCGCTCCAGCGACTGGATGTTCTTGGCCATCGCGCCGTACTCCTCCACCTCGGTTCGACAATGCTGAACACTATCGGTCGATGCCGACCCGTGCTTGATCGCAAGGGAATTCTGCGCCACCGCGACAGCCCGCACGACCGCCTGCGCGGCACGCAGTCCGATTCGTGGGACAGAGTGACGGCATGCGACGCCGCCCGGCTACCCTGGCCGGGTGCGCCTTCCGCCGAAGCCGCAAAGCCGACAGCCGTCGCATCCCAGGGAGTACATCCATGGCCTCGTCGCCGACCCCTTCCGCCGACAGCCGGAACCGAGCCGCAGCCCTCCGTGAGGCACTCGCCACCCGAGTCGTGGTGGCCGACGGCGCCATGGGCACCATGCTCCAGGCGCAGGACCCCACGCTGGAGGACTTCGAGGACCTCGAAGGCTGCAACGAGATCCTGAACCTCACGCGCCCCGACATCGTGCGTTCGGTGCACGAGGAGTACTTCGCGGTCGGTGTGGACTGCGTGGAGACGAACACCTTCGGCGCCAACACGGCGGCTCTGGGCGAGTACGACATTCCCGAGCGGGTCCACGAGCTGTCCGAGGCCGGTGCGCGCATCGCCCGCGAGGTCGCGGACGAGTTCACCGCGTCCACCGGGCAGCAGCGCTGGGTGCTCGGTTCGATGGGTCCGGGGACGAAGCTGCCGACGCTCGGCCACGTCCCCTACCTCACGCTGCGTGACGGCTTCCAGCAGAACGCCGAGGGTCTGATCGCGGGCGGCGCGGACGCGCTGATCGTGGAGACGACACAGGACCTGCTGCAGACGAAGGCCGCGGTGCTGGGCGCGCGGCGCGCGCTGGACGCCCTGGGCAGCGACCTGCCGCTGCTGTGCTCCCTGGCGTTCGAGACGACCGGGACGATGCTGCTGGGATCGGAGATCGGTGCGGCGCTGACCGCGCTGGAGCCGCTCGGCGTCGACATGATCGGCCTGAACTGCTCGACCGGGCCGGCGGAGATGAGCGAGCACCTGCGCTACCTCACCCGCCACTCCCGCATCCCGCTGCTGTGCATGCCGAACGCGGGTCTGCCGGTGCTGACCAAGGACGGCGCGCACTTCCCGCTCGGCCCCGAGGGGCTGGCCGACGCGCAGGAGACCTTCGTCCAGGAGTACGGGTTGTCCCTGGTGGGTGGCTGCTGCGGTACGACTCCGGAGCACCTGCGTCAGGTGGTGGAGCGGGTGCGGGGCGCCGTCCCCGCCGCCCG
>NZ_JBEXXO010000049.1:0-30979 GCF_040630435.1 Streptomyces sp. NPDC005803 | reverse complement strand
CCGCTTCCGCGCCGCCTGCGCCGCCCGCTTCCGCGCCGCCTGCGCCGCCCGCTTCCGCGCCGCCTGCGCCGCCCGCTTCCGCGCCGCCTGCGCCGCCCGCTTCCGTGCCGGCGCCCCAGCCGGTCCGGGCGCCCGAACCGCCCTCGCGGGCCGCAGCGCCACAACCCCCTCCCTTCCCGCAGCCTCCGGCCGACCCCCGCATCGCACAGAGTCTCCCGCCCGGACAGGACGCCCGACCCGCGAAGCCCGCGGGCCCACCGCCGCCCGCCGAGCCGCCGACGCGGGGCGGTCCGCCGGCCGGGCCCCCGCCGCCCGAGGAGCCCCCGCCGCCCGCCGAGGCGCCCACGGTCGTGACCCGCCCGCCCGGCGTACCGGACGGGGCGGCGCCGCTGCCCAGTCGCCCGGTCGCCGAGGGGCCCGGCGACACCACCCAGGCGGAACCCGTCCCCTTCCCGGAGGCGGCGGCACCTCGTCCGGCCGTCGCCCATGTGGGCGCGAGGCCGCCCACGTACGACGCCGAGCCGACCGCGCTGCCCGCGAGCGACCCGCGCGCCCTGGACGGGCTGGTCGCCGACACCGTGCTCGACGGCGCGCGGTACGGCACGTACACCCTGCGGGCCGCCTCCGTGCGGGGCGACTCCGCCCGGTTCCGGGGCGAACCCCGGCGCGACGCGCTGCTCACCGCGCGCTTCGGCACCGCGGAGGACGCCCTCGTGCTGGTCGCCGTCGCGGGTGGCGCACGGTCCTCGGACCGTGCGCATCTGGCCGCGGCCGACGCCTGCCGCTGGATCGCCGAAGCCGTCGGACGCAGCCACGCCCGCCTTTCCGACGACATAAGGGCGGGCCGCCGCGGCGACCTCAAATCAGGGCTGCACCGGCTCACCGACCGCAGCTACGGCAAGCTGCGCGCCCGCGCCGCCGAACTCGGCCGTGAACCGGACGAGTACACGGCGGGTCTGCGCTGCCTCCTGCTCTCCGCCGACCCCGGATGCCGTACCCGGGTCTTCTTCGGCGTCGGCGGCGGAGGGCTCTTCCGGCTGCGGGACGGCAGCTGGCAGGACCTGGAACCGATGGTTCCGCAGAGCGGCGCGCTCACCGGGGAGGCCGTCGTCGGCTTCGGCTCGGCCGTGCCCGAGAGCGGGCCCGAAGGCGACCGGCTGACCATGGACCTCGGGGTCACCACGGCCCCGCCCCCGTACATCGAGGAGCCGGTCCCGCCGCCCGCCGAGCCGTTCCGCTTCCGTGCGTCGGTCGCCCGGCCGGGCGACACCCTGCTGCTGTGCGGTACGGGCCTCGCCGAGCCGATGCGCGGCGAGCCGGCCCTGGCCGAGGAACTCGCCGAGCGCTGGGCACCGGCCGGGGCGCCCGGCCTCGGCGGGTTCCTCGCCGACGTCCAGCTCAGGGTGAAGGGGTACGCCGACGACCGGACGGCGGTCGGCGTCTGGGAGGCGTAAACCCGTGCGCCGTGGGTTGATGGACTCCGGAGAACCCGTCCGGCGGGGGTTTCGCGCCCGGGTGATCCGGACAGCCGATCGTGCCGGAGCACAGGCAGAGGGAGTGCGCACCCATGGCCAAGCAGAACGTGTCGGAGCAGTTCGTCGACATCCTCGCCCGGGCGGGCGTCAAACGCCTCTACGGGGTGGTCGGCGACAGCCTCAACCCGGTCGTCGACGCGATCCGCCGCAAGCCGGGCATGGACTGGGTGCAGGTCAGGCACGAGGAGACGGCCGCGTTCGCCGCGGGCGCCGAGGCGCAGGTCACCGGCGAACTGGCGGCCTGCGCGGGTTCGTGCGGTCCCGGCAACCTGCACCTGATCAACGGTCTCTACGACGCCCACCGGTCCATGGCCCCCGTACTGGCGCTCGCCTCGCACATCCCGTCGAGCGAGATCGGACTCGGCTACTTCCAGGAGACCCATCCGGAGCTGCTCTTCCAGGAGTGCAGCCACTACAACGAGATGATCTCCAACCCGCAGCAGATGCCGCGGCTGCTCCAGACGGCCATTCAGCACGCGGTCGGCCGGGGCGGCGTCGCCGTCGTCACGATGCCCGGCGACGTGGCGGCGCAGCCCGCGCCGGAGAAGACCGTCGAGCACGCCCTGGTCACCTCGCGGCCCACCGTGCGGCCGGGTGACGCGGAGATCGAGAAGCTCTGCCGGATGGTCGACGAGGCCAAGCGGGTGACGTTGTTCTGCGGCAGCGGCACGGCCGGCGCGCACGCCGAGGTCATGGAGTTCGCCGAGCGGGTGAAGGCCCCCGTCGGCCACGCGCTGCGCGGCAAGGAGTGGATCCAGTACGACAACCCGTACGACGTCGGCATGAGCGGGCTGCTCGGCTACGGCGCCGCGTACGAGGCCACCCACGAGTGCGATCTGCTGATCCTGCTCGGCACGGACTTCCCGTACAACGCCTTCCTCCCCACCGATGTGAAGATCGTCCAGGTCGATGTGCGCCCCGAACACCTCGGCCGCCGCTCCAAGCTGGATCTGGCGGTGTGGGGGGATGTCCGCGAGACGCTGCGCTGCCTGACCCCGCGGGTGAAGGCCAAGAGCGACCGCAAGTTCCTCGACCGGATGCTCAAGAAGCACGCGGACGCGCTGGAGGGCGTGATCAGCGCGTACACCCGCAAGGTCGACAAGCACGTTCCGATCCATCCGGAGTACGTGGCCTCGGTACTCGACGAACTGGCGGACGACGACGCGGTGTTCACCGTCGACACCGGTATGTGCAACGTCTGGGCGGCCCGCTACCTGACGCCGAACGGCAAACGCCGGGTGATCGGTTCGTTCAGCCACGGCTCGATGGCGAACGCGCTGCCGCAGGCCATCGGGGCGCAGTTCACCGACCGGAACCGGCAGGTCGTCTCGATGTCCGGGGACGGCGGATTCACCATGCTGATGGGGGACTTCCTGACCCTCGTCCAGTACGACCTTCCGGTGAAGGTCGTCCTGTTCAACAACTCCTCGCTGGGCATGGTCGAGTTGGAGATGCTGGTCGGCGGTCTGCCGTCGTTCGGCACGACCAACAAGAACCCCGACTTCGCCGCCGTCGCGCGGGCCTCGGGGGCGTACGGCGTCCGGGTCGAGAAGCCCAAGCAGTTGGAGAGCGCCCTCAAGGACGCCTTCAAGCACAAGGGACCCGCGCTCGTCGACGTCGTCACCGACCCGAACGCGCTCTCCATCCCGCCGAAGATCAGCGCGGACATGGTGACCGGCTTCGCGCTCTCGGCCAGCAAGATCGTGCTGGACGGGGGCGTGGGCAGGATGGTCCAGATGGCCCGGTCCAACCTGCGCAATGTGCCCCGCCCGTAGCGCGTCGCACAGAGGTGATGGCGCGTCAGGCGACGGGCCGTGACGCCCTCTTGGCGGCCCCAGAACCATGTGACATATTACTGACGTGTTCACGAGACAGCCCTTGGACGTGGTCGTCGTCGGTGCCGGAGTGGTCGGTGCCGCCTGCGCGTACTACGCCGCCCGGTCCGGACTCTCGGTCGCGGTGGTGGACAGCGGACCGGTCGCCGGCGGCACCACCGGCGCGGGGGAGGGCAATCTCCTGGTCTCCGACAAGGTGCCGGGCCCCGAGCTGGAACTCGCGCTCCTGTCCGCCGCGCTCTGGCGTGAGCTGGCCGAAGTGCTGCCCCCGGCCGTCGAGTTCGAGCAGAAGGGCGGCCTGGTCGTCGCGTCCGGCCCGAAGTCCCTGGCCACCCTGACCGCGACCGCCGCCGGGCAGCGGGCGGCAGGGGTGCGGGTCACGGCGGTGGCACCCGACGAACTCCCCGCACTCGAACCGCACCTGGCCCCCGGACTCGCCGGGGGATTTTTCTACCCGCAGGACGCCCAGGTACAGCCGGCCCTGGCGGCGGCCCACCTCGTCCGCGCGGCCCGCGACGCCGGAGCGAGCCTGCACCCGGGGCAGGAGGTCACCGCCGTGCTGACCGGGCCGACGGGTGCCGTGCGGGGTGTGCGGACCCGTGCGGGCGAGCTGCTCGCACCGGCTGTGGTCAACGCGACGGGCGTACGGGGCGCGGAGCTGGCGGCTCTGGCGGGCGTGGAACTGCCCGTGCTGCCCAGGCGCGGCTTCGTCCTGGTCACCGAGCCGCTGCCGCCCCTGATCAGGCACAAGGTGTACGCGGCGGAGTACGTGGCCGACGTGTCGAGCGCATCGGCCGCCCTGCAGACCTCGCCCGTGGTGGAGGGCACCGTGGCCGGGCCGGTCCTGATCGGCGCCAGCCGCGAACGGGTCGGCTTCGACCGGACCTTGTCCCTCCCGGTGGTCAGCCGGCTGGCCGCGGCGGCCGCCGCGCTCTTCCCGGTGCTCGCCCGTGCCCAGGTGCTGCGGGCCTACCACGGCTTCCGCCCCTACCTGCCCGACCACCTTCCGGCGATCGGTCCTGACCGCCGGGTGCCCGGCCTCTTCCACGCCTGCGGTCACGAGGGCGCGGGGATCGGACTCGCCCCCGCCACGGCCCTGCTGGTCACCGCCGCGATCCGGGGGGACGAACCCGCCCTCGACCCCGGGCCGTTCTGCCCGGACCGGTTCGACGCCCGCCCCCGCCCCGGTCCCGGAGGCTGAGGCAGCCGCCGTGACCCCCGTGCCCCTGAAAAGCCCGCTGCCCGCCCGTACCGCCCCACCGCCGACCGAGCAGGAGCCCTGGTGAGACGTCCCCGTACCCGTACGGCCGCACGTGCGGGCGCACCGGCCCCGGCCGGTCCGGCCGGCGCCGGCCCCGGTTTCGAGATCACCTTCGACGGCCGCCCGGTGCGTGCCCTGCCCGGCCAGAGCATCGCGGCCGCCCTCTGGGCCGCCTCCGTCCTCAGCTGGCGCACCACCCGGTTCGGCGGACGGCCGCGGGGCGCGTTCTGCGGGATCGGGACCTGTTTCGACTGCCTGGCCACCGTCAACGGGCAGCCCAACCGACGCGCCTGCCTGCTGCCCGCCCGCCCCGGCGATGTCGTCACCCCCCAGGAAGGGGACGGACATGCCGGTCCCGCCCGCTGAACCACCTGCCGCCCGGCCTCGGCGCACCGAACTCGCGGTGGTGGGTGCCGGGCCCGCCGGGCTGGCCGCCGCCGTCACCGCGGCCGACGGCGGACTCGACGTGGTCCTGCTCGACGCGGCGGACGCACCGGGCGGCCAGTACTACCGCGCCCCCGCCCCCGTCCTCGGCGCCACCGGCCCGGAGAAACGGCCGCACGGCTGGGCGCACTTCGCCGCCCTCACCGCACGGCTCGGCCGGCACCGCACAGCAGGCAGGATCCGCCACCTCACCGGCCACCACGTCTGGGCCGTCGAACGGTCCGGAGCCGGCTGGACCCTGCACGCGGTCACCGGGCCCGACGGACGGGACGGCGCCACCACGCTCGACGCACGCCGCCTGCTCGTCGCGACCGGATCCTACGAGCGCCAACTCCCTTTCCCCGGCTGGACACTGCCGGGAGTCGTGGGTGCGGCCGGGGCGCAGGCCATGCTGAAGTCGGGCCTGGTGCTGCCGGGCCGGCGCATCGTCGTCGCGGGCAGCGGACCGCTGCTGCAGGCCGTCGCGGTCTCCCTCGCCCGAGCGGGCGCCCGGGTTCCCGCCCTGGTGGAAGCCGCCGGCTACGCGGCGTACCGACGCGCGCCCCAGGTCCTGGCCGCCAACCCCGGCCGGCTCGCGGAAGGGGTCCGGCACGGCGTGGCGCTGGCGCGGCACCGGGTCCGGCTGCTGCCGCACCGGGCGGTCACCGCCGTCCACGGCACCGACCGGGTGGAGGGTGTCACGGTCAGCCGGCTGGACCGCGACTGGCGCCCGCTGCCCGGCACCGGGCGCCGTATCGACTGCGACGCACTGGCCGTCGGGCACGGCCTGGCGCCCCAGTTGGACCTCGCCGTCGGACTGGGCTGCGCCACCCGGTGCGGCACGGACGGCTCGGCCGCGCTGGAGCTGGACGAGGAACTGCGCACCACCGTGCCCGGCGTCTGGGCCGCGGGGGAGACCGGCGGCATCGGCGGCGTCCACCTCGCCCTGACCGAGGGGGAACTGGCCGCCCGCTCGGTCATCGCGGACGCGCGCGGGGGCGGGGGCGGCCCGCCCACGGCCCGCACGGCCTCGCTGCTCCGGACCCGGCGCCGGATGCGCGCGTTCGCCCGGCTGATGGGCGCCGTGCACCGGCCCGGGCCCGGCTGGACCGGCTGGACGGCGGCGGACACCGAGGTCTGCCGGTGCGAGGAGGTGACCGCCGGGACGATCCGCGCGGCGGTAGGTGAACTCGGCGCCGGGGACAGCCGCACGGCGAAGCTCCTCACCCGGGCCGGGATGGGCTGGTGTCAGGGCCGGACGTGCGGGTTCGCCGTGCGGGAACTCGCCGGCTGCGCCGCCGAGACCGGGAACCCCGACCGCCGTCCGCTCGCCTGCCCGGTCCCCCTGTCCGTACTCGCCCGTACCACCCTGCCCGAGGACACCTGACAGCACGTACCGCACCCCTGCGACGTACCTCGTCTCCCGCCTTCGCCGCACCTTTCAAGGAGCCCGCATGACGACGAACACGCCTGTACGCACGAGCCCCTGGCGGGGCGTCATGGTCGCCACGCCGCTCACCCTGCGGGAGGACCGGTCCATCGACTTCGACGCGTACGCCGCCCATGTGCGCGACCTCGTCGCGGCGGGCTGCGACGGGGTGGTGCCCAACGGCTCGCTGGGGGAGTACCAGACCCTCGACGACCAGGAGCGCGACCAGATCGTGCGCGTCGCCGTCGAGGCCGCCGGGGACGGGGCCAGGGTGATGCCCGGCGTCTCCGCCTACGACAGCACCCAGGCACGGCGCCGCGCCGAACAGGCGGCCGAGGCCGGTGCCGGCTCCGTCCTGCTGCTGCCGCCCAACGGATATGTGTGCGAGGACGCGGCGGTCCGCGCGCACTACGCCGAGGTCGCCTCCGTGGGCCTGCCGGTCGTCGCGTACAACAATCCGTACGACACCAAGGTCGACCTGACACCGCGGCTGCTCGCGCAACTCCACGCGGACGGATCCGTCGTCGCCGTCAAGGAGTTCAGCGGGGACGTCCGCAGGGCGTACGAGATCGCCGAGGAGGCCCCGGGGCTCGACCTGCTGGTCGGCGCCGACGACGTACTGCTGGAGCTCGCGCTGGCCGGGGCCGTCGGCTGGATCGCGGGCTGCCCCAACATGCTGCCCGCCGGCTGTGTCGCGCTGTACCGGGCCGCCGTGTCCGGCGACCTGGACACGGCCCTGCCGCTGTACCGGCGGCTGCACCCGCTGCTGCGGTGGGACTCCAAGCCTGAGTTCGTCCAGGCCATCAAGGCGTCGATGGACCTCGTCGGCCGGCACGGCGGACCCACCCGGCCCCCGCGCCTGCCGCTCGGCGCCGACGCCCTGGCCGCCGTGCGCGCCGCCACCGAAAAGGCACTCGCCGAGGGCCTCGACTGAACCTCCCGCCCCACCCGTCAGCACACCCGTACATCCGCCGGCCGGAGCGTCGCACCGGCCGGACGACCGAGGGGGACACTTGCGCACGCGTCACATCTTCCACGCCGTCGACTCGCACACCGAGGGCATGCCCACCCGGGTGATCACCGGTGGGATCGGCACCCTTCCCGGCGCCACCATGGCCGAGCGCCGCAGCCACTTCATGGCGCACCGGGACGCGGTGCGCACCCTCCTGATGTACGAGCCGCGCGGCCACGCCGCCATGAGCGGGGCCGTGCTCCAGCCGCCGACCCGCCCCGACGCCGACGTCGGAGTCCTGTTCATGGAGGTCTCCGGCTGCCTGCCGATGTGCGGGCACGGCACCATCGGGGTGGCCACCGTCCTGGTGGAGACCGGCATGGTCGAGGTCACCGAACCGGTCACCACGGTGCGGCTCGACACCCCCGCCGGACTGGTCACCGCCGACGTCCGGGTCGAGGACGGCGCCGCCGTCTCCGTCACCCTCACCAACGTCCCCGCCTTCAGCGCCGGACTCGGCCTCACGGCGGAGGTCCCCGGCCACGGCAGCGTTCCGTACGACCTCGCGTACGGCGGCAACTTCTACGCGATGGTCCGACTGGACGACCTGGGACTGCCGTTCGACCGGTCCCGCAAGGACGAGCTGCTGGCCGCCGGACTCGCCCTGATGGACGCGGTCAACGCCACCGACCGCCCGGTCCACCCCCTCGACCCCGCCATCCACGGACTCAAGCACGTCCAGCTGATCGCCCCCGGCTCGGACGCCGTGCGCTCCCGGCACGCCATGGCCATCCACCCCGGCTGGTTCGACCGGTCGCCGTGCGGCACCGGCACCTCCGCGCGCATGGCCCAGCTCCACGCGCGGGGCGAACTCGCCCTGGACACCGACTTCGTCAACGAGTCGTTCATCGGTACGGAGTTCACCGGGCGGCTCGTCGCCGAGACCACCGTGGGGCGGCTGCCCGCCGTCGTGCCGACCGTGACGGGCCGCGCCTGGATCACCGGGACCGCGCAGTACTTCCTCGACCCGGCCGATCCGTTCCCCGAGGGGTTCCTCCTGTGATCCGTTGATCCGTGCCGGGCAACGTCACATTGTATTCTTGGGCTCCGCCCGGCCCTGGAGGAACAGACATGGCCCGCCTGACGTCGCTCAACGTGATCTCGGCGCAGGAGCATCTGCGCGACCAGGTGGCGCATGCGCTGCGGGCAGCGCTCATCTCCGGTGAGCTGAAGCCCGGGACCGTCTACTCCGCCCCGGCGCTCGCCGCCGAGTTCGGCGTCTCCGCCACCCCCGTCCGCGAGGCGATGCTCGACCTGGCGCGGGAGGGACTGGTCGAGGCCGTCCGCAACAAGGGCTTCCGGATCACCGAACTGACCGAGCAGGACCTCGACGACTTCACCGAACTCCGCGCCATGATCGAGGTCCCCACGGTGGGACGGATCGCGCGGATGGGACTCACGCGGGAGTTGGAGACGCTACGCCCCGTCGCGCTGGAGATCGTCGAGGCGGCGCGCCGGCACGACATCCTGGGGTACCTGGAGGCGGACCGCCGCTTCCACCTCGCCCTGCTGGCGCTGGCCGGCAACCGCCGACTGGTCGAGGAGGTCGGCGAACTGCGCAAGCGCTCACGGCTGTTCGGGCTGAACCGGCTCGCCGAGTCCGGGCAGCTCGTCGCCTCCGCGCAGGAGCACGTACACCTCCTCGATCTGGTGGTCGCCGGTGACGCCGCAGGCGCCGAGGCCTGCATGCTCGCCCACATGTCCCACGTCCGGTCCCTGTGGGCCGACGGCGTTCAGGGCGGGGACCCGGCCGAGCGGAACGACGACGAGCCCGAAGGGGTACCGGCGGGGCACGTCTGAGAACGCGAGCCCCGGCAGGCCGGTGAAGGCGAGCCTCCGGTAGCTCTGAGAACGCGAGCCCCGGCAGGTCGCAGGACGCGAGCCCCGGCAGTTTCGGACGACGCGCGCCTCCAGTAGGCCGCAGGACGCGAGCACCAGCAGGTCTGGGAGGGCCGGCCCGGCAGACGGGGCGTCAGAGGTCGGGTGGGCAACGGCCTTGACGTCCTCGTAGCCGAGGCCGGCCTCGTGCTGTTCCCGGAGCGCGGCGGACTCCGGGCGTGCGGTGACCGCGTCGGCGCCGCTGGAGGCCCCGCTCACGACGGCGGTGCCGCCCGAGAGGGGAAGCCGGGGCCCGGGAAACGGGCGGCAGGTCTCTGTCCGGCGAAGCGCCACCACCCACAACTGCCTTGCTATGAGCGGAAATTGGCGCTCAGACGAAGGTGTGTCGCGGGCCTTCCGTAAGACATGTGACATGTGCCATTGTACAGGCGGTCGCGCTTGAGGTCGTGCTCATGTCACGTGCTGTGCCCGTGGCAGCCGCTCTGCCCCGACCGCACCACCCCCCACGCCGCGCACCGTCGCGCGGCACCACACCGCTGGGAGGCGGCACGTGAGATCCCGAACGGTTCGTCAGAGATTCACCGGCCTGTCCACCGTCGCCCTGGCGGCCTGTCTGGGTGTCGGCCTGCTCGCCGCACCGAGCCGGGCCGCCGAGCACCGGCCGCCCCCACCGGCGACCGTCGGGGCGACCGCCGCGGCCGGTCAGCGCGTCGACTCCGCCGTGCCCGGCCCCGCCGTGGTCGACCCGGGCGGCCCCGCCGCGCAGCCCCTCACCGCGCCCGTCCAGGACGCCGGCCACATCGGCGGCACGGCAATGAAGCCCGCCGACCGGGCCCCGCAGACCGCGTCGAGTGACGCCCTGAAACGGGACTACGACGACCCACGTGCCGCCGCACCGAGCCACCCGGCCCCCTCGATGCGGACGAAGGCCCGCACCGCCGCGAAGGCCGCCGGCCTCGCGCCGGCCGCTGGTTGCTCCGTCGCCGACTTCACCACCCGCACCGGCAGCGCCCTGGTCCAGCAGGTCACGTCCTCGACGACCGACTGCGTCAACACCCTGTTCCGCATCAAGGGCAACGACGGCTATCTGGCCTTCCGTGAGGCGCAGATGGTCACCGTCGCCCACGCCCTGCACGACCGGTCGGCCGCGTACCCGGGTGACAACAGCACCGGAATGCCACAACTGGTGCTCTTCCTCCGTGCCGGCTACTACGTGCAGTACTACGACCCCGGCACCGTCGGCAGCTACGGCGACCCGCTGCGCGCCGCCGTCCAGGCCGGGCTCGACGCCTTCTTCGCCTCGGCACACGCGCGCGACGTCACGGACGCCAACGGCGAGACCCTGGCCGAGGCCGTCACGCTCATCGACAGCGCCGGACAGAACGCCCGCTACCTGTACGTCGTCAAGCGCCTGCTCGCCGGCTACGACTCCTCGTACGACAGCTCCTGGTACATGCTCAACGCGGTCAACAACGTCTACACCGTGACCTTCCGCGGGCATCAACTGCCCGAGTTCGACAGCGCCGTTCAGGCCGACCCGAGCCTGCTCGACTCGCTCGCCGGCTTCGCCCGCGACCACCTCGGCCTGCTGGGCACGGACCGTTCGTACCTGACCTCCAACGCCGGGCGCGAACTCGGGCGCTTCCTCCAGGAGGAACCGCTGCGGCCGAGGACCCGGCCGCTCGTCGTCGACCTGCTCGGCCGGAGTTCGCTGACCGGGCCCACCGCACCCCTCTGGGTCTCACTCGCCGAGATGACCGACGCCTACGACCGGGCGAACTGCACCACGTACCACACCTGCGACCTGGCGGCACGGATCAAGAGCGCCGTCCTTCCCGTCGAGTACACCTGCACCGCCGGCATTCGCATCCTGGCCCAGCAGATGTCCTCGGCCGACCTCACGGCGGCCTGCACCAGCCTGCGGGGCCAGGACGCCTACTTCCACGCGGTGGCCCGGGACAGCGGACCCGTCGCCGACGACCGGAACGCCACCATCGAGGTGGTCGTCTTCGATTCGAGCACCGACTACCGGACCTATGCCGGAGTCATGTACGGCATCGACACCGACAACGGAGGCATGTACCTGGAGGGTGACCCCTCGGCGGCCGGCAACCAGCCGCGCTTCATCGCCTACGAGGCCGAGTGGGTACGCCCCGACTTCCAGATCTGGAACCTCAACCACGAGTACACGCACTACCTCGACGGCCGGTTCGACATGGCCGGTGACTTCCAGGCGGGTGTGAGGACCCCGACGATCTGGTGGGTCGAGGGATTCGCGGAGTACGTCTCCTACTCCTACCGTGACGTCATCTACGACGACGCCATCGCCCAGGCCGCCGCGCACACCTACACCCTGAGCTCCCTGTTCGACACCACGTACGAGAACGCCGACCAGACGCGCATCTACAACTGGGGGTACCTGGCGGTCCGTTACATGCTCCAGTCGCACCGTGCGGAGGTGGACGGACTGCTGAACCTCTACCGCGGCGGTGACTGGAGCGGCGCCCGCACCCTGCTCACCTCCACCATCGGCAGCCGCTACGACTCCGACTGGAACGCCTGGCTGACGGCGTGCGCGGCCGGAAGCTGCGGCACCACCGATCCGCCGGCCGAGCCGTCGGCCGAGTGCACCGCGAGCGACGTCCGCGAACTCGGTGAGAACTGCGCCCGGAACGGGCAGCAGGCCACCCGGGGCAACTACTCCTACCTGTATCTCTACGTGCCCGCCGGGACCGCCCGTCTGAAGATCACCACGAGTGGTGGCACGGGTGACGCCGACCTCTACTACCACGCGAACGGATGGGCCACCACGGGCGCCTACACCTCCCGGGCCACCGGCAGCGGCAACACCCACACGCTGACGGTCGACAACCCGGCGGAGGGAGCCCACTACATCAGCCTGTACGCCGTGCGGGACTTCGGCGGGGTGAAGGTCTCCACGCAGTACTGACCGGGCCCGGGGGTCACGGGTGCGGCCGACCGTATCCGTGGCCCTCAGCGCAGTCGCAGGGTGCCCGGAGCCGTCTCCTCCCGGATGATCTCCAGCAGCCGGTCGAAGAGCGTCGGCCCCACTCCGGCCTCCGCCCGTGCCAACTCCTGACGCAGCCGGGGCAGGTTGCTCGGATGGGCGCGGCCGAGCAGTCCGCGCAGATGGCGTGTGGTCTCCTCGTGTCCCAGCGCGCGCGCCGACAGATCGTGGTCCCGCCACTCGATGGCGAAGTCGCCGTCGTCCGGCGTGCCCATCCCACCCCGCAGACAGTCGGCGAAGGAGTCGAGGCCCCGGCCGAAGTAGCCGCCGGCCCCGTTCACCGCCTCGCCGATCACCTCCCAGAACCGCTCCAGGCCGGTGACCTCGGAGCCGTCGATCACATAGGTCACGGTCATGGAGCGAGCCTACAAGCGCGTCGCTCCGGTGATCCGCGCCGCAGGTGGGGGACTGCGGCGCGGACCGGACCGGGGGTGCCGCTCAGCAGTCGTGGTCGACGAGGTCGAAGGTCGCGTAGTGGTCGGCGGTGTAGTAGTCCTCCTGGACCTCCTCGCCCGTCACGATGCGTCGCGCGCCGCGGGTCGGGGAGCCAGGAGTGATCACGGTGTACTCGTGGTAGTAGCCGGCGCTCTGTCCGGGCAGCACGCCTTCGCGGTTCTGGAAGACCGTCCCGTCCTGGTCGTACGGGAACGGACCGCCGGCGTCGATGAGATCGAGGGTGTCGTGGGCCTGGGACGGCAGCGCGGAGTAACAGACGCTGCCGACGGACGTGGTGGCGGCGGTCGCGGTCGCCGTGACGGGGCCGCCGACGAAGAGGACGGACAGGAGGGCGGCGACGCCGCCGAGCGTGGTGATCCGTGGGGGGATTCGCATGGTCACCATGATGACGCGCGTAGACACGGTCCCGTCAACGCCAACAAGAGTGAATTTTCTGGGAGTTAACCGAGGAGACGGCAAACACCGCACCACGGACGAGCGCCCGCGTGCCCGTGAGCGGCCCGACGCGCGCGGGAAGATCCGTGGATGACGGAGTCTCCCCGATTCCCTTCCCGTGACGCGTCGCAAGCGTGACAGCCCGTAGGCCGGGCATGCATTGCGTGAGCACCTTCGATGACAGGGGGCGATTCACTGTGTGGGCGGGGGAAACGATGGAGCGTCAGGAACTGGCCCGACTGCATCGCAGGGTCGGCCGTGCCGACGTCGCGGCCGTCGCCGAAGTGCGGGGCGCGGTACGGGAGTTACTGCGGTACCGATGGAAGGAGGAGCCCGCTCAGGTGGCCGAGTTACTGCTCAGCGAACTCGTGACCAACGCGCTGGTGCACACGGACGACGGAGCCGTCGTCGCGGTGAGCGTGGCGCCGCGGAAGCTGCGCGTGGAGGTACGGGACTTCGTCCCGGGCATGCCCGTGTCGCACGTACCGGACGCCGACGACGGTACGCACGGCAGGGGACTGGTCCTGGTGGAGAGCCTCGCGGACTCCTGGGGCGTCAGCCCGCACGCCATGGGCAAGGTGGTCTGGTTCGAGCTGGACGGCGAACGGCCCTGACGGTCCGGTCGGAGCGTCAGGGCCGCATCCCGCAGGTCCGCCGGCCGCCACATCAGCCGAACTGCTGCTCCAGGTCCTTCAGCTTCTGCTCCAGCGAGTCGAGCCGGGGCAGTGTCTGGGTGTCGTCCTCGGCGGTGAGGTCGACCGTTCTCGGACCGGTCGCGCCCAGCTCAGGGACGTCCCTGGAGTTCGGGCCGTCTACGGCTTGCAGGGATGGCCGGGGTCTCAGGGGCAGCTGACCCGGCTCGGATATGGCGGGCTCCGCGACGGACTGCGCGGAGCCCGTCGCGGGGGCGATGGCCTGGACGTCCACCTGGGTGCCGCCCCGGCCGGCCCGGCCCCACGCCCGGTTCTGCCGGTTCAGGGCCTTGATGTGCGCCCGGTCCAGCTTCTCCTGGTCCCTCCGGCGGAGACGGTTCTGCTCCTTCTCCCGGCGGTCCTCGCGCACCTCGTCGACCGCTTCGTCCAGCGTGCGTACGCCTTCGAGCAGCATCAGCGACCAGGCGCCGAAGGTCTCCCGGGGCGCGCGCAGCCACCGCACGATCCGGATCTGCGGCAGCGGGCGGGGCACCAGGCCCTGTTCGCGCAGGGCGGCCACCCGGGTCTGCTTCAGCGCTCGGTCGAAGAGCACGGCGGCCGAGAGCGACATCCCCGCGAAGAAGTGCGGAGCGCCCGCGTGGTTCAGGCCACGCGGCGCGTGCACCCAGTTGAACCAGGCGGCGGCGCCGGCGAAGGTCCACACCAGCAGGCGTGAGCCGAGCGCCGCGTCGCCGTGGCTGGCCTCACGGACGGCGAGCACGGAGCAGAACATCGCCGCCCCGTCGAGGCCGAACGGCACCAGGTACTCCCAGCCCCCGGAGAGGCCGAGGTTCTGGGCGCCGAAGCCGACGAGCCCGTGGAAGGAGAGCGCGGCGGCGACGGCGGCGCAGCAGAACAACAGGACGTACGAGGCGGTGGCGTAGAGCGCTTCCTTGCGGCGGCGCCGTTCCTCGCTGCGTTCCCAGGAGTCCTCGGCCGCGGATGTGTCAGGGGCGCGCTTGCCGCGCGCGACCACCGCCACCGCCGCCATGACCCCAGCCAGCAGCACGGCAGCCGGAAGCAGCCAGTCAAGCGATATGTCGGTCAGTCTCATGCGCGGTCCCTTGCGTCGCGATAGGGCGTTTCGGCCGCCATCGTGCCGGGGATTGCCACGCGCCCAAGGGGTTTCGGGGCAAGAGAACGCCAATGGGGTGGCGGAGCCGACGGATCACCGCGATCTGGTCGAATGCCCGTATGGAGCAGGGGAGTTGTGTTCGATTTCAGTCGCCCGTGCGGGCTGTGCGGGCGGTGCGGGTCACGGGGAGGGTGTCAGCTTCCGGACCCGGTCCGCGTCGCACGTGCGCGGGCAGGTGACACAGGTGTCCTCGGGCCGCAGCGTGTAGAACATGCAGCAGCTCGCCCGGTCCCGGGTGGGCAGCGACTCGCCGTTCGGCCCGGTCAGCTCCCGGAAGCCCGCCGTGCCGACGTACGGCTTCGTGGTGCCGGGCAGGAGTGCCTCCAGTTCGGCCATCGCGCGCCGCTCCTCGCCGAGGAGGTGGGCGACGTACCAGAGGCCCTCGACGATCTCGTCCGTCGCCATGCCCCACTGTGCCCGCTTGCCGCGCCGCATCCGCGGCCCGAAGCCGTCGAGCACCGGGCCGAGGTGGCCGGCCACGGACGCGAGCACCTCGGCGCGCAGCGCGGCCTCGTCCGCCACCACGCGTGCGCCCGGCAGATCCGCCGCCGGATCGCCGGGCAGGCAGGCGAACTCCCGTACCCGCACGGTCAGGTGGCCCAGCGCCCGCTGGAAGAAGACGTCCTCGACCGGGATCCGGGGCACCCGCCGGTACAGGAACCACGGCACCGTCACCAGCAGACAGGCGGGCCAGGCGTACCGGTGGAGCCCGAAGCCGGCGATCACGTCCGGCCGGGCCGGCTGCCCGTAGTCCCGCAGCACCTGCGCTTCGTCCCAGGCGAGGAAGGCGTCGAGCCCGCTGCCCCCGGCCGCGAGCTCGTGGGCGCCCACCCAGCCGGCACCGCCGGGCGCGGGCTCGCCGTCCATGAGCGCTTCGGCGCGCAGCCCGGGAAAGACCTCGGCCAGACGCGCGTACGCGTCCGTCACGGCCGAGGCCGTCGTACCCGGGAGCAGGGTGGAAAGGGTCATGCAGGGACCACCGAATCGCGATCGTTTGCAGGTAAGCCTTACCTTATCCGATGCGGTCGATGTTTGAACCGCAGCCTCCGCCGCCTATCGTGCACACGAGGCGCCGCACCGGTGCGCCGCACCCGAGACCGGCCGAGGAGGTACCCGTGGAGCAGGGCCGAGCCCGTGAGGACGAGTGGGCGCCGCACGCGTCCGCCGCGCCCATGACCGCCTCCTCGTCCCTCCGGGTGCCCGAGCAGGCGCGTGGCGAGCACACCCACGGCGAGCTGCCCGCCCCCAGGGCCACGGTGCAGCGGCACTCCGTGCGCGGGCAGATCCTGGACGCCCTGCGCGCCGCCCTCGTCGACGGAGAGCTGATCCCGGGGCAGGTCTACTCCGCCCCGGCGCTCGGCGCCCGCTTCGGGGTCTCCGCCACCCCCGTGCGCGAGGCGATGCAGCAGCTGGCCGGCGAAGGGGCCGTCGAGGTCGTGCCGAACCGCGGCTTCCGGGTCGCCGAGCGCGGGCCGGGCGAGCTGGCCGAACTGGCCGAGGTCCGGGCGCTGCTCGAGGTGCCCATCATGCTGCGGCTCGCCCGCACCGTCGCGCCGGCCGGCTGGTGCGCCCTGCGCCCGCTGGCCGACGCCACCGTCGCGGCCGCCGCCGTCGGTGACCGGGCGAGCTACGCGGAGGCCGACCGGGCCTTCCACGGAGCGGTGCTCGCCCTCGCGGGCAACGCCCAGCTGGTGATGGTGGCCGACGAGCTGCACCGCCGCTCCCAGTGGCCGTTGGAGGGCAACCCCGCCACCCGCCGCGCCGACCTCCTGGCGGACGCCGCCGAGCACACGGCCCTGCTGGACGCGCTGATCGCCCAGGACGTGGCGGTCGTGCAGTCACTCGTACGGGAGCACTTCGCCGGCTCCGGCGGCTGAGGCGGGGCGGAGGCTCCCGCCCCGCCCGCACGGCGGCTCGACAGCGCGGGAGCAGGCCCCGGCCCGGGTCTCCGGCCGACCGGCTCCGGCCTCCGGCCGACCGGCCCCGGCCTCTGCCCGTCGGCAGGCCCGCCCCGGCCCGTCGGCCCCGACCTCCGGCCCTGCGGCCGTCCGCCCGCCGCAGGGCGTCAGTTCGCCTCGGCCGTCTCCGGGCCCGGCGGGTCCAGGTGCGGCGCCAGCCAGGTCGGCACGCCGCCCAGGAGCCGGAACAGCCGGCCCGCCTCCGCGCGCAGCCGCGTCGCCGCCTCCGGCTCGGGCTCGGCGTCGGCCATCGCGATGAGCGCCGGGGCCGTACCGACCAGATAGCCCAGCTCCTCCCTTATCCGCAGGGACTCCGCGAAGCCGTGCCTGGCCTCCGCCAACTCGCCCTCGCGCAGGGCGATCAGGGCCAGATGGCGCCACGTGGAGGAGAGCAGCAGCGCGTCTCCCTGGGCCGTGGCGCCCGCGTGCGCCCTGCGGTAGGCGGCACGGGCCGCCTGCGGCGAGTCGGCGATGTTCTGCGCGATCAGGCCCCGCCGGAAGTCGAGCAGCGGACGGCCCGGGGCGGCCGGGGCCAGGAGCGCCGCGGCGCGGCCCAGCGCCACCCGCGCCTCGTCGGCCCGGTCCCGTACGCCGAGCAGGGTGGAGGCATAGGCGAGGTAGCCGCGCTCGCAGGCGGCGGCCCCGCGCTCGGCGTCGTCGTGGGCCATGGCCTCGGCGGTCCGCAGCGCGTCCTCCGCGTCGGTCCAGCCCTGCCCGGTGTACAGACACCGCTCGGTCAGCAGCGCCGTGCGCTGGAGGGCCGCGGCCGGGTCGGTGGCGGCGTCGTGTTCGAGCAGCGCCGCGGCGTCCGTCCAGCAGGCGCGTGACCGCAGCCGCCATACCGCTGTCTGGAGCGGCGGATCGTCATCTGCTGTCGTTCCGGAACCAGACATGGCGGTATGCGCCACATTGCCCTCCCCGAGCGCGCCATCGAGCTGTGGAGAGTGTCCGGCCGTCGGGGGGTGGCGTCGCGGGGCAGGTCACGCACATCTGCGGCCTCGTCGTCCCTCACCACGGCTCCGCCACGGCTCGGTCCTCCGCCCTGCAGCTGCACGCACCCAGCCCCGCTCCTTCACCCACCCCCGATGGCCGGACGCTCTGAGTCTGGCCGCATCACAGCACGGAATGGCACGCCGGGCCAAGAGGTCGTGGCAATGTCAGGTGAAACTTTTCACAATCGGCCGAAGGCGCGGGGAGCCGCCGTGGCCCCCGGGAGTCAGCTCATACGCAGGGCGAGGAAGAAATCGAGCTTGTCCTCGAGCCGCGAAAGGTCACGCCCCGTCAACTGCTCGATTCGCCCGACCCGGTAGCGCAACGTGTTGACGTGGAGGTGCAGCCGGGCCGCGCAGCGGGTCCATGAACCGTCGCAGTCCAGGAACGCCTCCAGGGTCGGGATCAGCTCCGCGCGGTGACGCCGGTCGTAGTCGCGCAGCGGGTCGAGCAGCCGTGCGGTGAACGCGCGACGGACGTCGTCGGGCACGAACGGCAGCAGCAGCACGTGCGAGGCGAGCTCGTGGTGACCGGCCGCGCACACCCGGCCCGGACGGGCCGCCGCCACCCGGCGGGCGTGCCGGGCCTCCTCCAGGGCCCCACGCAGCCCCTCCGGCGAATGCACCGAGGCGCTGACACCCAGTGTCAGCCGGCCGTCGTCGGCGAGGCCCGCGGAGAGCGGGGCGCGCACGGCCGCCAGCAGGGCGTCGGCGTGCAGCGCGGAACCCTCGGCGGGATCCTCCCCGCCCGCGTCCCCGTCCGCCCCCGGCAGGTCGCCGGTGAGAGCGGGCAGCGGTACGAGCGCGATGGCCTCCTCACCCATGTGGGCGACCGCGATCCGGTCCGCGGAGTCCGGACCGGTCACGGCCGGGTCGACCAGGATCTCCTCCAGCAGTGCCTGGGCGACCGGCCCGCCCGCGATCCCCGAACCGACGCCGCCGGGGGCGTCCGCCTCGTCCCACTCGACCCGGGCCACCACCACCTGCCAGTGCGGCGCGGTGCCGGCACCGGGCAGCAGGACCGGGGCGGCGACCCGCAGCCGGGCGGCGATCTCGGCCGGCGGCGCCCCGGCCTGGACCAGCTCCAGGACCTCCTGGGCGAGCCTGCGGCGCACCGTGCGGGCCGCGTCGCGCCGGTCCCGCTCCACCGCGATCAGCTGGGTGACGCCCTGGAGCAGGTCGAGCCGGGCGGCCGGCCAGTCGCCCGCGTCGGCCTCGACGGCCAGCAGCCAGTCGGAGAGCACCGACTCCCGCACATCCCGGGAGGCCGGCACGGCGCCCCGGCCGTTGTTGCGGATCTGGAAGAGCGAATACGTCACCCCGCCGACGGTGGCCCGGTGCGGGGCGCGCCGGCCGGAGCGCACCGCGGCCAGGTGCAGCCCGGCCAGCTCCGCCCCGTCCGGTCCGGACAGCGGTGCACCCGCGCCCGCGATCTGCCGGCCGGTCGGCGAGAGCACCCAGGCGTGCAGGTCGAGGTCGGAGCCGAGCAGATCGAGGACCACCTCGGGACCGCCACCGGTCGGCCCCGAGGTCATCAGCCGCCGGTGCCGGTCCACGACCGCGGCCAGGTCGCCCGCCCGCTCCCCGGACACCTGACGGACCACGTGCTCGGTGATCGTCGCGAACGCGACGGTCTCATGGACGGCGAACAGCGGCAGCCGGTGGTGGCGGCACGCCTCGACGAGATCGTCCGGGATGGCGCCCAGCTCCGCCTCGCCCGCCGCGAGCCCGGCGACCCCGGCCGCCGACAGGATCCGTACGAACGGCTCCGAGTCCTTCGCGTCCCGGTGCCAGGCCAGCCCGGTGAGCACCAGCTCGCCGCCCGTGAGGTAGCGGCTGGGGTCCCGCAGGTCGGTGGTCATCACGCCGCGGACCGACCGGTCCAGCTCCTCGTCGCCGCCGAGCAGCCGCAGGCCCAGCGCGTCGGTCTCCAGCAGTGCGCGCAGCCGCATCTCGTCGCCGCCGATCTCTTTCGTTGGTGCGGGTGAAAACTGGGTATTGCGGTGAGGTCACCGATCCCCGCCATTCGTTCGAATCTACAAGACGAGCGCGGAGACCAGCCAACTCCTTCATGGTTTCGGTGACTGCACCAGGTGGAGCAGGGCTTGTGTACTGGGCCACACACCGCGTGAACAAGACAGGAACAAGTCGAGGGCCGGCCGTCCCCAGCCCCAGCGAACGACCCGATTGAGAAGAAGAGAGCCACTCATGGACTTCCTTCGCCCCGCCAGCTGGGAGGAGGCGCTCGCCGCCAAGGCCGAGCACCCGACGGCTGTGCCCCTCGCCGGCGGCACCGATGTGATGGTCGAGATCAACTTCGACCACCGGCGGCCCGAGTACCTCATGGACCTGAACCGCATCGGGGAACTCTCCGAGTGGGAGGTGGGCCGGGAGAACGTACGGCTCGGGGCCTCCGTCCCGTACAGCGCCATCATGGAGCACCTGCGGGCCGAGCTGCCCGGACTGGCGCTCGCCTCGCACACCGTCGCCTCGCCGCAGATCCGCAACCGCGGCGGTGTCGGCGGCAACCTGGGCACCGCCTCACCCGCCGGAGACGCCCACCCGGCGCTGCTCGCCGCGGGCGCCGAGGTGGAGGCCGAATCGGTCCGCGGGACCCGGCTGATCCCCATCGACGACTTCTACACCGGCGTCAAGCGCAACGCACTGGAGCCGGACGAGCTGATCCGGGCCGTGCACATCAGGAAGGCCGACGGGCCGCAGCAGTACTCCAAGGTCGGCACCCGCAACGCGATGGTCATCGCCGTCTGCGCCTTCGGCCTGGCGCTGCACCCGCAGACCCGCACCGTCCGCACCGGCATCGGATCCGCCGCCCCGACACCCGTACGGGCGAAGGAGGCCGAGGATTTCCTGAACGCCGCGCTCGAGGAGGGCGGGTTCTGGGACAGCCACGCGATCATCACGCCGTCCGTCGCCAAGCAGTTCGCCACGCTCGCGGCGGCGGCCTGCAACCCGATCGACGACGTGCGCGGCACGGCGGGCTACCGCCGGCACGCGGTCGGGATCATGGCCCGCCGGACCCTCGGCTGGACCTGGGAGTCGTACCGCGGCAACGGCCGCCGCACCGAAGGAGCTGCCTGATCATGCGCGTCAATTTCACGGTCAACGGCCGCCGGCACGAGGCCGACGACGTCTGGGAGGGGGAGTCCCTCCTGTACGTCCTGCGGGAGCGGATGGGGCTGCCCGGTTCCAAGAACGCCTGCGAGCAGGGCGAGTGCGGTTCCTGCACGGTCCGTCTGGACGGCGTGCCGGTCTGCGCCTGTCTGGTCGGCGCCGGCCAGGTCGAGGGCCGCGACGTCGTCACCGTCGAAGGCCTCGCCGACTTCGCCGCCCACCGCGCCGAGGCCCACCCGGGCACCGGCTGCGCCTCCGGCGCCTGCGGCACCGCGCTCGACGAGGCCCGTCGCTGGGAGGCCAAGCCGGCCGGCGAGGACACCCGCGACACCGGCGAGCTCTCCCCGATCCAGCAGGCGTTCATCGACGCCGGAGCCGTCCAGTGCGGCTTCTGCACCCCCGGACTGCTGGTCGCCGCCGACGAGCTCCTGGAGCGCACCCCGGAGCCGTCCGACGCGGACATCCGCGAGGCGCTCTCCGGGAACCTCTGCCGCTGCACCGGCTACGAGAAGATCCTCGACGCGGTCCGCCTCGCGGCCGCCCGCGCGGAAGAGACGGTCTAGACGATGGGCGTTACCGGTTCCCCCACCAGCATCAACCAGGGCGCCCGCACCAAGGGCGGCATCGGCGAGTCCACGCTGCGCCCCGACGGCATCCTGAAGGTCACCGGCGAGTTCGCGTACTCCTCGGACATGTGGCACGAGGACATGCTCTGGGGCCACACCCTCCGCTCCACCGTGGCACACGCCGAGATCAGGTCCATCGACATCGGCGAGGCCGTGGCGACGCCCGGCGTCTACGCCGTGCTGACCTACGACGACCTGCCGGCCGAGATGAAGAACTACGGTCTGGAGATCCAGGACACCCCGGTCCTGGCCCACGGCAAGGTCCGGCACCACGGCGAGCCGGTGGCGCTCGTCGCCGCCGACCACCCGGAGACCGCCCGGCGGGCCGCCGCGAAGATCAGGATCGAGTACGCCGAGCTGCCGGTCATCACGGACGAGGCGTCCGCGACCGCCCCCGGCGCGGTCCTGGTCCACGAGGGCCGCACCGACGAGTACATCGGGCACGTCCCGCACCCCAACATCGTGCACCGCCAGCCCGTCATCCGCGGCGACGCGGACGAAGCGGCGAAGAAGGCCGACGTCATCGTCAGGGGCGAGTACACCTTCGGCATGCAGGACCAGGCCTTCCTCGGCCCCGAGTCCGGCCTCGCCGTGCCCGCCGAGGACGGGGGCGTCGACCTGTACGTCGCCACCCAGTGGCTGCACTCGGACCGCAAGCAGATCGCCCCCGTCCTCGGCCTGCCCGAGGACAAGGTGCGCATGACGCTCTCCGGCGTCGGCGGCGCGTTCGGCGGCCGTGAGGACATCTCGATGCAGATCCACGCCTGCCTCCTGGCGCTGCGCACCGGCAAGCCGGTCAAGATGGTCTACAACCGCTTCGAGTCCTTCTTCGGACACGTCCACCGCCACCCCGCCAAGCTCCGGTACGAACACGGCGCCACCCGCGACGGCAAGCTCACGCACATGAAGTGCCGCATCGTGCTGGACGGCGGCGCCTACGCCTCCGCCTCCCCGGCCGTCGTCGGCAACGCCTCCTCGCTCGCCGTCGGCCCGTACGCCGTCGACGACGTCGACATCGAGGCGGTCGCCCTGTACAGCAACAACCCGCCGTGCGGCGCGATGCGCGGCTTCGGCGCGGTCCAGGCCTGCTTCGCCTACGAGGCGCAGATGGACAAGGTCGCCGCCGAACTCGGCATGGACCCCGTCGAGTTCAGGCAGCTCAACGCGATGGAGCAGGGCACCCTGCTGCCGACGGGCCAGCAGGTCGACTCGCCCGCCCCGGTCGCCGAACTGCTGCGCCGGGTCAAGGCCAGGCCGCTGCCCCCCGAGCGGCAGTGGGAGAGCGCCGGCGAGCACGCCGACGTCCGGGCCCTGCCCGGCGGGCTGTCCAACACCACGCACGGCGAAGGCGTCGTCCGCGGGATCGGCTACGCGGTCGGCCTGAAGAACGTCGGCTTCTCCGAGGGCTTCGACGACTACTCCACCGCCCGGGTGCGCATGGAGGTCATCGGCGGCGAACCCGTCGCCACCGTGCACACCGCCATGGCGGAGGTCGGACAGGGCGGCGTCACCGTGCACGCCCAGATCGCCCGCACCGAACTGGGCGTCGCCCAGGTCACCATCAACCCGGCCGACACCCGGGTGGGATCGGCCGGCTCCACCTCCGCGTCCCGCCAGACCTACGTCACCGGCGGCGCCGTGAAGCACTCCTGCGAGGCGGTCCGCGAGCAGGTCCTGGAGATCGGCCGCCGCAAGTTCGGCACGTACCACCCCGCCTGGGCCACCGCCGAACTCCTCCTGGAGGGCGGCAAGGTCGTCACCGACGGCGGCGAGGTGCTGGCCGACCTGGCGGACGTGCTGGAGGGCGAGGCGGTCGACGTGGAGCTGGAGTGGCGCCACCGGCCGACCGAGGCCTTCGACCTGCGCACCGGGCAGGGCAACGGCCACGTCCAGTACTCCTTCGCCGCGCACCGCGCGGTCGTCGAGGTCGACACCGAACTCGGCCTGGTCAAGGTCATCGAACTGGCCTGCGCCCAGGACGTCGGCAAGGCGCTGAATCCGCTCTCCGTCCTCGGCCAGATCCAGGGCGGCACCCTCCAGGGCATGGGCATCGCCGTCATGGAGGAGATCCTCGTCGACCCGCAGACCGCGAAGGTGCGCAACCCGTCCTTCACGGACTACCTCCTGCCCACCATCCTCGACACCCCGACCATCCCGGTCGATGTGCTCGAACTCGCCGACGACCACGCCCCGTACGGTCTCCGTGGCATCGGCGAGGCCCCCACCCTCTCGTCGACCCCGGCCGTCCTCGCGGCGATCCGGAACGCGACGGGGCTGGAGCTCAACAGGACGCCGGTGCGCCCCGAACACCTCACCGGCACCTGACCGCAGATCCCCTCAGCCCTCCAGGCGGCGCGCGCGTCAGGGAACGTCACGCGTCCTTCGCCCGCACCGCCCGGAGGAACCAGGTCCCGCACCGCTCACGGGCCTTACCCCACCAGCAGGACCCGCTCCATCGATCACGCGTGAACAGTTCGTCTCGGGCCGTCCCCCGGGTCGTGCAGCCAGTGCACTCATCCCAAATCCCGCATCACCACTCTTCATCGCGGGTGCCCCTGTGAACCTTGGGAGTCAGGCATCATGACCCAGCAGTCAGTGGAACCGAAGACCGGCGCGAAGGACGCGGGCGCCGGCTCGCGCGTCCCCGCCGGCAGATCGTGGCTCGACCGGTACTTCCACATATCCGCACGCGGATCGACCGTCGCCACCGAGGTGCGCGGCGGCGTCACGACCTTCATGGCCATGGCGTACATCCTGCTGCTCAACCCGCTGATCCTCGGCGGCAAGGACGTGGACGGCCATGTCCTCAGCCAGCCCGGCCTGATCACCGCCACCGCGCTCGCGGCGGCGGCGACCACCCTGCTGATGGGCTTCGTCGGCAAGGTCCCCCTCGCGCTCGCCGCCGGACTCAGTGTCTCGGGCGTCCTGTCGTCCCAGGTCGCCCCGGAAATGACATGGCCGCAGGCCATGGGCATGTGCGTGATGTACGGCCTGGTGATCTGTCTCCTGGTGGTCACCGGGCTGCGTGAGCTGATCATGAACGCGATCCCGCTGCCGCTGAAGCACGGCATCACCATGGGCATCGGGCTCTTCATCGCCCTCATCGGCCTCTACAAGGCCGGATTCGTGGGGAAGGGCACCGCCACCCCGGTCTCCCTCGGCCCGGCCGGCGAACTGGCCGGCTGGCCCGTGCTCGTCTTCGCGGTGACACTGCTGCTGATCTTCATGCTGCAGGCCCGCAACATCCCCGGCGCGATCCTCATCGGCATCGTCGTCGGCACCGTCGTCGCCGTCGTGATCAACACGGTCGCCGACGTCGACCCCGAGATGTGGAGCAGCGGCCCGCCCGAGCTCACGGGCTCCGCGGTCTCCTCGCCGGACTTCTCGCTCTTCGGGGACGTCGAGTTCGGCGGCTGGGGCGATGTCGGGGCCATGACCGTCGGGTTCATCGTCTTCACCCTGGTGCTGGCCGGCTTCTTCGACGCGATGGCGACCATCATCGGTGTCGGCACGGAGGCCGGTCTCGCCGACGACAGGGGCCGGATGCCGGGCCTGTCCAAGGCGCTGTTCATCGACGGTGCGGGAGGGGCGATCGGCGGTGTCGCCGGCGGCTCCGGCCAGACCGTGTTCGTCGAGTCGGCGACCGGTGTCGGAGAGGGCGCCCGGACCGGGCTCGCCTCGGTGGTCACCGGACTCTTCTTCGCCGCGTGCCTCTTCTTCACCCCGCTCACGGCGATCGTGCCGGCCGAGGTGGCGTCCGCCGCCCTGGTCGTCATCGGCGCCATGATGATGCAGAACGCCCGGCACGTGGACTGGAGCGACCGCTCGGTCGCCATCCCGGTCTTCCTGACCGTGGTCCTGATGCCGTTCACGTACACCATCACGACCGGTGTGGCCGCGGGCGTCATCTCGTACGTCGCCATCAAGGCGGCCCAGGGCCGGTCCCGCGAGGTCGGCGCCTTCATGTGGGGACTGACGGTGATCTTCGTCGTCTACTTCGCCCTGCACCCGATCGAGAGCTGGCTGGGCGTCAGCTGACGACCCGGACCCGACCTCCACTCATCCGCCGAGGAGACCGACATGCTGGACATCGCCGAGGAGCTCGACCGATGGTCCGGGCAGGGACGCGACTTCGCCGTGGCCACCGTGGTCGCCGTCGGCGGCAGCGCGCCCCGGCAGCCGGGTGCCGCGCTGGCCGTCGACCGTGACGGCACCGCGATCGGCTCGGTCTCCGGCGGGTGTGTGGAGGGCGCGGTGTACGAGCTGTGCCGCCAGGCCCTCGACGACGGCACGTCCGTGCGCGAGCAGTTCGGCTACAGCGACGAGGACGCCTTCGCGGTCGGTCTGACCTGCGGCGGCGTCATCGACATCCTGGTGACGCCGGTCCGGGCGGACGACCCCGCCCGTCCGGTGTTCGCCGCCGCGCTCGCCGCCGCCGCGCGGGGGGAGGCGGCGGCGCTGGCCCGGATCACCGACGGGCCCGCCGAACTCCTCGGCCGTCCCCTGCTGGTCCGCTCCGACGGCCGTCACGAGGGCGGCCTCGGCGGACATCCGGAGCTGGACCGCACCGCGGCCGCGGAGACCCGGGCGATGCTGGACGCGGGCCGCACCGGCACGCTCACCATCGGCGCCGACGGTTCGCGGTGCGGGCAGCCGCTCACCCTGCTCGTCGAATCCAGCGTCCCGCCGCCCCGGATGATCGTGTTCGGCGCCATCGACTTCGCCTCCGCGCTGGTACGGGCCGGGAAGTTCCTCGGCTACCACGTCACGGTGTGCGACGCCCGCCCCGTCTTCGCCACGAGGGCGCGTTTCCCGGACGCCGACGAACTGGTCGTCGACTGGCCGCACCGCTACCTGGCCGCCACCGACGTGGACGCCCGGACCGTCCTGTGCGTCCTGACGCACGACGCCAAGTTCGACGTCCCGCTCCTGGAGGCGGCGTTGCGGCTGCCGGTCGCCTACGTCGGCGCGATGGGCTCGCGCCGCACCCATCTGGAGCGCAACGACCGGCTGCGCGAGGCCGGCGTCTCCGAAGGGGAACTGGCCCGGCTGCACTCGCCGATCGGCCTCGATCTCGGCGCCCGTACGCCCGAGGAGACGGCCCTGTCGATCGCCGCCGAGATCGTCGCCGACCGGCGCGGCGGCAGCGGCGCCCCGCTCACCGGAGCCCACACCCCGATCCACCACGGCGGTGGCGAGGGGCCTGCCGGGCGCATCGGTTCCGCGGTCTGAGCCGGGCGGCCGGCGCCGTCCGGGAGCGGCGGTTCTCCGCCGCGGCGGCTTTCCGCCAGTGATAGCCCATGACGAACCGGTGCGTTAACCGGTAGATCAGCTTCATGACATCGACTCCCTCCACCGCCGCGCGCCGGGCGAGACCCGCTCGTGGGCGGCGCAGAGCCCTCCTCATAGCGACGTCCGTCGCCCTGGTGAGCGGCGCGCTGCTGCCCGTCACGGCCTCCGCGTCCGACACGGCCCGGCCCGCACCGGCCACCGGCCCCAGCGCCCCGGTCCACGCGTACGACATCACCCTGGTCACCGGTGACGTCGTCCACTACGCCGACGGGGCCGGCACGCAGGACACCGTCACCGTGGACCGGCCCGACGGCGCTGCCGGCGGGGTCCACGTCCAGCAGGCCGGCGACGACATCTACGTCCTGCCCGACGAGGCCGGGAGCCTGATCGCCGCGGGCAAGCTGGACCGCCGCCTCTTCAACATCACGGCGCTCGCCAAGATGGGCTACGACGACGCGAAGACCGGCGGCATCCCGCTGATCGCCACCTACCCGGCGGCCAAGGCCCGTTCGCTGCCGGTCGCCCCCCGCGGCAGCAGGACCGTCCGGGCGCTCCCGTCCATCCACGGCGCGGCGCTGAAGGCCGGCAAGGACACCGCGCGAGCCTTCTGGGAGGACATCGCGCACACCGCCACGGCCCGGTCGCTGGACGAGGGCATCGCGAAGCTGTGGCTCGACGGCCGCGTCGAGGCCGCGCTCAAGGACTCCGTCCCGCAGATCAACGCCCCGCAGGCGTGGGCCGAGGGCTACGACGGCAAGGGCATCAAGGTCGCCGTCCTGGACACCGGTATCGACACCGACCACCCGGACGTCAAGGACCGCATCCTGGAGACCAGGAGCTTCGTGCCCGGCGAGGAGGTCGACGACAAGAACGGCCACGGCACACACGTCGCGTCCACCATCGCGGGCTCCGGCGCCGCCTCCGACGGCGTCAACAAGGGCGTGGCCCCGCAGGCCGGTCTGCTCGTCGGCAAGGTACTGGGCGACGAGGGCTCGGGGGCCGACTCCGGCATCATCGAGGCGATGGAGTGGGCGAAGGCGGAAGGTGCCGACGTCGTCTCGATGAGCCTCGGCTCCAGCATTCCCGACGACGGCGACGACCCGATGTCGCAGGCGGTCGACGCCCTGTCGGCCGACGGCGGGCCGCTGTACGTGATCGCCGCGGGCAACGCCTACGGCGCCGGCACCATCGGTTCGCCGGGCTCGGCGGACAAGGCGCTCACCATCGCCGCCGTCGACAAGCAGGACAACCGCGCGGACTTCTCCTCCATGGGCCCGCTGACGCGCTCCTACGGACTCAAGCCCGACCTCTCCGCACCGGGCGTCGACATCAACGCGGCCGCGTCGCAGTCGGTCCCCGGCATCGAGGGCATGTACCAGTCGATGTCCGGTACGTCGATGGCGACCCCGCACGTCGCGGGCGCCGCCGCCATCCTGAAGCAGCGTCACCCCGACTGGACCGGCCAGCGCATCAAGGACGCGCTGATGAGCTCGTCCAAGGTGCTGCCCGCCTACACCCCGTACGAGCAGGGCACCGGCCGGCTCGACGTGAAGGCCGCCGTCGACACGCGGATCGAGGCCACCGGCTCCGTCGCGGTCGCGTCCTACGACTGGCCGCACAGCCCGTCCGACCCGGTCGCCGAGCGGACGATCACCTACCGCAACAGCGGCGCCCAGGACGTCACCCTCGACCTGGCGACGGACAGCGACGCGGACGCGTACACGCTGTCGGCGAAGCAGCTGACCGTCCCGGCCGGCTCGACCGCCGAGGCCGTCCTCTCGCTCGACCCGTCGAAGGTCGCGAACAACACCACGTTCTCCGGGCAGGTGATCGCGAAGGACGCCTCCGGCACCACGGTCGCGCACACCGGGTTCGCGCTGAACAAGGAGCAGGAGCTCTACGACCTCACGCTGGAGCTGCGTGACCGCTCGGGCAAGCCGATGGACGGCGTCGTCGTCCTCGCCGCCCTCGGCGACCCCAGCCTCAGCCCCGTCCAGGTACCCGGGAGCACCACGCTGCGGCTGCCCCCGGGCAACTACACCTCCTGGGCCTCCGTCGACGTCAAGGGCGACACCGCCGACTCGCGGGCCCTCGCCTTCCTGGCGGCCCCCGAGATCATCCTCGACAAGGACACCACCGTCACGCTCGACGCCTCCGAGGCCCACAAGGTCAGCGTGCGGACACCGCAGGAGACCGAGACCCGCCAACTGCGCTACGACATGGCACGCACCGCTCCGGACGGGACCGTCCAGCGCGACGCGTTCCAGGTCCCGCTGACGTACGACCAGCTGTGGGCGAGCCCGACCGAGAAGGTCACGCAGGGCAGCTTCAGCTTCCTGACGCGCTGGCGGCAGGGCGAGAAGCAGCTCGATCTGACGGCCGACGGCCGCGATGTCCCGGTGGTCCCCCAGGGCGGTTCGCCCGTCGCCGAGGACAGCAGGCAGCGGCTCGGCAGCGTCTTCGCGGGCAACGGCGCCCCTGCCGACTACAAGCGCCTGGACGCCAGGGGCAAGGCCGTCGTGATCCGCAGCAGTGACGTGGTGGCCCCCGCCGACCGGGTCGCGGCCGCGATCGCCGCGGGCGCCAAGGCCCTGTTCGTCGTCAACGCGGGCGACGGCGTGCTGATGGAGTCCTACGCCGACTACGGCACCACCCTCGCCATCCCGGTCGCCTCCGTCCAGCGCCTCACGGGCGAGCGCCTCGTGAAGGCGGCCCAGCGCGGTGAGAAGGTGACCGTCGACCAGCGGAAGTTCGCGCGCTACGTCTACGACCTGGTCGACCGTCACGACGGCACGATCCCGGACCGCTCGCTCGCCTTCGCCCCGGCCCTCCGTCAGCTGGCGAAGGTGGAGAACACCTACTACGGTCACCGGGACGTCGTCGGCGGCGGCTACCGCTACGACATCCCCGACTACGGGTTCGGGATCGGCTTCGCGGAGTACGAGAAGTACCCCGCCACCCGCACCGAGTGGGTCACCCCGCTGCCGGGCGCCTCGTACTGGTACGAGGACCACGCGGTGTACAACGAGACCGGCACGGACACCGCGCTGGAGGAGCGCAGCGGCAACCTGGACTACAGGGCCGGCAGCAGCAACAAGGCCGAGTGGTTCGCGCCCGTCACCCGGCCGCGCCTCGGCACCGGGTACTGGGGCCCGTTCCGCTCGCAGTGGGGCGACATCCAGTACAACATCACGCCGTGGACGGACAGCGGCGCGGGTCACTCGGGCTCCATGCCGGACAAGGAGTACGACACCGGAACGGCCGCGGTGTACCAGGGCGACAAGCTGCTCGACGAGTCGCCGGGCCGCGCCGGGTACGTCGGGAACCTCGCCTCCGAGGAACTGCCGTACCGGCTGGTGGTCGACGCCTCGCGCGACGCCGGCGTCTGGAAGACCTCCGTCCGCACGCACTCGGAGTGGAGCTTCGTCTCCGGCGCGCTCGACCCCGAAGGCCCGTACCAGGCGGACATTCCGCTGCTGCAGCTGGACTACGACGTCGACACCGACCTGGCCGGGGACGCGGAGGCCGGGAAGTGGACGGAGATCGGTCTGTCGTCCACCACGCAGGAGTGGCTGGAGGGGGCCGTGAAGGCGACGAAGGCCTCGCTGTCGGTCAGCTACGACGACGGCAGGTCCTGGAGCGCGGTGCAGCTGAAGAAGGACTCGGCCGGTTCCTGGACCGCCCGGTTCAAGACCCCGAAGAAGGGCGCCACCGCCGTGTCGCTCAAGGCGCACGCCGAGGCGGGCGGCGGTCTCGCCGTGGACCAGGAGATCATCCGGGCCTTCGGCCTGAAGTGACCTGCTGAGAGGGCCCGTCGAGGCGGGGGGGGGGCCCCGCCGGGGGGGGGGGGCGGCGGGGGAGCCGGGCGGGGGGGGGGGGGGACCCGCGGGGGGGCGGCCGAC
>NZ_JBEXXO010000048.1:0-31714 GCF_040630435.1 Streptomyces sp. NPDC005803 | reverse complement strand
CTCCAGCGCACGGCGTCGCTGCCAGAAGCCCACCGTGTGCGGCGGATGAAACGTCCAGGCGCTCGTACTCGGGTCTGTGCGCAGGGCCGTGAGCAGGGTCGCTGAACTCTCCTCGAACCACCGCAGAAACACTTCGGGATCGCGCGGAGCCGGGGCGGCCTCGTGCTTGCCGTGTTGGGGAGGCCACCTCGATGGGGCCGGCGGCCGTGGTCACCGGCCGCGGCCGGTGGCGGCCATTGCGCACCACCAGCCGGCAGCCGGCCTCGTCACGCTGACCAGCGAGCTCCGCGCTGTACTGGTCCACCTCCGCCTCCAGGGCTGCGGCCAGCATCCGCCGAGCGCCCTCGCGGACGATCTCGTCGATCAGGGAACCGGCCTCGGTGGTGCCCTTTTCGTTGACTACGCTGAGCACGGGCGTACCTTCCCGACCCGCTTTCACAGCGCGGACCTACTCCGTGACTTGACGATCATTCACTCGGGAAGGCAAGCCCTTCGCGCGCCCTCCAGCGGAGCTGATCCACACGTCCTGAGCATTGCTCTGAATCACGATGTGGCGGACTCTGCCGCGATCAGGCCGGCCATCCCGAGCAACGCAACGCCGGTGACACGGTCCAGTCGGCGGTGGGCCTGACGACTCATCTGCGCCGCCCTGATCACACTGCCCGCAGCGGCGAACACTGCGGCCGCCACTGCTTCCGCTAGAAGGTAGAAGGCACCGAGGATGGCGAGTTGGGCTGTGACGGAGCCGTGACCGGCAACGACGAACTGCGGCACGAAAGCCGTGAACACCAACACGGCCTTCGGGTTGCTGATCGCGACGAGGAACTCCTTACGCGCCAGCACGGACAGGGTCGGCCTCACCTGGCCTGAGGTCTTCGCGACGGCTTCGTCCGGTGCACCGCCCCGCCGGAAGCTAGCCCACAAGACGGTGGTGCCCAAGTAGGTGAGGTAGACGACGCCGGCCCACTTGATCAGCGTCAGTGCCCACACCGACGCCGACAGCAGCGGCCCCAGCCCAGCCACGACCACGACCACGAGGATGGCGAACGCGACGAGCCGTCCGCATACCCCGACCATGGAACCGCCGAAGCCTCGCACCATGGCGTGCCGCAGAGCCAGAAGATTGTTGGCTCCGGGAGTGAGTGCTACTAGCAGCGCCATCGCAAGAAAGCCCATGATCCACACTTTTATCGCTCCTCCTGTGGTGCGTTGCCGTTGGTGCCTCTCGGGGAGTCAGCATCCGGGCGAATCGGCCTCATGGCGCCAGTAGCATCGATTCTGCAATCGGGGTGAACTGCGGCCCGTGGCCTGGGTGACGCCTGCTTCCGTTGCTCCGGTCCTTGGGATGGCGGTCCGCGTGGCGTCGGCGGGGGCGGCCGAACGGTCGGCGGTTGCGGTGTGTAGGTGGTCATCTGGCGACCTCTCGGTTTCGTCGACGAACTGGTCCCCCGCCGGGCGGGGCGGGGCGGGACGTGGACCAGGACCCGCCGCGCGCTCGTGTGCGTCGGGCGGAGCCGCCGCCCTCTGTCGTGAGAACCGGGGCAGCAGGGTCAGGCGGCAGCCGGACCTCTGGCCGTCCGGCCGTCGGTAGGCGAAGGGCGGTTCCTCAGCCGGTGTGTGTCTTCGTGGTGCGTGCCGTGATCCGGAGGAACAGCAGGGCGGCGACCGCCAGGGCGGCTCCAAGGGCGTAGACGGCCGACGTTCCCGCAGGCAGCGAGATGCCGCCGAGTACGGTGCCCAGGCCGATGCCCAGGTAGATACCGGAGGAGTTCAGGGAGACGAGCAGGGGCGCTTCCTGCGGGGCGGCCTCGATCAGCCGATGCTGCTGCGGCGGCGTCTGACACCAACTGCTCGCTCCCCACAACAGGACCAGCAGGCCTACTACGGGCTGCACGGAACCGTGCGCGGCGGCGATCCAGGCCAGGGCCCCGAGGGCGAGCGCCATGGTGAGGTATCCGGCGGTCAGGACCCGGACCGAGCCCCAGCGGTCGGTGGCGTAGCCGGCCGCGACGTTGCCGAGCACGGCGCCCAATCCGTACAGGAAGAGCATCCACAGCATGGCGCTCTCGGGGATGCGCACCGCTTCGAGCACCGGGACGCTGTAGGCGTAGGCGGTGTAGCAGGCCCCCATGCCCAGGAGGGTGAGGGGCAGGACGGCCAGTACGGCCGGCCGGCGCAGCACCGCGAGCCGGGTGCGCAGTGCCACCCGGGGATTGCCGGGTACCTCCGGCATGTTCAGACGTAGGCCGACCGAGATGACCAGGCACAGCGCGGCCACCACGCCAAGGGTGCTGCGCCAGCCGAGCCAGTGGCTGATGAGGTTGCCGAGGGGAACACCCAGCGCGGTGGCGACGGTCAGGCCGCCGACGACCACGGCCAGGGCACGGGCCCGCAGTTCGGGGCGGACCAGGGCGGCGCCGACCGCTGCGGCGTGGGGGGTGTACGCGGCAGCGCCGGCGGCGGCGATGATCCGGCTGACGATCAGCACGGCGAGGCTGGGTGCCAGTGCCGACAGGAGGTTGGCCACGCCGAGGGTGAGCAGTGCGGAGATCAGCAGGGTGCGCCGGGGCAGGCGGGCGGTCAGGGTGGCGAGGGTCGGCGACAGTACGGCATAGGCGGCGGCGAACACCGTGACCGACTGCCCGGCGGCCGTCTGCGACACGTGCAGCGAGTGGGCCATGGAGGGCAGGAATCCGGCGACGACGAAGGCGTCCGTGCCGACGGCGAAGGTGCCTAAGGCCAGGACCAAGGTCGACGATAGTCCGCCGGGCTCGGGGGGGTTCTTGGCGTCGCTCGCCGGACGACCAGACGAAATCGAGACACTCGACATCCAGGTTCTCCTCACAGATGTGCCCCACCGGAGTCGCGGGGTATGGAGCGATCAGCGGGCCGTGCGCCCGTGGTGGCGCCTGGCACGCTCCATGGCAGCGGGCGGCGCGGTGGCCATGATGTCCGCCAGGGTCTGGCCGGCGAGTTCGCGGCGCCACGCCAGTTCGGCCCGACGCATGGCGGTGGCGATGCCGCAGGCCCGCCGGAACTCCCCGGCGGCCGCGTCCGCTCCCTCGCCCCGCCGACGGATCTCGGTACAGCGGAAGGCGTCGTCGGGGCCCTCGATGGCGGTGACGACGTCCATGAGAGTGATGCGCTCGGGGAGCCTGGCGAGCCGGAAACCGCCCCGGGCCCCCGCCGTCGAACTCAGGATGCCGGCCCTGACCAGCGCCTGCAGCCTCTTGTTCAGATACGCCTGAGGCAGGTCGAACCAAGCCGCCAGCTTGGCGGTGGACACAGGTTCCTCATCCCCGACCCAGGCCAGCGTCAGACAACAGTGCAGCCCCCACTCGACACCCTCGCTCATGCGCATAACCAGGACACTACACCTCTAGGTTCACCGTGGACTACCGCTTCGCGAAGACGCCGCGTCCGGAAGGATGCCGCGTCCACGTCCGGGAAGGCGTCATAGAAACGGGCCCAACAGCGGTCTGCTGCCGTGCAGTTCCCCCGTTCCGTGCGGCGGTGCGACTCGGCGCACTCGGCGCACTCGGCGCACTCGGCGCACTCGGCGCACTCGGCGGGAGCCTCTCGAAGGACCGGTGGCGCAGTCCGCCTGCGACAAGGAGTCGGTTGATGGTGACGGCGACCCCGGTTCGGGGCGGTGCATGCCGGGCTCACGTTGCGCTGCATGTCGATGACGAGGAGCGCGGCACGGTGCGGTATCGGCGGCATCGGCCTACCGCAGTCCCTCTGCCGTGGCGGCGGACAGTCCCGAGGCGCCATATGGGCCTGTATCCCTGACGCGTGTCCGGCCTGCCAGGCAGGCGGCAACCGCAATCGGAAGGATGAGGAGCGCGAAGGCTCCGATAAATGCCGGCGTCCAATGCCGCGACCTCCAGCGGGGCCCAGGCCGAGTCGCGTTCCTCGACCCGGGTGGTAGTGCCGCCCAGGGCCTGATGGACAGCCTGGCGTGCCGCAGTGGTGGCGAAGACGTCTCGGCCTTTCATCTCCCGAGCCGCGATCAGGAGTCGGCTGGTCTCCGCCTTGCCTCCGGGGCACTCGCCCAGGCCCACGATTCCGTTCTCCAGCCTGAGCTGCACCACGCAGCGCAGGACCAAGGGCTCGTGCACGCCGGTGCTGTTCAGCAGCGGAGGGTCCTCGAAGGCGATCGGAGTGACTGTGACATCAACGATCTTCATGAACTCTCCAGGGTGTGTCGTCTCGGTGCAGGACAACGTTGTCTGGAAGGAACGGGCCCGGAGCGACACCGGACCCAGGGGGCCAGTGACGACGACGGGCCCCGCGAGGCCGGCCAGGAGCTGGCGTTCGACGTCGCCGTGGGCGTGAGGGTGGTACCAGTAGGTGCCGGCCGACCCTGGGGGGAGGGTGAACTCGCGGACATCGCTCTGGCCAGGCGCGAGGTGGGTCAGGGGGGCGTCGGTGGCGGGCGGCATGGGGACGCCGTGCACATGCAGGCTGGAAGGGGCGTCGAGGTCGTTGCGGAAGGTCAGCCGTACCCGGTCGCCTTCGCGCAGGCGCATGAGCGGTCCGGGGCCGGGCCCGGTGTGGTTGTAGGCCAGCCGCCCCTCCCCCGCGCTGCCGGCGGTCAGGGTGGCGGTCTTGGTCCTGGGCTTGCCCGTGGGAGTGCTGACGTCGAGTTCGGGGAGCTCGGGCAGGGGCGGTCCGTCGGGGAGTGCTTCTGCGGAGGTGAGGGATCGGACGAGGGGGATGAGGGCGCCCGCCGTGGCGGCGGTGCCTCCCACGATCAGAGAGCGCCGCGACAGGTAATCAGCCATGGTGGTTGTGGGTGTCAGAGGACGCGGCGGGGTCGGTGTCCGCGGGACCCGGGGCGGTGGTGGTGTCCTGGCCGGTGATGACGAGCTGCCCCTTCATGCCGTTGGCGCTGTGGCTGCCGACCGAGCAGTGCATGGCGTAGCGGCCGGGGGGCGCCTGGACGACCACGGTGCGGCTGCGGCCGCTGGGGACCTCGATGTCGATGCCCAGCTTGTCGACGGCGAAGGCGTGGGCGTCGTCGGTGTCGTTCGTGAAGGTGAAGGCGACCGGCTGTCCGGGGGCGGCCCGCAGGATGGAGGGCTCGAAGCGGTAGTTGACCATGTCGACGGTCGGCAGTGCGGCGATCTGCTCGGCGGTGAGTGAGCCGGTGTCGTCGCTCTGGGGGGAGCTGAGGATGACGCCCGCGCTCAGCGCGAGGGCTGCGGCCAGGGCAAGGCCGCCGGTGAGGGCGGGGGTGCGGCGCTTGAGGAGCGCGGCGGCTATTGGCCCGGTCACCGCGCCGGCTGCGGCGAGTTCGAGGAGGGCGGCAGCGAAGTACAAGGGGTCCCCCGGCCGGGTGAGGTCGAAGGAGAGGCTGGCCGTGCGGGTGGCGATGACAGCGACGACGGCCAGGAGGGAGGCGATTGGTGCCCAGCGCACGCGCCGCCAGGTCAGGAAGGCCGCGGCGAGGGGCAGGACGGCCAGTGCGGCCATGCCGGGGTTCGGCTGCCCTCCCAGCACCAGGTGGGCGAGAAGCTCGCAGAACGCCAGGGCCAGCAGTCCGGCGGTTCCCAGACGGTCGGGGAGTGTCAGCGGCCGGGCGGCGAGGGGGGTGGTGGTCATGGTCGGTCGGGCCTTCCGGGGTGGGATGTACTGCGGAGGATTGGCGTCGTAGCGGGTTGCACGGAGTGCATGTGAGACGAGCGGACGGCAGCCGGGGAGGCGCATGGGCATGACGGCCATGCGCCTCCGGTCCGGCCGGGTCGTGCCGGGGTTCAGCTCCGGTTCTCCGCGGTGGCCTTCAGGACGTCCAGCCATGCCAGGAGCGATTCCTCGAGCGCCTGGTGCATGGCGTGCGGGGCTGCCTCGACGGGGGCGCCCGCCCAGGACTCACGGGTGCTGACCTGTACACCCTCGTCGGTCTCCTCGAACTCCCAGACGTGGATGCCGGTGATGCCGTGGGCGGGGCCGCCCCAGACGATGCGGCGCATCGGCGTCAGTTCGGCGACGGTGGAGCGGATGTCAAGGCCGGCTGTGGTCCAGTCGAAGGAGGCGCCTGGGGCGAGCGGTGCGTGCAGGACCGCGGTGTCGATGCCTGTGTTCCATGTCGGCCAGGAGGCGATCTCGGTGTGCAGGCGCCAGATCGTCTCCAGCGGGGCGTGCACGGTCTGGCTCAGTTCGACGACGACGGGTGCGGTGCGGTCGATGTCCATCATGTTCGTTCTCCAGAAGAGGGTGACCGGTTGGGCCGGGGCGGATGGTGAAGGAAGTGCGGTTGCGGCTCTGGCCGGTGGTTCAGGAACTGCCGGGGAGATCCGGCGCTGACGTGGCCGCACGGTTGCGGCCGCGCAGCAGGTGGATGCCTGCTCCGGCCGCGGCGAGCAGTGCGATGAGGGCAGCGGCGACGAGGGCGTGGCGGTAGCCGTACGCCAAGGTGGCGAGTGCGGGTGTGGCCTGGGCAGCGACCGGGGCTGCGAGGGTGGTGAGGATCGCGAGTCCGAGGGCGCCGCCGACCTGCCGGGAGGTGTTGATCAGCCCGCCGGCGATGCCGGCGTGCCGGGGTTCGGCCCTCTCGATGCCAAGGGCGGTCAGGGGGACGAAGGCCAGGCCGAGTCCGGCGCCGATCAGTACGGACGGGCCGAGGAGGTCGGGCAGGAAAGCACCGTCGAGGGGGAGCCGGGCCAGCCAGAGCAGGCCGGCGGCAAGCACGATCAGGCCGGGCAGGAGGGTGCCCCGCAGGCGTCCCGCGGCCCAGGAGGCGGCCATGAGGGCTGCGGCCAGAGGTAGTTGGGTGAGGCCCGCTTCGAGAGGTGAGTAGCCGAGGACCTTCTGCTGGTAGAGCGGGAGGAAGAAGAACGTGGCGACCCATACCGCTCCGAGCAGCAGCATCAGGAGGTTGCCGGTGGCGACGGACCGGGTGCGCAGCAATGCGGGCGGCAGAAGGGGGTCTTTCGCCCGTCGCTCGATCGGCATCAGCGCCGAGAGCAGCAGCATTCCGGCTGCCGGGAGGACGAAGTCGGGCAGAGGGGTGGTGTCCTTGGCGCCGAGTCCGTAGACGAGGAGGGTGAGGCCGGCGGTGACGATGAGCGCGCCGGGCACGTCGAGGCGGGCAGTGCGCTTGCGTTCGCTCCGAGCCAGGAGGAGAGGGGTGGCTATGAGGCCGGGGAGGGTGAGCAGGGCGCTGATGGCGAAGATGGCCCACCAGCCCAGAGTGCTGGTGAGGACTCCGCTGAGCAGGACCCCTGCGGCTCCGCCGGCCGCGGAGGCCGCTCCCCAGACACCCAGTGCTTTGCCGCGGCCGGGGCCTGGGGCCCAGTGAGCCAGCAGGATGGCGAGGCTCGCAGGTGACAGCAGGGCCGCGCCGATGCCCTGGACCGCTCGGGCCCCGATGAGTATTCCGGCACCTGAAGAGACACCTGCGGCCAGGGAGCCGACGGCAAAGACAAGGAGGCCGGCCAGGAATGCGGTTCGGTGGCCGAGGAGGTCGGTGAGGCGACCGCCCAGGGGCAGCAAGGCTCCGAAGGCGATGAGGTAGGCGTTGACGATCCAGGCCAGGCCGTTCGGGGTGAGCTCGAGGTCCTGCCCGATGGCGGGCAGGGCGACGTTGACGATGGAGGTGTTGAGCACGACGAGGAACTGCGCACCGGCCAGGAGGGTGAGAAGGAGGCCCGGGCGGAGGGAGCGTGGTGGGAAGGAGGCGGGGGTAGACATGATGCCTTTCGGGATGTCCGGGGCGGGGCGCGCACGGCACCGGGCGCGCCCCGGGAATGCCGACGGGGCTGTTGCTGCAGCACGGCGCACCAGGGGCGGCAGGGTGCGGGGCGGCGCGGGCCCGGTACGTGCTCGAGCGGCCGGCCGCCGGACGCGTGGGGTTGTGCGGTGAGGATTCCTTGCCGCTGTCGAACGGCTGCGCCGCGGGCAGGTGCCGCGCCGGGGGTCGGGGCCGTGACCGGGCGTGCCGTGTTCAGGGGCGCTGGTCGCTCTTGAGGGGGCGCTTCTCGGCCTGCTGCTTGAGGTTGTTCAGCCAGTTCTCCAGAGAGGCGTCCAGGGCTCCCTGCAGGTAGACGGTGTTGGCGGCGACGGGGTCGCCGGTCCACGATTCCTCGGTGTGGACGTGGACGCCGTCCCGGGCCTGGGTGAAGGTCCACACGTGGACCGCCGTGATGCCCTGGGCCGGCCCGCCCCAGACGATGCGGCGCTTGGGCTGGACCTGCTTCACCGTCGAGGTGATGTTCTCCAGCCCCTCGGTGGACCAGACCCACGAGGAGCCCGGACGCAGCCGGCCCGGGGTCTGCTTGACCGAGGAGCTGACGCCCGGCTGCCAGGCCGGCCAGTTCTCGACGTCGGTCTGAACGCGCCACACCTGGTCCAGGGAGGCGTGGATGACGATGTCATCCCGGGTGATGACTGGGGCCTTCTCGTCGATCCCTACCGGCGCGGGCCCTGAGCTCCCGAGGGCCAGGGGCAGTGCGGCAAGGAGTGCGGTAACGGAGGTAGTGAACATGAGAGTTCCTTTGGGGAAATCGAGAGATGACACCAACACCAACAAGAGAGTGTGGTTGTTCACTCACCATTGGGTCGGCCTGAACTCCAGGGCGCGGCGCGCAAAAAGCCTGGAGAAATACCTGCATCACATAGCGGGGGCGATTTCCGGGCCGCCCTTCCGGCATGTGAGTAGTCAACCACTCTTACTCGTCCAACGTCAACCGCCTCTTCGTCGATCCCCATGCGACCAGGTCGGGAGGCGCTCACGCCGCACTCTCGGACGAAGGGGTCTCAGGACGCCGCCCGCGATAGCAACCGGGCCATAGCGGGCTGCACAGCAGGGCCTTAGAGGCCCCCTCCCGCGCGAAGGAAAACGGGCACCGCGGTGAGGCCGGACCGGGAAGAAAGACAGTGCCCCCTCAGGGGAAGCGCGGCGACCGCAAGACGACCATGGAGCCGACGGCCGGCCGGGGAGGCCCGGGCGATCGGAGCGGAACGGGCACGCGCCACCGGGTCGGCCCGGGAAGGCGTTGCGCTGACGGCAGGAGGCGCTGGCCCACACCTATACCTCGCCGTCGAATCCGGCGGGCCGCCCGCCCTTGCTGCCGCACTGTTTGCGGTTGACCCGCTGATTCTTCGACTCTGGGACGGCGTGCTCGATCCGGCGTCTTCGCAGGTAGCGCCGATTGCGGCGTGAGCTACACGCTTTGTCGCCGCCCAGGTGGCCCGGGCGGGTCCGAGGACGATCGCCCTGCGGGCGTGGAACGCGGACGCGTTCGAAAACCTCGATCATCTGGGGTGCGTCGCCCCACCGGCGCCCGGGGGTGACCAGGTGCACCAACGGGCGGCAGCTGCCTTCGCCGACATGGTGGATTTGCAGGTCAGGCCACCCCTTGAACCGTCCGAGTCCTCCGTCAGGGCCGTGGTGCCGGGCCGTTGCCCCTTCTATGGGACACGTGGTTTCTTCTTCCGGGCCCCGGCCGCGTACTGGTGGGCACAGTCAGCGCCGGCCGGGCTCCCGCCGATCCGGTCCTCGAGGTGGGAGTCCCCCTTCACAGACGGTCTTCCAGCTACCGAAACCCTCAGGAGGAGCCCCCACGGCTCCGGACCCGGAAAGATCCCGTTGATCACCCTGCGACGGTCGTTCTCCTGGCCGCCACGCTGCCCTGGCGTTGGCACGTACGGCTCCACTCGACATTCGCCAGATCACCCGCCCCACGCCGGAGACCACGAGCCAATAGTCCGACACTCACATGATCAGCCGGGCGGTTCCTCAGGGGAACGCTTGACACACTTCGGTGTGAGTGGTTGAGTACTCACATGAAGACGGAGCGACGCCAACTGTCCACAGCCGACGAACGCCGCGAGACGGTTCTGCGGACCGCCATCGGGGCCTTCGCGGCCCGAGGGTACTTCGGGACCACCACCACGGAGGTGGCCAAGGCGGCGGGCATCTCGCAGGCGTACGTCTACCGCCTCTTCCCGAACAAGGAGGCCCTGTTCACCGCGGTCGTCGAACACTGCTTCGTGAGGGTGCGCGCCGCCCTCGAAGGCGGTGCGGCAGCAGCCGAGAGCAGCTCACCAGAGGCGGTGCTGGCCTCCATGGGCGACGCCTACGCCCAGCTGATCAGCGATAACGACCTGATGCTGGTCCAGCTGCACGCCCAGGCGGCCGCAGTCTCCGAGCCGGCCGTCCGGGAAGCGGTGCGGGAGGGGTACGCCCGCAGTGTCGAGTATGTGCGCAGCGCCTCGGGCGGCAGCGAGGCGCAGGTGCAGGAGTTCTTCGCCGTCGGCATGCTCTGCCACCTGCTGGTCTCCATCGACGCCGAGGCGATCTCAGCACCCTGGACCCGCACCCTGACAGCGGGGATCATGCATTACTGACCCGCCTCCCGGAAGGCGGCCGCGCGTCTGCGGATCTGCGGTCGCCCTCTTTTTCGCCCCGATAGTGAGTGTCTGACCACACACACTTGATTGTTGATTCTTCCTAGTGAGATTGAGGTTCGTCATGGCCAGCAAGCCCTACCTGACCGGTCACTACTCCCCCGTCGCCGACGAGATCACCGCAACCGAACTGGCCGTGGAGGGAACCCTGCCGCCGGAGCTGACCGGCCGTCTGATCCGCAACAGCCACAACCCCAAGCCGGGCATCACCCCGACCCACTGGTTCAAGGGCAGCGGCATGGTGCACGGCATCCGGCTGAACCAGGGCCGCGCCGAGTGGTACGGCAACCGGTGGGTCCACACTCCCGCCCTGGACGGCGCCCCGTATATGACCGACCGGGGCCCGGACCTGAGGGTCAGCACGGCCGGCACGCACGTCATCGAGCACGGCGGACGGCTGCTGGCCCTGTCGGAGGCAGCCCTGCCCTTCGAGCTGACGGCCGACTTGGAGACGGTGGGCGCCTACGACTTCGGCGGCAAGCTCACCTCCGCCATGACCGCCCACCCCAAGGAGGACCCGGCCACCGGCGAACTGCATTTCTTCGCCTCCTCCCCCTTCCCGCCGTACCTGATCCACCACGTCGCCTCCCCCGACGGCCAGGTGTTGGACAGCCAGGAAGTCCCCGGCGCGAGCGCAGCGCTGAAGCACGACTTCGCGATCACGGAGCACCACGTGGTCTTCCTTGAGGGCTCGGTCACCTTCGCCCCCTCCGAGCACTCCGGAATCCCCTACGGCTGGAGCGACGCCCAGGCCTCGCGGATCGGCGTCATGCCGCGCGGTGCGGGCGGCGCAGCGAAGATCCGCTGGTTCGAGATCGGCCAGGGGTACGGCATGCACTTCGCCAATGCCTACGAGAGCGCCTCCGGGCACATCGTCGTCGAAGGCCCCACGGTGGGACGCGAGGGCTGGCAGCGCTCCTGGAACTGGTGGGTCGGCGCTCCTGACCGCGGTGCCGAGCCGAACTCCGGCTCCCGCAGCCGCCGCTGGACCATCGACCTTGCCGCAGGAGCCGTCCACGAGCAGCAGACCGACGACCTGACGGTGGAGTTCCCCACGATCAATGACCACTTCACCGGCAGCGAGCACCGCTACCAGTACGCCCTGTCCTTCCCCGATGACCTCGGAATCGGCAACCACACCCTGGTCAAGTACGACCGCGCTTCCGGCAACCGGCAACTGCTGCCCTTCGGCACCGGCCAGTTGCCCAGCGAAGCGGTGTTCGTCCAAGCCGAAGGCACCACCGGAGAGGATGAGGGATACCTCCTCACCGTCGTGAGCGATCTGAACGCCGACGCCTCCAAGATGCTCGTCCTGGACGCCTCCGACCTCACCGTGCCTCCGGTCGCCACCATCCACCTCCCTCGCCGGGTTCCCGCGATGATCCACGGCTCATGGATCCCCGACTCCGCCCTCTGAAAAGACGTCCGACCCTCGCCGCCCGGGCGGACGACCAGCCATCGGCTCGGCCGCCCCGCTGCAGGCCCTTGTGGACCGCACCCCCTGCCGATGCCCCACCGCGCCGCCGTCGCCGGACGCCGGCCCATCCGAGATGAGGAGCAATCCCATGTACGACTCCCCCGCCCGCGTTTCCGCCGCCGCATCCCCGGTCGCTCCGTCCACCGTCACCGAGGCGGTGCTGCCCGGCATCGTCGAGCCGGACGGCATCCAGGTCCAGACCCGTCCCGCCCAGCCCGCTGCCCCGGGGCAGGTGGTGCTCGCGATGGAGGCCGCCGGGGTCTCGTTCGCCGAGCAGCAGATGCGGCGCGGCAAGTACTACGACCAGCCGCCCTTTCCCTTCGTCCCGGGCTACGACCTCATCGGGCGGGCCGTCGACGTCGGAGAGAGTGTGCCGAGCAGCGTGCTGGGGCGGCGTTTCGCGGTGCTGACCAAGACCGGCGCCTGGGCCAGCCACGTCAGCGTCGACGTCGGCGACCTCACCGAGGTGCCCGAGTCGGTGGACTCCGCCGACGCCGAGACCTTCGTGGTCAACGGCATCACCGCCTGGCAGATGCTCCACCGCCTGGCCAAGGTCCGCGCCGGTGACACCGTCCTGGTGCTGGGGGCGAACGGAGGCGTGGGCTCCACCCTCGTGCAGCTCGCCCGCATCGCCGGCGCCACGGTCGTGGGCACTGCCTCGGCCAAGCACCACGACGCCGTACGGGCGTTGGGAGCCACCCCACTCGACTACCGTGCTGCCGACCTCGGCGACCAGCTCCGCGCCCTTGCCCCCAAGGGGTACGACGCGGTCTTCGACCACGTGGGCGGTGAGGGCATCCTGACCTCCTACCGGCTCCTGGCCCCTAAGGGCACGCTCGTCTCGTACGGCACAGCCTCCACCCGTGACGCCGAGGGCTCCTCGAAGGCGCCGGTCCTCAAGCTGCTCGCCCGCCTGACCCTGTGGAACGCGGCCCCCAATTGCAAGAGCGCCTACTTCTACAACATCTGGGCCGGCAAGCGGCGGCTCAACACCTTCCGCGCCAAGGTGCAGGCCGACCTGGGCCAGGTCTTCGCCCTCTTGGCCGACGGCAGCCTCACCCCGCAGGTCGCCGCCCGCATCCCCCTCGCCGACGTCGCCAAGGCGGTACGGGTGGCCGAATCCGGCACCGTGGTCGGCAAGGTCGTGCTGGTCCCCTGAGCAACGACCGGGCACCAGCCGCAATACCCCCCGCAGCGGCCGGCCCGGCCCGCCGTACCAACACCTCCGCCGATCCGGCAAGCACGCCCCTTCCCCCGCCACAGCGCAGGCGACGCGCGGGGAAAGGGGCCTTCGCCATGTGGGCGGCACAAGGCGGCGCAGCAGGTGGGCAGCCCGGTCTTGCGGAACAAGTTCCGCGGCAGGATCCCGTTACCGTCGTTGCTTGTCTCCGCAACGAGCTTGCGCCCGCGACGGCGGGTGTGACGTACGTCTCTGGAACTCCCTCCCCCACAACGACAGCTGACTGAGGTGACCACAACCATGCGCGCGCGTATTCGAGCGGGGGATCCGCAGGCCTTCGCGGAGCTCTTCGACGAGTACGCGAGAACCGTCTACAACCACGCCTATCGGCTGACCGCTGACTGGGCGGCCGCCGAGGACATTGTGTCCGCGACCTTCATGGAAGCCTGGCGCGGCCGCCTGCGCCTGGATATGGAGGGCGGGAGCCTGCGCCCGTGGCTGCTGGGCATCGCCACCAACCTCGTACGCGCCCAGTCACGGAGCAACCGCCGGTACAAGGCCGCGGCGGCCGCAGCCGCCCATGCCGCCGGCCGCAGGGGCGAGGCGGCGGTGGCCGACCACGCCGATGAAGTCGCCGGGCGTCTGGACGACCGCAACCGCCTGGCCGCCACCGCGCAGGCACTCGCGTCCCTACGACGCACCGAGCGGGAGGTGCTGAGCCTGTGCCTGTGGCAGGGCCTGGACTACGCCGCCGCCGCGCAGGTCCTCAAAGTTCCGGTCGGCACGGTCCGCTCCCGGCTCTCCCGCGCCCGGAAGAAGCTGAAGAAGCTCGCCGACGCACAACTTCTCAATGAATTCCGGGAACCCCGGCCGGCGAACCGGCAGGTAAGAGGAGACCGCACGATCGCGGCCCGGTCCGCACAGGAAGGAACCCGGTGAACATGCGCCAGCCCCGTCCGAGCAATTTCCGCCCCACGCCCGACGCATGGCACGAGAGCGAGCACCTGCTCTCCCTCGACGAAGCCGACTTCCCCGCAGGCCGCCACGCCTTTCGCAAGGAAGAACTCATGGCCTTCATCCAGCAGGACACCCAGGACACGGCAGCCACCACGCCCGCTCCCTCTGCCGCACCCGCCCGGCGCCGGCTCCTGCGCCCGCTGTTCGTCCTGCCCGCCGCCGCCTGCTCCCTCGCCGTCCTCGCCGCAGGCGTCCTCACCGTCGTCGGCGGGGAGAGCGGCCCGGACACGGTGGCCGGGCCGCCGCTCACCGCCACGGTCGGCACCGGCACCAGTTCGGGCGTCCCCCAGCTCCTGGACCGGATCTCCGTGGCCGCGACGCAGAACCCGGAAGTGAAGGTCGGCCCGGGCCAGTACGTCTACATCGAGAGCAAGGTCGGCTCCACCTACGAGCGGACCGTCGACGACAAGACCACCCTGGCCAGCGACGGCATCCACCGCCGCCAGATCTGGAACTCCGCCGACGGCACCGAGGGCTGGCTCATCGATCCGGCCGTCACCTCGCCCGGCGGCGAGAAGCTCGACCGCACCAACGAGAAGGGGACGAGCGAGCCCGCCCACCTCAACACCCCGACCCATGACTACCTCGCCACCCTGCCGACCGACCCCGACACCCTCCTCAAGAAGATCTACAAAGAGACCAAGGGCAAGGGAAACACCCCGGACCAGCAGGCGTTCACCACCATCGGCGACCTGCTGAACGAGACCCTGCCACCCACCGCGCTGAACACGGCCCTGTTCAAGGCTGCCGCCAAGATCCCCGGCGTCGTCCAGGTCAAGGACTCCGCTGACGCCATCGGCCGACACGGGATCGCCGTCGCCCGCCTTGACGAGACGTCCGGTGCCCGCACCGAATGGGTCTTCGACCCCAAGACGTACACCTACCTCGGCGAGCGCACCATTCAGGTCCGCCCCCACGGCGGCGACTCCGGCCTGATCAAGCCCGGCACCGTCCTCTACACCGAAGCCGTCACCCTCCGCCAGGCCGTCGACGCACTCAAGGAGGTCCCCTCCTCCAGCGTGTGAAACAAGGCCGCGAGACCACAGGTGTGTTCCCGCCCTGCTCACGAAGCAGAGCGGGAACACGCCCGCGGGTAGGTTCCCGCAGCCGGGCGAAGAGGCCCGGATCGGGAAGCTCCTCTCCCTATGGCCACCGGAAGCTGAGGACCCGGTCCCCTGCGCCGGAAAAACCCTGACCGTGCAGCCGCCCGGCTTCCGGCCCCGTTCGCCGCCTCGTTCCCTCAGCGCCCGCATCCCTCGCTACCAGCGCAGCGAAAGAGGCAGCACCTGCCCGAGCGGTGCTGCGCTGCTCCCGGGCGGGGACGGGCCGATCACCGGTGTACGGCACGCACAGGAGTGAACTGCACGTCCCAACCCTCCGTTGAACTGGATGACAGAGGCGATGCCTCGTTCGTTCACATCCCAGGAAGCCTGTCGTGAGTCCTGCCGCCTCTCCCGCCGCCCTCTCGGCCCCCAACGTCGGGACACTCCTGCCCGTGGAGGTCCACTTCGACGAACTGGACGCCATGGGACTGCCGCACAACAGCCGCTACCAGGTACTGGCCGAGCGCGCCTGGGCAGCATTCTGGTACGCGCGGGGCTTCGGCGGCGCGAACGGCCTGGAAAGTGACGCCTTCAACGTCGTCAAGGCCTTCACCATCGCCTACGACGCCCCCGTGTCCGCGCCCGGCACGTACGCCGTCGATCTGTGGATCGGCCGCCTGGGCAGCACATCGGCCACGGCCGGATACCGGGTGTGCTCCCCCGACGGCCCGACGGCGTACGCGCACGGCACCCGCACCGCCATCCGCCTCGACCCGGCCACCTTCCTGCCACGCCGTGGTCCGACCGGGCCCGCGACGTCGCCCGCACGATCATGGCGCCGCGGGAGCACCATCCCGCTTGGCGATCGTGGCTACGACCACGACACGTACCGGCGTCTGATCTGGGCGCGGGGCATCAGGCCGGTGATCGCCCGCCGAGAGTTGCGGATGGATCCGGCCTCGGCGTTCACCGCTGGGTTGTCGAGCGCGCAATCGCCTGGTTCCACGGATTCCGACGACTCCGCGTCCGCTGGGAAAGAAGAGACGACATCCACGAGGCCTTCCTTCGCCTCGCCACCTGCCTGATCACCCACCGCCACGCCCAACGCCTTTGTCAGGGCCTCTGAAGAACTCCTGACGAAAAACCTCTGCGGCAGTCTGTGCTTCCTCGTGTTCCGGACCGGCGGCATAGGCCAGTGGGGGTGCGATGGCTTGGGCGTCGGCCCCCTCGCCAACCCATAGCCCGATGAAGAGTGCCGCGGTCGCTTCCAGGAGTCCGGCTCGTTCGAGAGAGCCGCCGGCCACGGGTTCGCAGCCGGCCTGCCGCACCAACTCGTGTACGAGGGCAAGGGCCGTTTCGTCGTCTCCACAGACCGGAACAGCCAGCCGCCGTCCGTCGAAGACGGGCGGCGACATGCGCCACACGTCCTGGTGACAGAGGTTGAACGCCTTGACCACATGGGTCCCCGGCGCTGCCGCGGCCAGTTGTTGCGCGGCCGAGAGGCCGCTTGGTGTCAGGAGCCGGAAGCCCGGACCGACCGGATTGGAACAGTCGATCAGAACCTTGCCGTCCAGGACCGCTCGCAGTTCCCGCACCACGCTCGTCCCTGTGCCGAAGGGCAGCGCGGCCAGTACCACCTGACCGAACTCGGCTGCCGCAGGCAGAGTGACAGGCTTCGCGCTGCCCCCGAGACGCGTCGCGAGCCGCTCCGCCTTGTGCATGTCCCGTCCTCCGATGGCCACGTCGTGCCCGGCGCGGACCCAGTGCGCGGCGAGCGCGTCCGCCATGTTGCCCGTGCCCAGTACGCCGATTCTCATCACGCGATTCCTTCCCTTGCCTTTCGGGACCGTTCGCAACGACGCTAGAGCGTCTGTCAGGCACCATTCGGTACGTGACGACCGACGCCTTCCTCGCCGACTGCCGTGCCCGCCTGGCCTTCGACCTCCTGTCCAACACCTGGAACGCCGTGGTGCTCTGGGCCCTGCGCGAGGGTCCCAGGCGTCCGGTCGAACTACGCGAGCAGATCGGGGGGATCAGCTCCAAGGTCCTCACCCAGACACTGCGGCGCTTGCAGTCCAACGGACTGGTGGACCGGCGGGCACACCCGGGAGCACCACCACGCGTCGAGTACCGACTCACCGGCCTGGGACAGACTTTGCTCGCGCCCATCGACGCTGTCGGAGCGTGGGCAATCGAGCACGGTGACGAGGTCATGGCCGCCCAGGAAGCCGAATGCACCACCGCCCAGCGCCCTTCAGAGTGCCCGCCGCAGTGAGTGCCGCCGTCTCCAGCAGACCAGTGCGCAGCCAAGGGTGGGGAAAGCCTCATGGATGCCGTCGCGTATGCCCCACCCGATGCGCAGGCGGCAACACCAACGCAAGGGGGCGAACCTGCGCTCGACGAGCTGGCGTTGCATGCCCACGCCGGAGCCGTGCCCGGTGGCGCGGCGGGCGATCAGCCGCTTCACGCCGAGGCCCCAGACCAAACGGCGGTGGCCGGTACGCAGCACGATGGCCCGCGCTCCGAGGCTGTGATCAACAGGCCTGGTGCCCCGCAGGCGGCGGCGCACACACCGCCTGGAACTCGGCCGGGTTCCTGATCGAGTGCATACAGGAAGCCGACTAAGTCCAAACGCGGCAGGCGACACGTGAGTTGAGTTGCGGACGAGGTAACGCGCACTCCCCCCACCCGGCGGAGCGCACCCACTGAGCCTGCGCCATCTTGAAGTCGCAGGTGAGGTGGGTGGCGTGACAGCGTGTGAGGGTGCTCCTCCCGGTCGTGGGCAGCTTTCTTGGCTCTTGATCACCCGTCAGCGGTCCACTTCGAGCTTCGTGAGGACGAGCAGCGCGCGCGGGAGCCCCGTCCCGTGGGCGGGGTCGGTGCGGAGTCCGGTGGGGTCCGCCCGTTCTTGGGGTGGGCGAAGCCATGCTCGACGGGGGCGTGGGCGGCGGCCAGGACGAACGGGTCCGGTCTTTTCCGTGAGCTACGCGGATACCGGTGCGTTCGGGTCCAGGCTCTGCCGCGTGGTCATCTTCGGTGATTCCTCTCGCTGTTGTAGGGGCGTCAGGCGGTGAAGGCGCGTTCGGCTTCGTCGCGCCGGGTGTGCAGGTCCCAGTAGAGGGGGGCGACGTCCTCGGCCGGGGCCGTCGGGACACCGGGTGGGCCGTCGGTGCCGATCCAGGCCCCGATGGCTATGTGTGCCGCCTGGATGCCGGTGCCGGTGAGTTCCTTGTGCAGACCGAGCGCCCAGTTGCGCAGCGCGGCCTGGGCGGCGTTGAGGTTGCCGAGCATCGGGTTGGGGTCGGCCGAGCCGGCGCCGTTCGTGTACAGCAGGGTGCCCGCGCCGGCCGCGCGCATCGAGGGCAGCACGGCCTGTGTTGCGACCATCGCCCCGTAGAGCAGGATGTCCATCGCCCACTGCACATCGGAGGGGGCAGCCTGGGACGGAGTGGTCAGCGACGCGGATTCCAGGCTCCCGGCCGGAGAATACTCCAGGACATCGATACGGTCGAAGCGGGTCGCTGCGTCCTTGAGCGCCTGGGTGAGCGCTTCATGGTCGAGTACGTCCGCGCAGAACCCGGCGGCGGTGATGCCTTCGGCGTCCAGGCGGCCGACCAGGGCGTCGAGCTTGTCGCGGTTGCGGGCGATGAGAGCGACGTCGAAGCCGCGAGAGCCGAAGGTGCGGGCGATGGCCAGGCCCATACCGGGACCGGCTCCGACGATGGCGATGGTGGGCACGGTGAATCCTTTGCTGGGAAGTTGGTTGGGACGGAGCGGATGAGGAAGTGGCGGGTGCGGCAATACGGTCACCGCTCGTCGTCGGGGAAGTGGTTGTCGTGGGCTGCGTGGAGCCGGCTCAGGTCGCGCTCGTCCGTGGTGGCGAGGGCGGCAAAGTACTCCTCCCGCGGCACGCCCGGTGAGAGCGCCATCAGGAGGGTGGCGCCTTCGCCGCGCTCCTTGCGGACCGCGTGCACGTCACCCGCCGCGGCGTGCGCGGTGTCTCCGGGCCGGAGTGTTCGCCAGGCCAGCCCGTCGAAGTAGTCGACTTCGCCCTCTTCGACGATGAAGGTCTCGCTGAAGGTCGTGTGGAAGTGCGGGGCAGGCCCGGTGCTGGAGGGCACCATGCACCACCGGTAGAGGCTCATGTTCCCGCTGGTCTGATCTGGATCGGCGAGGACCTCGATGGTCGATCCGCTGTCGCCCAGCCGGATCGTTCGGATCTGTTGGGGTTGCTCGCGATACCGGCGGATTGATTGCGTGTCGGTCATGGCCCGAGTCTCGGATCTCGGCCGGATCGCTCGCGCTCAATTCGGCGGTGGCCTAACAATGGAGGAGTGATCCGTTATCGACTGGGGGCCGGCGCCGCGGGCGTGCGGTGGGCGATGTCGCCGATCCACGAAGTCGTCAGCCTGGCCCAGCTGTTGACCGAGCCGCAGCGGCACCCGCTGTTCCACTCCTGGCTGCGCCGTCGGCGCCTGCGGCTCTCGCCTGCGGACCTGCGGGCGCTCACCGTCTTCATGGCCGACGGCGCCTACCGGCCCGACTTCCTCGACCCGTCGCCGATGTCCAGTGAGCCGACGTTCGAGGAGGGCATGGACGCCCTCCGCGCGGCGCCGGCGGACCAGACGTACGCCGAACTGGTCGATGCCACGACTGGACGGGGGGCAGACATACGTCGCCGGCTGCTCGAGAACCCGGACCGGGCCAGGTCCGAGGCCGCCGACGCGCTGCGGCGCCTGTGGAAGACGGTGGTGGAAGCGGAGTGGCCCTCGATGCGGCAGGCGTTGCGGGCCGAGATGCTGGATCGGGCACTCCAGGTCAACCGGGAGGGGCTCCGCGCGGTCCTGCCGCGTCTGCATCCGTCCGCCGCGTGTGAGGGCGACACCGTCACCGTCGAGAAGAGCGTCGACATCGACGTCGACTGCCCCGAGGGGCTCATTCTCATTCCGTCGCTGTTCATCACCGACCGGATCCAGTGCACCACCTCCAGCCACTGGACGCCGGCGATCTACTATCCGGCATCCGGTCGCTACCTCTGGTCGGCACCGCCCACTCCCCGGTCGCTGGACCGCCTCCTGGGCGTGACCCGCGCGCGGATCCTGGCCGCGCTGACCACCCCGCTGCAGACCACCGTGGTGGCCAGGCTGGTGAACGTCACCCCGCCGACGGCCAGCGAACACCTGGCCATCCTCCGGGACGCCGGACTGATCGACAGCAGCCGGTCAGGCCGCACCGCCACGCACGAGCTCACCAAGGCCGGACAGGCTCTCCTGGACGCCGCCTCGCCGCAGTCGTGATCTTTGCGCCATTGGTTATGGAAGCCAGTTCGCCAGGTGCGGTGCAGCGGGTGCCACCCCAGGTGGTGGGCACGGTCGTTGGCCGCGCCGCATCCCCGGCCGGCGCGGCCGGTGGTACGGGCGTCGACCGGGGCGCCGAGGGCTTCGGCCAGGCGGGGCAGCCAGGCGTAGGCGGCGGGCTCGTCGTCAGTGAAGCTCCGACCACTCTTACTCCGCATCGAGTTCCGCATGGGGAGCTGTGACGCGTTCGGCGACCTCGTTGATCTCCGTCATCCCACGAGCCTACGAACCCGTACCACCCCACGACCTGGAAAGCCGTCCGATGATCAAGGAGTGGGACTGTCGCCCGCCACCAGCCCGAGGACCCCGCTCACGATCACACCAGGCCATCTGACCAGCGGATATCAAGAGGGCGGAGCTTCACTGGACGCCACCCGCGCCCGGTAGCCTCCACTCTCCACTTGGTACGGGCGATGTCGTGTTGGTACGGGCGATGTCGTGCGCCTCAACCCGGTGTCACGCACCGCGATGCCGGAGTGCACGGCATCGTCCGCGCCACGCATCGCTCCCCCGGACAGTGACGATGCACGGCGCCGCCGGAAGAGAGGCACCTCCCCTCCCCCACCGTGCATCATGGGGCTCGGTGCGCGCCGCCCGGCGAAGGGGCAGCGGACGTGGTCAGGCCATCTCAGGGGGATAAGAAGTCAAGCCGGCGTACGCCCGTCCCACAGGGCACATCCGCGGCTGTGTGCTTCAGATCGCCGTGACACGGACTCGGAGCGAAGGCAGGAGACTGGCGCGATGGAAAGTGCGGACGTACGAGATGTCTGTTTCGTCAATGGATCGGTGAGGCTGTCCGGTGCCTTGGCGCTGCCACCGCCAGGAAGCGTGGCCTGCATGGGTGTGGTGTTGGTCGGAGGGTCGGGACCGTCCGACCGGGACAACGACACGTTCTTTCCACCTCTGCGCCGGCACCTGCTGGATGCCGGAATCGCTGTGCTCTCCTACGACAAGCGAGGCGTCGGCGGATCGTCCGGCGACTGGCGCACCGCAACGCTGACCGACCTGGCCACTGACGCGACCGCTGCGGTCGACTTCCTTCGCTCCCGGCCCGAGGTACGGTCCGAAGCTGTCGGACTTTTCGGCCACAGCGAGGGCGGCTGGGTGGTACTTCGTGCGTCGACAGCGCGAGACGACATGCCCTGGGTAATCACCAACAGCTGCCCCGGAACGAGTCCCGCGGTGCAAGAACGCTACGCCCTGGCCAACCACCTGCGAGAGACGCCCCTGCACAGCCAGAGCGACATCGGCCGAACCCTGGACCTCTACGACCGCCTCATCGAGGCAGGCCGACGCGACGCAGACTTCGCGACGGCGCTCCAACTCGTCGACGCTGCCGGCAACCCCCCGGGACTGGCGTACTACTGGGCCGACATCGACGAACACCTCTGGGGCTTCCTCAAGCGCAAACAGGACCACGACCCGACCGGTGATCTCCGCGGACTACGCTGCCCGCACCTCGCGTTCTACGGGAGCGAAGACCGGCTGGTTCCCGTCACCGACAGCCTCCGCGTATTCGGCGCCTCCGTCTGCCACCCGAACCGCCCCCCTCGCGCAACGCTCACCGTAGAAGTACTGCCAACAGCCGATCACCGATTACAACTGCCGGGCGCAACCGAGCCAGCACCCGACTACCTCAACACACTCACTCGCTGGCTCCGCCGCAACTAAACCCGGACACCCCCAAGGGCCGTGCCCGCCAGTGTGAGGTCTTCGGGGAACAGAGCCTGCCCGTGATCAGGGCATCGTTGGTTGGGGTCCCATCCCCCACATGCGGCCTTCTGGGGTGCTGTAGTCGACGAGGGGCCAGATCGCACAGTCCCACGCCAGGAGCGGTACAACGGACGGCGGGTAGTTGGGGATTGAGCGCCCCCCAAGTACTCCTCCAGCAGCCGACCGCTGTCGCTGAAGCTTGTAGGTGGTGTCAGTAAGGGACAAAGCCTTGCCCCAGCGGCCGAACCCACCGTCGGCGACTTCGAGATAGATCCGCTTGAGGAGTGGCGGCATCGGATGCCCCACTGCGGTCTCAAGCTCGGCCACGGCCTCGGGCGGCGCAGGTGTCGGCAGCTCGCCAGCCGCATCCTGCTCTCGGATCCTGTGGATGATCTCGTCGTCGGTCAAGCCGGCATTCGTAGCAGCCGCCACCGACATCAACCACACCGCCCCCGGGACAACGAGGGCCTCGGTCAGGTACGGGGAGACCCGGGCGCGGGCTCCGCCCAGGGACCCGCGCTGGGGAGGCCGGCGAGTGACCAGCTCGCAGCCGGCCTCTCGTTCCGCACCATCAGGACCGAATTCATGGCGCGCCGTGTCCGACCGCCGCTGGTGGGCTGCCGCAGGGCTTGACGGCCCCGGCGAGCCGGTGACCGCCCGTCACGGTCACCGGCTCGCCCGGCCGGGTCAGGGGTTGTAGTAGCCGGTCACGTAGGTGCGGTCGAAGCGACCGGCCTCCAGGTCCGCGCGCTGGATGGACCACTGCATTTTCGTGCCTTCCCGGTCTGCGACATCCGCGTCCCAGTGAACCAGCGCAACCCAGTCCTCGGGGTCGCCCGACACCGGCTCACCGCCGCCCCACCGCCCTTGCTCGGCCTGCTGCACAGCGCAGCTCACGATCTCCTCCAGCGGGTCCGGGTACGCCGCGTAGCCGCCGAGCTGCAGATGCCGGTTCCTGCCCGCGACCTCCCACCAGACAGCCTGGAGCCCGTCCTGGTGCGGGAAACCGTCAGGTGACTGGTCCGGCAGGTCCGGTTCGGCCGTGACTCTCAACTCGCCCTGCGGGAAGTTGTCGAAGTTCTCCCGGAACTCGCCGACATAGTTGTCCCCGTAAGCCGTCCAGGTATATCTGTCGCGCTCTGTCGCCGGGGTGCCGGCCGGGACATAGACGGCATGGCCGCGGTTGTCGCCGTCCCATAGCTCCCAGATCTCGGCGAAGAGCAGCAGGCGTCCGTCCGGCGGCAGAGGAAGGTCCGTCGAGCCCTTCGGCAACGCGGCGAAGTCGATGTACCCGACGTACGGGTGCCTGGGGTCCGGGACGTCGGCGGGCAGCAGCGGTGGCCCGCCGAACCTCCCCGCGACCGGCCCCTCTCCGTCCAATCTGAGGATCGCGCAAGGCCGGGCGTGGCCGATCCACCGGTCCACCTCCTCCGCCGGTATCGGGTCCACGCTGTGGAACACACTGCCCACCTCAACGGCCCTCGTACGAAAGGGAATCAACGCTTCACGAAGCTCATCTGTCACACCGGCAAAGGTAGTCGCCGCCACCGACAACTTGCCCGGGCTGCCCGAGGCAACTCATAGCGGTGGCATCCTTGATCATCGTGAGTTGTGTGCACTGATGATGAGACGGTGGCGGCTGGTCACAGCATAGATCCCGTCCGCTGGCGGGAGGCGTTCGAGGTGGCCATGGGCCGGATCGCGGGCCGGTTCGCCCGGGTCGAACCCCGGTTGCGGGCCCGGCGGTTGGTACTGGGCCGGCTGTCGGACCTGCCGCGCAAGAACTGCTGGACGATCGCGGAATGGGCCGTGGAGACCAGCCCGCACGGCATGCAGCATCTGCTGTGCCGAGCCGTCCGGGATGCCGATGGCGTCCGTGACGACGTGCGCGAATACGTCGTCGAGCACCCGCATGACGATGCCGCGGTCCTGGTGGTCGACGAGGCCGGGGACGTGAAGAAGGGCACACACACGGTCGGGGTCCAGCGCCAGTACACCGGCACGGCGGGACGGATCGAGAACTCCCAGGTTGCGGTCTACCTGGTCTACGCCGGTGAACGCGGTCACGCGGCGGTGGACCGGGAACTGTACATCCCACGCTCCTGGACGTGCGACCCGGACCGCTGCCGTGCGGCCGGACTCGCCTCGGACACCGTTTTCGCGACCAAGCCGGAACTTGCCCGCACGATGATCGAACGGTTCCTGACGCCGGGCACCACGCCGGCTGGGTCACCGGGGACGAGGTCTACGGAGGCAATCCAAGTCTTCGTACGGCTCTGGAGGAACGCGGTATCGGCTATGTCCTCGCGGTGGCCTGCTCGGCCGAAGTGCCCACCGGCGCAGGCAAGTTCCGCGCTGATGCCCTGGCGCGGAAGGTGCCGAAGCGGGCCTGGCAGAAGCTCTCGGCCGGGGACGGCGCGAAGGGGCAGCGGTTCTACGACTGGGCCGTCATCGACCTCGCCGAGGCAGCCCCCGGCTGCCGCCAGCTGCTGATCCGCCGTAACCGCAGCACCGGTGAACACGCCTACTACCGCCCGGAAGGTGCCGTCGGAGACGCTGATCAGAGGTCTGGCCACCGCCCGGTCCGGCGCAATGCCGGACAGTTCGCGGGCGGCCGCTTCCGTCCGCCGACGAGATCCGGTCCGCCCTAGCGGGGCAGGACGTCATGTGTTGTGTTGGTGCCCATGGCCCGTCGACGGCGAGCCCGACTACTGCCACGCCGCCATCCTGCTCGAACTCGCGAACGTGAAGGAGTTTTGACCATGTCGTATCCCCAGCACCTCACCCCGGAGGACAAGCTTGCCGACGCCAAGCGGGGCCTCGACATCCCTCACATCGTTGTGATCTGCGGGCCCACCCGCTTCATGGCGGACATGACCGAGGCGAACCTGCGCGAGACCGCCGCCGGCCACGTCGTGCTCGCCCCCTGCTGCAACATGAAGGAGCCGCACGAACTGTGGGCCACGGACGAGCAGGCCGAGCCGCTCAAGGCCCGCCTCGACACCCTGCACCGGGCGAAGATCCGCCTCGCCGACGAGGTCCTGGTCGTCGGCGACTACATCGGCACGTCCACCGCCGCGGAGATCCGGTACGCGGCAGCACTCGGCAAGCCCATCCGATACACCCACCCGGAGATCAACCCGCTCGCCAAGGAGAACTGACTATGCCGATCACCGCCACCTTTCAGGTCAGGCGCGGGAGTACGACACCCGAGTGGACGCCGAGGACGCCCCGCCGACGAAGGGTCGGGAAGACCCAGGCGGCCGGACTGGCTGCCCCGCCCACAACACCGTCCAGGAGCCCTCGCGATGAATCAGCGCGGACGGGCCAGCCGCGACGGGCACCCCGCCGCACCGGATACGTACTGGACGTGAGCCCCCAGGCGGCGACGGAAGACGGCCCCTTCCGATAGACTGGGCGTCAGGCGGTCATCTTCAGGATGGATCCGGTTCACCACCGGAACCGCCACTGTGCGGAAGATCCCGGTTCAAGTCCGGGCCAGTCAACGTTCGCGTCGACTAGTAGCTCAATGGCAGCAGCGTCCGCTCCTAACGAACCTCGTCTCGGCCAGCACGCAGTTCAGCAGCAGTCATGGCCAGATCGCGGTAGTAAGTCAAGGCGTGCCCCTGAAGTCGCTGCACCACCCGATCATGCTCAGCCCCGGTCAATCCGTGACCAGCCGCAACGGCGTTAAATCGCCGCCGGCCAACCACCGTCGAGTCACGGTAATCACGAGCGATCACCTCGGCCCACTGGCCACGGGTGAGGATGCGCCGGAGTCGCCCATTGATCTCATGGGCCGACTCCTTCGTCACCGCCAAGGTGGCCATAACCTCAGGCCAACCCAGCGTCGGCAGCACATCGACCTTGGTGTACGTGAAAGGTCGCCCCGCAAGGCTTTCCCAGCGGGTCTTTGCCGCTGGAGGCAGGTGCTTCCACGCCTTCACCAGTTCATCGTCGACCTTGCCTGCCCCGTGCATCATCGTGTTGCGCAGCTTCAGGATGAACGCCAGTAGGTGGTCTGCGGTGGTCTTGTGCTCGCTGAATCGCACCGTCTTGTGCAGCAGAGGCACTGGCCACCAGCCGGGCTCCTTGTCATGGTGCTTGATCAGACCCTGGAAGTGCCGGCACTCAACGACCGTCTCGACGCACAACTCGATATGGAGCGCCACGACCTGAGGTATGGCGAGAAACGCCATGTCGGTCGCCGCCGACTCGAAGATCTTCTTTGCCTCGGCGGCCGTGACATCGAGCCGCTCCGTGAGCGGCACGGCGTTGAGCAGCGTGCGGGCCTTGATCTCAGAATCCGGTGCCTGATCCATCTCACGCCGAGCGTGATTCGCCCCCACCGACAGCGCCAGGATGCTGTTGTTCGACCGCTTCTGCATCGCCTGCCACGTCCGAAACGCGCGGTACTGGATCAAGTTGCCCCCTGGTCATAAGTGTCCGCACAGCATATTGCCGACGGCGCCGCTCAGTGCTCACTGGGACATGAGGCCGCCCCGAACCTTCAGGTGGTCCAGCTTGATCTTTAACCCGTGCGGCGTGGTCGTGGGGTCGTTGACTTCTTCGTGCGCCGCTTCGCGAAGCCTGGTCTGCCAACTGTGTGCACGTCATAGCGGGTGGCGGACTGGTCGTTTCTGCGGCCAGGAGGGGGTCCCGGGTCGGGCCGGGCGTCTTTCGGTGCTCCGGCTGGACAGGCGGCCTTCGGGCGGAGGTGCCGGCAGTCGCGGCGGACGCGGGCAGGGGTCAGCCTGCCGGGCGAGGTCGGTTTTCCCCTCGGCCGCCAGAGGTCTGCCGCCAGCGGGCGGGCGAGCGAGCCGGAACTGGGTGAAAGCGGCGATAAGCCAGGTCCAGCGATCGGCGGCTTCGGGGCTGCGGATCCTCGGGCAGGGCCATCCCAGGGTCTGTTTGGTGCTGGGGAGCCCGACAGACTGTTCAGTCCACTGACAACCGCCCAGCCCAACTCGTCACACGCCACAAGACACAGCTGAGCCAACTCCCGCAGCCCGAGCACGAGCGGGCCCGCCTCGCCGTCGAGGCTCACGTGCACACCGGGCGTTCCTCGCCGCCCTCGCCGCCCTCGCCGATGAAGCGAAACGCGTCGCCATCGCTTCCTCTGCGCGGCCATCGTCGACCGCCTGAGCTTCAACGGCACCATCGTCGAGACCGGGACCGACTCCTCCCGCCTCGCCAGCACCCGAGCAAGCGCTGAGAAACCCGCCAAGGCTGGCTGACACCTGCCCTCCCACGCCGAAAGATGGGGTCACCTACTCACCGGGGCGGGCCACGAGCAGCGGCTGGAAGAAGCCCGTCTCCTGCGGCATCCGCCACTCGGGGTCGGCAAACCCGGCCTCGGCTGCGAGGCCGGCCAGCCGTTCCCGGCCGAGTGCCCAGTACGTAGTAAGGCGGACCTGGACGCGCCATTCTCCGCCTGCCGGAAGGACTTGGAAGTGCTCCAGGTCGTAGTGTTCGCCGTCGTCGTGCCAGTGCCAGAGCTGGAAGGTGACGGTTCGTTCTTCGCCGTTGGCACAGTCGAGGTTCTTGTGGACTTGTGGAGGCGTCGAAGCCGGGCGGTCGCGCAGCAGGTCGTCGTAGTGGCGTGTGCTGACCAACAGCAGGCCGTCGGGACGCAGCACGCGGCGCATCTCCGCCAGAGCGGCGTGCACATCCTGCTCAGTCAGCAGGTGAGGCAGCGAGTTGTCGGCGCAGACGACCGTGTCGAATCGGCCATCAGAAAACGGGAGGCGTCGCATGTCGGCCGCGGCCGTGCGCAGGCTCAGGTTCCGGAGAGCGGCCTCACGGGCAGCGCGGGTGGCGGCTCGGGGACTGAGGTCGGTCCCGGTGACCCGGTGCCCGCGCAGCGCCAGGCCGATGGCCTGTGTGCCGATACCGCAGGAGCAGTCGAGGACCGTCGCGCGATCTTGGCCGACCAGGGCGTCCAGGATGCCCCCCTGCCGACGGATGCTCGCATCCCAGTCCGAATAGATCAGGTGGTAGTCGTCAGCCAGTTCGTCGTAGAAGTGCGCCACCGATGTCTCGGGCATGGCCCGAGATTACCGGGCCTGCTTCCCCGGAGGTGCCGGTCATTCCCGTGATCGGCGCGGACGCCCTCACTGACGGCGGCACGGCGGCGGGCGCGGGTGGACGGCTCACCTCCGCTCGCGCGGGAAGCAGTTGATCCCGGAATCGGCCGTGCCGACGATGACGGAACCATCCCCGATCCGGCTGCGTTTGCGGCTTGCCGCAAACGTGCCAGGCTGGAAATACGGAGGACGGGGGAAAGGGGCATGCCGGTCGAACGTCGAACGTTATGACACAGCCGACGGCGGCATATCGGTCGACCTCACCGCCCTCATTGCGATGGCTCCGCACCCTCCCGCGCGAGTACGGGTGCCAGGCGTGACAGCCAGGGGTCAGAGCAACTAGATACTGCCACGAGTCCATCGTCGCGGGCAGAAGCCGCGGGTCGGTGCAGGCGACGCCGAAGACCTCCGGTCGGCTGCAGCGGGAACAGTCGACGCCGGACATGCACTGACCGAACGCCCCCATATAGCTGGGCAAGGTCCCGCTGCCCGTCGTCTCAGGAGGGCTGTCATGGAGATCCCGGAAGAACTGATCACTGCGCTGCAGGTTCCGGCCCTCGATCTGAGCGCCCTGCCAGGCGTCAACGGCGTGGGGTTGGGCATGCGGGAGGAAAACGAGGAGTTCTTCGAGGAACTGGCCGTGCGGGTCTATGTCGACGATGCCACGGACGTGCCCGAGCTGCCTACGCAGCTTGCAGACCTACCCGTGTGTATCGTCGAGTTCCCCGTCGAACCTTTGTTCACGCCAGACAACGGGCCACATGACACTCTCATGGGCGGAATACAGATCGAGCAGGCCCCGCAAAATTCTGGCACACTCGGCGCGGTGGTCATGCGTAACGACGACAACACTCTCGTGGGCCTGACCTGCCATCACGTCGCCGGCGACACCGGGCTCCGGGTCTTCCAGCCCACCGCGCCCCCGAGCCCTATCGGTTCCACCCCCGACCTGAGCGCCAGTCTGGGGAAGGTGGCCGACTTCGACTCCCCTATGCTGCAGACGATCCCGACTCCAGCCGGGGGAACGCTGTGGCTGGGGCGGCAGATGGACGCCGCCATCTTCGATCTGGACGAAGCTGTAACTCAGGGCGGGGACGTCAGAGAGTTTTCCCACGAGATGGCCGACGGCTTCGGTGCGGTCGCTCAGACCCTGGCTCCGACGGTAGGGATGTTCGTCCGTAAACGCGGCTCCCAGAGCGGACCCACCGGCGGCCTGATTGTCGGCGTGGCGCTGGCAGTGCCATGGAGCTGGGGCAGCCCGCCGAGTGGGCACCAGTACGCGATGGTCAACCAATTCGACATCTTCTACCTCCCGCCGGACTGCCCGGACGGGATCATCGCCCGGGGCGGCGACTCAGGTTCGGTCGTCCTGCAGTCCGGAACGAACAACGCCGTCGGCCTGCTGTGGGCCGGCGTCAGGGCGGGCGGGCGGCGGGCCCTGATGAGCGACATAACCATGGTGGAGCAACGGCTCAATGTGACCCTCGTCTGGGATCCCGCATGACCGTCGGCGACCTGACGGTCGCTGCTACATTCCACCTCCCACGTCCCTCCACCGCACGGCCGCATGTTCCGAGCATCTAGGGCATCGTTGAACTGCTGAGGAGTGACCATGCCTATGCTGCTCATCGAGGCCTTTTACGACGTCACGGGCTCGCAGCCGGATGGAGACACGGTTCATTTCACGGCCGATAACCCGACCGAGTGGGATCTCGTCGGCAGCGGGGACGGGCGAGCTGTCGAGCAAAGTGCGGTGGGGCGCGCGACACTGCGGCGTGACGCAGTCAAGACCCATTACGGCCGAGTCGTGTCCAGTCGTGTCCGCCGGCCCCTGCCAGTTCGCTCACCCAGCACGGGATGAGCTGTTGGACTGGCTCGGTTTCACCGATGTCGGGCGCGGCAGTGCGGACGAGACTGTGATCGCCACCAAACCGGACGCGGCTCCCGCATTCTCCTCACCCGTGGTGCCGAGGACGGTCAACCACCGCCTCCCCTGTTCGCGAGGCGAGCACCGGCTCTGGACCGAACATCGTGTTCTAGCGGCGGAACTACCTTGCCATCGTCCCGGGCAGTGTCTCGCTCTGTCGGCGTACACACTGATGTGCTCAGGCGCGTACGGATGAACGTGCTCACGAAGGACGGCGTGTCACAGTCGGGGCACTGGGGGCCGCGATGAACGCTTGGGCTGTGCGGTTGCTGGCCGGATGAGCGGTATCAGGAGGTCGAGGCGTCGTGCTTGTTCTGGGCCGCTTGCAGGTCGAGGCCCTGCTCGATATTGACGCGCTGATTGATGCCCTGGCCCCGGCGATGGCAGACCTCAGTGCGGGCCGTGCCTCGGTACCCGACCGTGTCGCCGCCCTGGTGCCCGAACGTGATGGATTTCTGGCGGCCATGCCTGGCTTCCTGCCGTCGGCCAGGGTGCTCATGACCAAACTGGTGGCACTCTTCCCGCACAACGCCGAGGGACGGCTGCCCACACATCAGGCGCTGATCGTGGCGTTCGACCCGGACACCGGCGAGCCCGCTGCGCTGCTGGACGGTACGGCCATCACCGCAGCGCGGACCGGCGCCTGCTCCGCGCTGTCGGCGCGACTGCTGGCCCGTGAGGACGCGACCGTGCTGGCCGTGCTCGGCACCGGCGTGCAGGCCCGGTCCCACGCCCGCGCGATCTGCCGTGTCCGCCCGATCCGGCAGATCCGCGTCGCCGGCCGGGATCCGGCGAAAGCCGCTGCCCTGGCCGAGGAACTCTCAGCCGTACTGGAGGGCGATGTCCAGGCCGTATCCAGCTACGCCGAGGCGCTCGACGGCGCGGACATCGCCGCCGCGGCGACACACACCGTCGAACCCGTGATCCGCCGCTCCTGGCTGGCACCCGGAATGCACATCACGTCTGTGGGGTACAACCCGGCCGGCCGCGAGATCGACGACGCCACGGTCACCGAGGCGCTGGTGTGCGTCGAATCACGCCAGGCCGTGCTGGCCCCGCTCCCTGCAGGCAGCAATGACCTGCTCATGCCGATCCGCGACGGTCTCATCACAGCCGATCACGTGCACGCCGAACTGGGCGAACTCATCGCCGGCAGCAGACCGGGACGCACCACACCGAACCAGATCACCCTCTACAAGTCGGTCGGCGTGGCAGTGCAGGATGCCGCCGCCACGGCCCTGGTCCTCGCCGCCGCCCGCGAACAGGCAATCGGCGAAGAGACCACGCTGCGGTGATGCCACTACCAGCACGCGATACGGCGGCTGGATCGGCAACGCACGATCCAACCGTTGAGCACATTCGCGTGTACGCCGACACACGGTCCCGGGCAGCGGTGGGGACGGCTGATCAGCCAGCCCCTGGTCAAGGCGCAATGCGAGGCGCTCGGCATGCCGTACGCCGAGACCGGGCTCATCGAGTCCTACCGGCAGGCGCTGGAGCA